>CAIJFT010000022.1 GCA_903820035.1 uncultured Opitutia bacterium
CGCGAAAGTTTCTCCCGCCGCTTCATGGGCACCGCGACGCGTTTCAGCCGCGAACTCGCCACGTGGTATCCCGGCGCCACCGCGCAAGGCGTGAAGCACGCCGAGGCCTTTGAAATCTGCGAATACGGCGGCCAACCCGACCAGGCCGGGCTGAAGCGCCTATTCCCGTTCTTCGACTGAGCCGGCCGCGCGAGAAACGCGTGCGCCGCAGGGTTGCCGGCGGACAGGTCGGTCGTTCTGCGCCCTGTTATCCGCCTGATGAAGGCGACGGGCCGAACAGGTCGAGCGGCCCGAGTTCAAAACCGGGGAACACCGCTCCGAGGCTCGCCACCGTGGCGCCCTGTCGCACCAACACGGGTGCGAGCACGTTGCGATAGTTGTTCAGGACCGGCAAGTCGCCATAGCCTTCGAGCAGGCCGCGCCGCTCGAGCACATCGGGATGCAAGCCGCGCCACGCGCCGTGCATGCGCCCGCCCCTGACCCCGCCGCCGAGCACAAACATCGCGGACCCGCGGCCGTGATCGGTGCCGAACGCCGAATTCTCCTCCACGGTGCGGCCAAATTCCGTCATCACCACGACCGTCGTGGTCGCCATCCGCGGCCCGAGGTCGCGTCGGAATGCCGCCAGACCCGTGGCGAGCCGCGCCGCGAGGGACTCCACCTGCCCCTCTTGGGCAAAATGCGAATCCCAGCCCGGCAGGTCGATCGATGCCGCCTCCAAACCGACATCCGCCTTGATCAACTGCGCCACCTGACCCAAGCCGGTGGAAAAATCATCCCGGCCGTAGCTCGCCCCGTTGGCCGCCGCGTATTTCGTCGTCCGCAACGCCTCAATCCGCACCAGCGCGTCAAAGGTGTCCCGCGCCGCCGAACCAAGCCGTCCGCGCTCCATCGCATAGAGCCGCTCCAACTGGGAACGGAACGCGGGGGTGTTTCCGCCCAGCGTGAACTCATCCAAGCTCTGCATCACCGACACGCTGGGCGCGCCGAGCAGACACTCCGGCAGCGCCTTCCCCACCGCGACGCACGCCAGGGCACCGCTCGCCGCCGCCGGCCGCGTGCGCAGATAACGCCCGAGCCAGCCCCCGGCCACAATCCCACCGTGCTCCATCAGGTCCTGCGCCTCGAAGTGCGAGCGGGTTTCGTCTTCAATCCCGCAGGCGTGGACAATCGCCAGATCCCCGTCGCGCCACGCCGACTCCAACGGCATCAGCTTCGGGTGCAGCCCGAAATGGCCGTCTAATTTCACCGTGTCTCGCGCCGCCAACCCGAGCCGCGGCCGGGCGCGATAATAATGGTCGTCCGCCACCGGGGGGACGAGCGCAAGGCCGTCGGCCGCGCCGCGGAGAAACACGACCACGAGTGTGCGCCGCTGATCGCCGCGACTGGTGATGAGGGCTTGGGTCGGCATGCGCTTGCTCAGCAATACTGAAATGCCGGCGAAGCGAGCACCAGCGCCAGACCGGCTCCGGATTCCTGATACGCGGAGCGCTCCAGCTCCGCGGGCCGGCGGCCCAGCAGCGTAGCCAGCAGCGCGTCGTCGCCGCCCAGCCGCTCCCGGAGCTCTTCCGGCTCGATCCGCGTGCCCTTGATCCGGTTGGCCGCCAAGGCCGCCACGAAATTCCAGCGCCACAGCAGGGTATTCTGCCAGTGCTGGGCCTCCTCGGGATAACCGTCCGGCGTGGTATAGCGGAACGGGGCGTGCCCGAGCCGCACCAGGTAATCGCTGAGCGGACGCGCCGCATCGGTTGCGGCGTTCGTCGCGCGGAGGGCCGAAACCACAAAATGCATCGGGCGCTTAAACTTCGCCCCGCGCACCGCCGGGGCGAGAAACTCCGGCGTCGCAAACAACGTCCGGAGCGTTGCGGGAATATCGCCCTGCGCCGCGGTGAAGGCCGCCGCGGTCGCCGCCACCGCCGCCTCGGGCGGTTCGTCGCTGATGAAGCGCCGGCAGAGTTTCCAGGCGAGGTGCCGGGCCGTACCGGGATGACGCACCACGATCTCCAGCACGCGGTCGAGGTCACCCGCGCCGAGTCCCGCCGGAATCGTTTCACCCAGCACGCGCTTCGCGCCGTCATCGTGCTGGCGGGCGACGAACTCGACGCGGCCTTTGAAGTACTTCTTGCGGTCGCGCACGGTCCAACCGGTCAGGCAGCGGGCGACCTCCATCACGTCCTGCTGCGTGTAGCCGCCGTGGACGCCGAGCGTGTGGAGCTCCAGGAGCTCACGCGCATAATTCTCGTTGGGCTTATCCTCCGGTTTCGTGCGGCGGTTCACGCGGCCGTCGAGGTACCAGAGCATGGCCGGGCTGACCGCACTCGCCCGCAGCAGGGCGCGGAAATTGCCGAGCGCATGGACCCGGATGACATCGCGGTCGTCGGCCACCTTGAGCCACTTGGCTTCACCCTTGGACGGGTCGATGTTGAAATGGTCGCCCCAGAATTGGACCATCACTTCGTAGAGCTGGCGTTCGCTCAGCACGGCGCGCAGCAGCGTGGCGCGGGTCAGGTCCTCGAGGAGCACCTTGTCCTTGTACTCATAGAGTTCGCCGACCCGGGCGGCGTGGTTCTGGAGCGCGGGAAAGAGCCGCGTCAGGGTATCCCCATCGTCGGTCGGCCGCGGAAACAACCGACTCTGCGGATCGGCGAGGCTGTCACACTCGTGCCGGATCACGCGCTCGCACACCCAGTCGCCGAGCTGCTGCGGCGCGAGTTGTTGCGCGATGAAGGCCGGCACCCCCTGCGCCGCCACGCGGGCGTAGTCACCGGGACGGGGGCCAAAGGTGAGCCGGTTGAGCACATGGCTGATCGGATCGATCTCCGGCGCGGCGGGCGCGCTTAGCGATCCCGCCAAGACCCGCGCGGTCGGCTGTCCGAGCCAGCGCCGGGCCTCATCCCGCAGGTCGCGGGCACGGCTGCACCCGCTGCCGGCGGCGACCACCGCCCCGGCGCCTGCCACGAGGAATTGACGGCGGGAGCAGTTCAAAAACTTTCCGGCGCCGCGGCCGCGGCAGGAATGGAACGGCGTTGGCAGGAGAGCAAAAATGCCCCGAAACCGGGCACGAGCGTCAGCGGAATCAACACGATGGTGCCATACGTGATCGCGAGCACGATGCCGCCGCGCAGCACCCGACGCCAAGGATCCTGGGCATCCTGCGCGGAGGCCAGACCCCGCCCGATGCGCAGGGCGAGCCCGGCGGTGCCCGCCAGGGCGCAGAGTAGCGCGAAGACAAAGATCAACACGGAGACGACCTTAAGCGGGGCGTTGGACGCGAATCGACCGAGCAGGGTGCCTGCAATCAGCACCGGCACCAGGGCGGCAAAACCGATGGCGTAGCACTTCAGCGGAGTGGCCCCGATGTGCCCGGCGCAGCGTTCGGTCTGGGCGGGAAACAGCCCGGCCGTGAGGAGCCAGACGCCCACGAAAACCGCGAGGACGCCGGCGATCGAGAGCACCACCGTGAAAACATCGGCCAAGTTCATAGAGCAGCGGGAAAAGATGACGACGCCGGACCCATGGCCGCATGACGTTTACCGGGCGGCTCCGGTTGCGCGAATGTCAGGAAAGCGGGCGGACGGCTGTCCACCCGCCCCGCCACGTTGTCGCTTCGCTCCAACGCGGCTACGGGCGAGGCGAGCTCAGGCGCCGTGGCAGTTCTTGAATTTCTTGCCGCTGCCGCAGGGGCAGGGTTCGTTGCGACCGACCTTGGGCGCTTCACGGCGGATCGTAATCTTGGGGAGCTGGAGTTCCGGCTCGGCGGGCGCTTCGACGGGACCGCTGCTGGTCACGGTCGTTGTGATCTGCAAACCGCCAGACGGCAGCGTCGAGGTGCTCGGCTCCGGAGCGTCGGTCGGACCGACGGCGTGCGCGTTCTGGCTGAGGAGCTCGAGCATGTTCTCAAACGACTCGAGGTTGGAGGCGCTGCGGAAAAGTCCGGTGCAAATCTGCAACCGTACGTTGTTCATCAGCTCCTCGAAGTATTTGTAGGCCTCGCCCTTGTACTCGACGAGCGGATCCTTCTGCCCGTAGCTGCGCAGACCGATGGAACGGCGGAGTTCCTCCATCTCGGTGAGATGCTCCTGCCAGTGGTGGTCGATCGCGTTAATGACCACGTAACGCTCGAGCGAACCCAGCGCCTCGGGGTTCTCGACGGACTCCTTTACCGCGTAAGCCTGTTGGATCCGCCCGGTCAGCATCGTGACGATCGCGTCGGCGTTATTGCCGGCGAGTTCATCCACGCGGATGCTGATCGGGAAGTGGGCGTTGAGCCAGCCGACGACGCCCTCGATCGCGGTCTGCGTCGGCCCGATCTTTTGCCCGTAGCCGGCGACCTCGAGCCGGGTTTGGAGCTCCTCGGCGATCTGCTCAAAGATGATATCCTTCGGGCGGTCCGAGTGGATCGCGGCGTTGCGGATGCCGTAGACGACTTCGCGCTGCTGGTTGAGCACGTCATCGTACTGGAGCAGCCGCTTGCGGATCGAATAATTCTGCTGTTCGACCTTCTTCTGCGCGCTCTCGATCGAACGGTTCAACAGGCTGTGCTCGAGCTCCTCGCCCTCCTGCATGGAGCCTTCCATGAGGCGCGACGCGATATTGCCCTGGAGGAACAACCGCATGAGGTCGTCCTCGAGCGAGAGATAAAACTTCGTCAGACCGGGGTCGCCCTGCCGCGAGCAACGGCCGCGCAGCTGGCGGTCGATGCGGCGGGATTCGTGGCGCTCGGTGCCGATCACGTAGAGGCCACCGAGCTCCCGGACGCCCTCGCCCAGTTTGATGTCGGTACCGCGGCCCGCCATGTTGGTGGCGATGGTGACGCCGCCGCGCTGACCGGCCCGGGACACGATATCGGCTTCCTGCTGGTGAAACTTGGCGTTCAGCACCGTGTGGATGACACCGGTGCGCTTGAGCATGCGCGACAGGACCTCGGAGGACTCGACGCTCACCGTGCCGACGAGCACCGGCTGGCCGCGCTTATGGGCGGCCTCGATCTCCTTGACCACGGCGGTGTACTTGTCGCGGCGGGTCTTGAAGATGGAGTCGTTGCGATCGACGCGGATGCAGGGCTTGTTCGTCGGGATGACCTGCACCGAGAGCCGGTAGATGTCGTTGAACTCGGTCGCTTCCGTTTCCGCCGTGCCCGTCATGCCGGCGAGCTTCTCGTACATGCGGAAATAATTTTGGATCGTGATCGTCGCGTAGGTGCGCGTCTCGCGCTCGATGCTCACGTTTTCCTTGGCCTCGACCGCCTGATGCAGGCCGTCGGACCAGCGGCGGCCCGGCATGACGCGACCGGTGTTCTCGTCGACGATCATCACCTTGCCGTCGGGCGTGACGACGTACTCGACGTCGCGCTCATACAGCGAGTAGGCGCGGAGCAGTTGCGAGATGGCGTGGATGTCCTCGGAGACGTCGGCGTAGCGCTGCTGTGCGGTGAGCTTTTTGGCTTCACGGTCCTCGGGCGAAACGGTGAGCTCTTTCTCGATATCGGAAAACTCCGTGGCGAGATCGGGCAGGACGAACGCGTCCGGGTTATCCGGCCGCAGGCGGGTGCGACCGATCTCGGTGAGGTCGGCCTGGTGCTGGCGTTCGTCGATGACGTAGAAGAGCTCTTCCTTGATCTTGTAGAGTTCGTCCTTGTTGAGGTCGGAGTTCAGCTCGGTCTCCGTCTTGTCGAGCCGCTTGCGCCAGTCGCCGGTCTCCATGAGGCGCAGGAGCTGCTTATTCTTCGGGTGCCCCATTTTCACCTGCAGCATCTTGTGCGCGGCGAGATTCTTTTCGTCGTCCTTGGCGCCGGGCTTTTCCAGCAGCTCCTTGGCCTCGCTGACGATCTTGTTACAGAGGCGGATCTGGGCGTTGACGATTTCGTCAACCGGCGGCTTGAGCCGTGTAAAAGGCTGTTCGCGTTCAATCGGGGCCGGGCCGGAAATAATCAGCGGGGTGCGCGCCTCGTCGACGAGGATGGAGTCGACCTCGTCCACGATGCAGTACCAGTAATCGCGTTGGACCTGGTCCTCCTTGCGCGTGGCCATGCCGTTGTCGCGGAGGTAGTCGAAGCCAAACTCGCTCGCGGTGCCGTAGGTGATATCGCACGCGTACATCTCGCGGCGGGCATCCGGCGCCATCTGCTGTTGGATACAACCGACGGTCACCCCGAGGAACCGGTACAGGTGCCCCATCCACTCGGAATCGCGGCGGGCGAGGTAGTCGTTGACGGTGACGAGCTGGGAGTTCCGACCCGTGAGGGCGTTGAGGTAGAGCGGAAGGGTCGAAACGAGGGTTTTGCCTTCACCCGTAGCCATTTCCGCGATGCGTCCCTGATGGATGGCGAGACCGCCGATCAGCTGGACATCGAAATGAATCATGTCCCACGTGAGCTCGTGCTCACACACGACGACGGTCCGGCCGCAGAGGCGGCGGGCGGCGTTCTTCACAGTGGCGAACGCCTCAGGCGTGATCTCGTCGAGGGCGGCGTGCTTGTCGGTGGCCGCGGCAATCCGGGCCCGGAATTCGTCGGTCTTGGCCCGGAGTTGTTCGTCGGTCAGCGACTGAAATGACTTTTCGAGCTCGTTGATGCGCGCGACCGTGGGGCGCGCCTTCTCAAGGAACTTCTTATAGTGCCGGCCGGAAAACCGTTTGAGCAGGAACGAGAACATGAAAGGGTCGAAACGCTAGGAGGCCTTCCGGCCTTGGCAAACGACAAATGGGGCCGGCGCCGGGGCGCGGCCGTTTACGAAATTAACCGTCAGGGGCGCACGGACCCTCCCCCTCCAGCGGGTAGGCGCTGAGTCGCCCGTTCAAACCCGGCCGCGGAAGTAGGCGATGGTACGTTGAAGCCCCTCTTCCAACGGGACCTTGGGCTCCCACTTCAAAATCTTCCTCGCCAGCGTGATGTCGGGCTGGCGTTGCTTCGGATCGTCGGACGGCAGCGGCTTGTGGATGATCTTGGACTTGCCGCCGACCAACTTGAGCGTGAGTTCCGCGAGTTCGTGCATGGTGAACTCGCCGGGGTTGCCCAAATTCATCGGACCAACCGTCTCGGTTTGACCCATGAAGCGGACAAAGCCTTCGATCAGATCCTCGACGTAGCAGAACGACCGTGTCTGCGTGCCATCGCCGTAGAGCGTAAGATCCTTCCCCTGCAGCGCTTGGACGATGAAGTTGGAAACCACGCGACCGTCGTTGGGGTGCATGCGCGGTCCGTAGGTGTTGAAGATGCGGATGACGCGGATATCGACCTTGTTCTCGCGGTGGTAATCGAAAAAGAGCGTCTCGGCGCAGCGCTTGCCCTCGTCGTAACACGAGCGCTTGCCGATCGGGTTGACGTTCCCCCAGTAGGCTTCGGTCTGGGGATGCACCACCGGATCACCGTAGACCTCACTGGTACTGGCCTGGAAGACCCTTGCCTTGAGCCGCTTCGCCAAACCGAGGCAGTTGATCGAACCCATCACCGAGGTCTTGATCGTCTTGATCGGGTTGTACTGGTAGTGCGGGGGCGACGCCGGGCAGGCCAGATTGTAGATTTGGTCCACCTCGTACTTGAACGGATCGATGATATCGTGCCGGACGAATTCGAAATTCGGATTCGCCCGGAGGTGGGCGACGTTGGACTTCTGCCCTGTGAAGAGGTTGTCGATGCAGACGACCTCGTGGCCGTCGTTCAACAGACGTTCACAGAGGTGGGAGCCGAGAAAACCGGCGCCGCCGGTGACGAGGATGCGCATGGGGCAGGACCTTGGGAGAAGGCCCTAGTGGTTTCCAGCAAAACCAAGACGCGGCGGGAGCGGGAATTACCCCACGCCTGCCCGTCCACGCACGGCGGGGCGAGTCAGGCCTTCCGCGCCGCCGCCCCCGCCTCGTAACGGGCGATCCACCCGCGGTGCCACGGGCCATAGTCGCCAGCCTCGAGGTGGGCGCGCGCCTGCGCCATCAGGTCGAGATAGAAATGAAGGTTGTGGATCGTGAGCAGGGTACAACTGAGGATCTCGCCCGCGACCGTCAGATGGCGGAGGTAGGCGCGGGAAAAACCCGCGGTATAGTTCGACAAGCCTTCGACGATCGGACGCGGGTCGGTGCGATACTGCTCGTTGCGCAGGTTCATCGGCCCGTCGGGAGTGAACACGAGTCCGTTCCGCGCGACCCGCGACGGGAGCACGCAGTCAAACAAATCCACCCCCAAGGCGACCATCTTCAAGAGCTGCGGCGGCGTGCCGAGACCCATCGTGTACCGCGGCTTGTCGGCCGGGAGAAAAGGCGTCGTGGCCCCGACTTGTTTCAACATCTCGGGCTCCGGCTCGCCGACGCTCACCCCGCCCACCGCGTAACCCGGGAAATCCAGCGCCCCTAGTGACTCCGCCGCCTCGCGCCGCAGGTCGTCGAAGGTCGAACCCTGCACAATCGCGAAAACATGATGCCCGGCCGCGAGAAAGCCGCTGTCGGTCGCGATCTGCTTGCACTGCCCAGCCCACTTAAAACTGCGTGCGACCGCCGCGGCGCAGGCCTCGCGCTCGCAGGGCCAGGGCGGACATTCGTCGATGACCATGGCAATGTCGCTACCGAGGTTCTGCTGGATGCCCATGACCTCCTTCGGGCCGAGGAAAAGTTTCGCCCCGTCGAGGTGCGATTGGAAGGCCACGCCGTCGTCGCGAATCTGGCGCAATTTCGCGAGCGAGAAGACCTGAAAGCCGCCGCTATCGGTCAGGATCGGGCCATCCCAGCCCATGAAGGTGTGCAACCCGCCGAGGTCGCGGACGAGTTCGCTGCCGGGCCGCAGGTTGAGGTGGTAAGTGTTGCCGAGAATGATCTGCGCGCCGATCTCGCGGAGATGCTGCGGCGTGATGGACTTCACGGTACCCTGGGTGCCCACGGGCATGAAGATCGGCGTCTCGATGACGCCATGCCGCGTGCGCAACCGGCCGCGGCGCGCCGCCGTAGCGGAGTCGGTTTTTAGGAGTTGGAAGTGATCGGGCATCAGTGGATTTCGCGCTCGCGGGCAACCGCACCGAGAAACGCCGGCCGAGGGCCTGCGCACTGGACGGTCAGCCCGAATACGACGACGGGTTCGATGGCATAAAAAACCAGAAATGGGAAGGGGCTCATCAACCGGTTGAGAAACTCGAGCGTGGGCCAACGTCAGCTCGTCGTTCGGCGGAGATGTTGAAACGCAAAGAAACCCCGGGGCAAAGATGCCGCACTCGAAACGGCAAAGCGCGCGCATAGAAGGACCTCGGTCTGGCTTTCCCGGCCTTCGCAGCCGCGCGTGAGTTCCTGGTTCGCAACCGCCGCCCTGCGAACGGCTCCGTGCCGGCTCAACCCGGGCAACGACTCCCCCCGGCGATCGGTTGCCACCCCTGCCGGATGCTTGACCCCGCCCCCTTTCCGCGAGGTAGTGTCGTTTAATCGCGTGCTCCTCGTCATCGACAACTACGACTCGTTCACGTTCAACCTCGTCCAGTACTTCGGTCAACTGGGGGCGGTGCAGCGCGTGTTCCGGAACAACGAGATCACGCCGGCCGAGGCCCTCGCGTTGAATCCGGACCGGGTGCTCCTTTCCCCGGGGCCGTGCTCGCCGCGCGAGGCGGGAGTCACGCTCGACATCATCAAGGCCTTTGCCGGCAAGAAACCGATCTTCGGCGTGTGCCTCGGGCATCAATCGATCGGACATTATTTCGGCGGCAATGTCGTCCGGGCCGGCCGGCTGATGCACGGCAAGACCTCGCCCATTCTGCACAAGGACACCGACGTGTTCCGCGGGATGCCGCAGGGCTTCGCCGCCACCCGCTATCACTCGCTGCTGGTGGAACGGTCCACCTTTCCCGCCGAGCTGGAAATCACCGCCGAGACCGCGGAAGGCGAAGTCATGGGGCTGCGCCATAAAACGCTGCCCATCTGGGGGGTGCAATTTCACCCCGAGTCGATTGCGACGGAAGGCGGGATGAAAATTCTGCAGAATTTCCTGGAGCTCAAATGATGTCCTCGGCACCCGCTGAAACCCTCGGCGACCCCTGGACGTCTTGCGGGCATTGAGAGCCGGAATTTTCACCTGATGCGCTGCCCCAAATGCACCTCGATTGAGGACAAGGTCATCGATTCCCGGATCAGCCGGGAAGGATCGACGATCCGCCGCCGGCGCGAATGCCTCGAATGCAGCCACCGCTACAGCACGACTGAAATGCTCGTGCGCGACGGAGTGGTCGTGATCAAACGCGACGGCCGGCGCGAGGACTTCGACCGTGAGAAACTCGTCCGCGCCGTTCGCGCGGCCTGCCACAAGCGTCCGGTCGACGGTGAGCAGATCGCGATGCTGGTGGAGGACGTGATGGACGCGCTCGAGGCGCAGTTCGAGAAGGAGATCCCCTCCAGCGCCATCGGTGAAGCCGTAATGCAACGCCTCCGCACGATCGACCAGGTCGCGTACGTAAGGTTTGCGAGCGTCTACAAGGAATTCCGCGACGTCGCCGAATTCGTCGACGAGATCAGCACGCTCGCGAAAGATAAACCGCCGCAAGCGGAGTAAAGCGCCGACCCGCACCGCGCCCGCTGTATGAGCGGCGTCCGGCGTTTCCGCGTGTCATCCGTGGTCCCAACATGCCTCCCCGTTCCCGCGCCGAGCTGCGCCGGCTGCATTTCATCAACGCCCTTTTCGCCCACGCCACCGGGCAAGACCTCTATCTGGCCGAACAGATCAAGGCGGCGATCGCGCTAAGCCTGTCCGATCTGGAGGAACAACTCGCGGCGGATCCGGGGTCCGCCGAAAAGTACGACGCCGCGTTCAATGCCGCCGCCGCGGAATTACTCGCACGGCTGTTCACGCGCCAGCCCCGGCACGGTTTTTTCCATTGGGACGCATCCCTCACCCTCGCCGCCGCCACGCCGCTCTTCACGCGGGCCGAGATCATGACGGGGCTCCGGCAGCTCGCGCCGTTCCGCGACGCGACACTGCTGGTCACTAACCTGCGACCCGCGTTGATCCCGCCCGGCCGCCGCGCGACACCGCGCCGCATGCGTGACTACGAGGAAGCGCTCGGTTTCATCCGCGACCTCGCCGCCGCCCGCAGCGTACGCGGCTCAAACCTGCAGTTACTGTTTTTGTGAAACCACGAAACACACCAAATACACGAAAAGTCCGGCGCGTCACCGGCCCGAGTCTTCTTTTGTGTGTTTCGTGTGTTTCGTGGTAATCTCAGCACCATGTCCAAAACGATCTTCGAACGCATCATCGCCCGGGAAATTCCCGCCCGGATCGAACACGAGGATGAGCACTGCATCGTCCTCCACGACATCCAGCCCCAGGCGCCCGTTCACCTGCTGATCGTACCGAAACAGCCGATCACCCGAATCAGCGCCGCCGTTCCCGCCGATCAGGCCGTGCTCGGCCACCTGCTCCTCGTCGCGGGGACTGTCGCGCAAAAACTGAAACTCGATCACGGCTTCCGCCTCGTCGTGAACAACGGTCCGCACGCCTGCGAATCCGTGCCGCACCTCCACGTGCACCTGCTCGGGCAACGGCAGATGTCGTGGCCGCCGGGCTGAGCCGGTTGGAGGTCTCGAATTCCGGATTTTCCGGAAGGCGGTCGGACTGAGTTGGTCGCTGCATGCGGGCGCAACGGCAATTTGCCGCAATTACGACCAGGTCGTAGCCGCGTTTGAGCGCTGCGACAGCGTGGTGCTCACGCGTGACCACGCTTTCACCTGCGGCGCAAACGCGACTTCGGGAATATTCCATCCGCAGCTGCCTACGGTCTCGCCTCAAAAGTGCCGTCCACTCGCCTTACGATGAGTCGCTTCAACTCGAGCATCATGAGCGCCGGGGATAACGCCGCCACGGCCAATCCGGTCTGCTCCGCCAAGGCGTCGACCCCGGGCATCGCGCCACCGCGGAAACACTCGAAAATCCGGGCTTCGTCCGCGGTCAGGTTAGCCGGGCGTCCCGCGGCTGAATCTGCAGGCTTCTCGCTGATCGGCGCCGGTCGCAGCCCGTCGAGATAGCTGAGTTCATTGAGCAGGTCATCGACGCTCGTCATCAGCGTCGCTCCGTCGCGAATCAATTGGTGACACCCCGCGCTGGTGTTCTGATCGATCCGCCCGGGCACCGCGAAAATCAACCGGCCATGCTCGCCCGCGAAACGCGCGGTGATCATCGCCCCGCCATCAACGTCGCTCTCCACCACGATCGTCGCTTCACACATGCCTGCGACAATCCGATTGCGCATCGCAAACGACTGGCGGTCCGCCCGCCGGCCGAAGGGAAACTCCGAAAGGATCGCCCCGCCCTCCGTTTCGATGCGGCGGTACAGCGCGAGATTCTCCGGCGGATAAATAATATCCACGCCGGTTCCCAGTACCGCCGCAGTCTTGCCGCCGGCGGACAGCGCCCCCTCGTGCGCCGCCGTATCGATGCCGCGGGCAAGCCCGCTCACCACACAGAACCGGAGCTGCGCCAACTCGACGGCAAAGCGTCTCGCAATCGTCTGCCCATACAACGTCGCGCGGCGCGAGCCGACGATCGCCACGCAGGGCTGGGAAAAATCGCCCCGGCCCCGCCGATAGAGGCCAATCGGAGGATCATGGATTTCCTTCAACAACCGCGGGTACACCGGATCGCGCGTCGTGAGGAAGTCAGCCCCACTCTGCGCCATCCGCTCCTCCTCGCGCGCGAGGTCGAGGTGCTCACGCCACGCCGCGATGCTGCCCGAGATCGCAGGCCCTACGCCCTTCACGGACTCCAGCCGCGCCTTGCCGACGGTGAAAACCATGCGCGGATCGCCGCCCAACTCCGTCAAAAGCCGGTTGAGGGTAACCGGGCCGATATTCGGCAACGCGTTCAGGACGAGAAACGCCTGACGCTCCGTCAGGTTATCGGTCATCGACCGACGCCCCCAGCGCGGCGGACAAATAATCGGCCACCTCGATCGTGCGCACCGCGACCTGACCCTGGGCCCGCGCCAGCCGATCCGCGGCAGCTCCGTGCCACACCACCCCGCGTGCCGCCGCCAGGAAGGGCTCAGCCGGTGTCTGTGCGAGCAAGCCGCCCGTCAATCCCGCCAGCAAATCGCCACTCCCCCCCCGCGCCAGAACCGGGCCGCCAAAGAACGAGTGATACGTCGGAGCCCTCTCCGCCGCGGTGGGCTCACCTTCTCTTTGAGAGGTCCGCGGACCCGAACCACCGTCGATGCGCGTGACTGGACCCTTCCGCACCACGATCACATCCGGCCGCTCCGCCAGCGCCGCCTGGATTCGCGCGTATTCTCCCGCGTGCGGCGTTACAATGCGCGGCGCCGTTCCCGCCGAGACAACGTCTGGTTGCAACGCATCGGCGTCGATCACCAGCGGCACAGCCGACTGCGCGACCAGGCTTCGCGCCAACGCGAGCGTTTCGGGTTCGCGACCAAGGCCGGGGCCGACCACCAACGCGGTGGCACGGCTAACCCGCTCCCGCAGCAGGTACTCGCCTTCGAGCGCGAGGTGACCCGTCGGCGTTTCCGGCCAGCCCACCCACATGGCCTCCGGCGCCCGCGCGGCAAACGCGGGCACCAGCGACTCCGGCAAAAATGCCGTCACGAGACCGACCCCGCTGCGCAAGGCGGCGATAACGGTCAGCAGCACCGCACCAGGATAACCCCGTGAACCGCCAACGATGAAAACATGTCCGTACGTCCGCTTGTCCGACTGCGACGGTCGCAGCGCAGCGAGCGGCGCCAGGACTTCCCGGGTGAGCACGCGGTCGGCCTGCGGCCACACCGCCGCCTCCGCTCCGGGCGGGACCTCAAAAAAACCGAGGTCAAGAAAACGCACTCGCCCCGCTTCGGGCGCACCGACGACCGGGGTCTTCACACTGCCGGTCGCATACGTGAAGTCGGCGCGAAAAAGCCCCGCGCTCGGCAGATCAACCGCCGCCCGCACACGCACCGGGAGCGCGTTGGCCGACGCAATGAGTTCGATCACGCGAGCCTCCGCCGGCGAACGAAACTGAAAGCCGAAGATGCCGTCGAGGCTCAGGGTGTAGGGGGTGCCCGGAATCAGGCGGGGGATCACGCGAACCCGGCCCGGCCAAGCCGAGGCTAATTGCCGCCACGCGCGGTCCGCCAACGGACGTAGCTCCGCGAGCCCGAAAACAAACAACACGTCCGCCTTCGCCGCCGGCAACCGCGCGAGCAGGGCCTGCGCCGCGATCAACGCGTCGCCGCCGTTGTGGCCTTTCCCCGCCAGCACCAGCAGGCGGCCGTCTTCCGGCAGGCCGCCGATTTCGCCGCCGTCCTGCAGGATCGCCGCGGCGATCGCCCGCCCGGCTCGCTGCAACGCGGCCCATTCGCGCGCTTCGTCGCCCCTCAGCACCTTCGTTTCCAGCGTGCGCGCTTCGTCGCAGCGGAGAATCGGGTAACTGCCGGGGAGCGGGTTCATGGTGTCACCTTACCACACCGGGCGGCCGTTGCGCCCCCTCGAATTGCAGGTCGTTCAAAGGTGGGGGAGCTCTCGTCGGTTCGATCGGCGGCACGCGGAGAACCGGTTGCGTCGGCGGCCGCGGCGGCGGCACCCGAGGTGCGGTCTTTTCGGCCGCCGGTCGCTCGGTCCGGCCGTAGTCCAGCCATTCCCGGTACTGCGTCTCGGTTTCGGTGAACTGCAGCGGGCACTCCGGCAAGGTCTTGCCGTGCGTGAGCACGCGGCGCGTCAGCGTCGGGATGGAGCGGAAATAATAAACGTCGCCGATGCGTCGGACCTCATAACAATCGGTGAACGCCCGCTCCCGCGTAGTCCACAGCGACACCTCGGTGATGTCGTCCGACCACACCGCGTAACGTCCCCATTCGGAAAACACGGCCTCGATCGTGGTCAGCGGCGCCGGTTCGCGCGGCTCGGCCGGACGGGCCGGGGGCGCAGGCGAGACCGGCGGCTCCGCCGGATCCTCGGTCTTCCGCGCCGACGGCAAGGCCGCCACGAAGGCCGCGCCGAGCAGGAAGCCGAGCATGATCCATGAAGGCGTCTTCGACAGTTGCGCGGGGGACGGCGTGGCGCGGGCCTCGGCAGTGGGCTCGTCGGGTTCCATGGCGGCGGGCGCGGCGACGGCCTAGGCCCGCGCGCGGTTGTCCACCAGCACGGCCACGGCCATGGCGACGGTCTCCGTGTGCGAGAGGGTCACATGCACGTGGGTGGCTCCAACCTGCCGCAACAGCACCGCGGCCTGTGCGTCGAGCCGGACCAGCGGCTGGTGGCGCTCGCCGTGGTAGATCGAAACCGAGCGCCAGCCGAGTTCCGCGCCAATCCCGGTGGAAAAACACTTCGCGACCGCCTCCTTGGCCGCGAAGCGCGCCGCGTAGTGCTTGTGCGGATGCTTCATGCTGCCGCAGTAGGCGCGCTCCTCGTCGGTGAACACCCGGCTCAGAAACCGTTCGCCCTGCCGCTCGATCACGCCGCGCACGCGCTCCACCTCAATGATGTCGGCGCCGACACCCATCACGTGGCCGCCCGGGGGAAGGGAGATATTCATAGCGGAAGCGGAGAGTCGTTCGAAGGGAGCCGGAGCCGGCCGGCAGCCGCCGGGCACCCGGGCGGGGTTCGCCCCACCCTCAGGCGTTCATCCTCGCCTTCATCTCGCGCACGGCTTCGTCGACGCCGGTGAAGACCGCGCGACTGACGATGCTGTGGCCGATGTTGAGCTCGTAGAGGTGCGGCAGGGTCCGCACCTCTACGACATTTACGTAATTGATGCCGTGACCCGCGTTGACGGTCAGACCGCAGGCCTTGGCCCGCTCGCAGCCGAGGCGCAACCGCTCGAACTCCGCGCCGCGCCGCGGCGAGTGATAGGCGTTGGCGTAGGCCCCGGTGTGCAACTCGACGAACGGGGCGCCGAGTTGCGCACTCAGCTCGATCTGCGGTAGGTCCGCGTCGATGAAGAGACTGGCCTTGATGCCGGCGGCGTTCATCGCCTCGACGCAGGCGCGCACGCGGTCGCGGCTGCCGACGACGTCCAGCCCCCCCTCGGTCGTCACTTCCTGCCGGCTCTCCGGCACGACGCACACGAACTCCGGCTTCAGCTTCAGCGCAAAATCGATCATCGCCGGCGTGCAGGCCATCTCGAGGTTCAGCCGCGTACCGATACTCTCGCGGAGCCGCCAGACGTCGCGTTCCTGGATATGCCGGCGGTCCTCGCGCAGGTGCACCGTGATGCCGTCGGCCCCGGCGCGCTCGGAACACAGCGCGAACGTGACGGGATCAGGCTCCACCTCGCCCCCGGTCGTGCGCCCCGCGTCGCGGTAGCGGGCCTGACGCAAGGTCGCGCAGTGGTCGATATTAACGCCAAGGTGAATCATGGGTGCGGGTTTGACGGGAGCAAAGAGTCTGCAAGGGTCACTGGCAAAACGAAATGACTTCGCCGGCGCAGCCTCCCAAACGCGAGAACCCTTTCCTCAACATCGTCTGCAACATCGTCGTCCCGACGGTGGTGTTGATGAAGTTCAGCACCGACCAATGGCTCGGACCGCTCTGGGGCCTGATCGTCGCGCTGATTTTTCCCGTCAGCTACGGCGTGTACGATCTGATTGAGCGCAAAAAGACCAACTACCTTTCGATCCTCGGCCTGGTCAGCGTACTGCTCTCCGGCGGGTTCACGCTGATGAAGCTCGGCGGCATCTGGTTCGCGGTGAAGGACGCGGCGCTGCCGATGATGATCGGTTTCAGCATCTTGTTGTCGTTGCGCAGCAAGGCGCCACTCGTGCGCGAACTCCTCTACAACGAGAGCATCATCGACGTTCCGCGGGTCGACGCGGCCCTCGCGGCGCGCGGTGCGACCGGTGAATTCGAGGCGCTCCTAAAGCGCGCCAGCGTCGGGCTCGCGTTGACGATGCTCGCCAGCGCGCCGGTCAATTTCACGCTCGCGCTTTACATCCTGAAGAGTCCGCCCGGCACGCCGGAGTTCAACGCCGACCTCGGCAAGATGCACTGGGTATCGTTCGTGGTGATCGTGCTGCCGAGCATGGTCGCCATGATGTTCATCTTTTGGAAGCTGATGGGCGGACTGACGACGCTGTCCGGTTTAACCCAGGACGAAATCTTCCCCGATCCGAAGGCAAAGCAGACGCCGAAGCCGTGAGGCTGAGCGTTGCGGGTTGAGTGCCTGATGAGGTGGGCCCCCGATGCCCTGATCGATTCACTTCGTTTTGCAGAGTAAGCGCCAGCCCGATGGGGACACCGGGCCCCACCCGGTCTGCCTGTCTGATGCAGGCCCGGCCGCTGGCCGGGCGATTCCATCGGGCGTCCTTATGAATCGCCCGCCCAACGGGCGGGCCTACACCAAGCCGCGCAAAAAAAAGACCGGGCGTTTGGCCCGGTCTCGAACGAATTCCGATTTTGCAACCCGGCTCAACCGCGCTTGCCCATCGGAATGTAGTCGCGCTTGGTCGGCCCGACGTAGATCTGACGGGGGCGGTAGATACGTCCCTTGGGGTTCATCGCAACCTCGCGCCAGTTGGCGATGTAGCCCGGTGCACGGCCGATCGCGAACATCGTCGTGAACATGTTCATCGGAATGCCGATCGCGCGCATGATGATGCCGGAGTAGAAATCGACGTTCGGGTACAACTTGCGGGAAACGAAATAATCGTCCTTCAGCGCCGCCTGCTCGAGGTGCTTGGCGATGGCCAGCAGCGGATCGTCCACCCCGAGCTTGTTGAGCACGGAGTCGCAGGCGTCGCCGATGATGCGGGCCCGCGGATCAAAGTTGCGATAGACCGCGTGGCCGAAACCCATCAGGCGGTTGCTCTTCGAGCCCGACTTGGCCGCGGCGATAAAGCGCGAGCCGTCGTCACCCTCGTCGTGGATCGACTGCAGCATTTGCATGACCGCCACGTTGGCGCCGCCGTGCAGCGGACCCGAGAGCGCACAGATGCCGGCGGAGATCGACGTGAAGAGATTGGCGGCGCTGGATCCGACCATGCGCACCGTCGAGGTGGAGCAGTTCTGCTCGTGATCGGCGTGCAACAGCAGCACCAGATTGAGCGCCTTGGCGACCTCCGGCATGGCGAGGTAGTCCTTGTAGGGCTCGGAAAACATCATGTGCAGAAAGTTGTCGCAGAACGGCAACTCCTGCTTCGGAAACATGAAGGGCAGCCCCTTCTGGTAGCGGTAGATCATCGCCACGAAGGTGCGGATCTTCGACATGGCGATGGCCGCCGCGAGGTCGAAGCTCTGGAGATCCTTCTCGAAATTATTCGTCGCGAGTTCGGCGTGATACGCGGGGAGCGCGCTGACGAGGGCCGATAACATCGCCATGGGCGACGCACTGGTCGGAAACCCCTCCAAAATCTTCTGCATCTGTGTCTCGACCGCGGCGTTCTTGCGGAGCAGCAGGCCGAACTCCTTGCGCTGGGTCGCGTTCGGCAGCTCGCCGTAAATCACCAAGTAGGCGGTCTCGACAAAGTCACTCTGCTGCGCGAGCTGGTCGATCGGGTAACCACGGTGACAGAGCACGCCGTTGTCGCCGTCGAGATACGTGATCTTGCTCTCGCACGAACCCGTATTGCCGTAGCCCTGATCGTAGGCGATGTACCCGCTGGAGGCACGCAGCGTGCGGGTATCAATCGCTTTCTCCCCTTCGGTGCCTTCCATGACCGGCAGGGGGTATTCTTTGTCATCGATCTTCAGCGACGCAGTCTTGGCCATATTTCGACCAGCCAATCCAAATCCCTGCGGCTGGCAAAGAAAAGTTGAGCGGGCGCGAAAAATTCTCCCGCGGCATTAGCCCGCCGCGCCACCGGTGTTAGCGAAACTACCGCGAAGAACGCCTCCGGCGATCCGACCGCGTAGCCCTGCGCTCGCGCACCTGGCTACCCCAAATCCGCCCCCCGCCGTCACCCCGTCGTCGCCGCGAAGTTGCGAAAAATTTGCAGTCCCTTCGCCTGACTCTTCTCGGGGTGAAACTGGGTCGCGAACACCCGACCGCGACCGATGGCGGCGCAAAAAACCCCGCCGTAGTCGCTCTCGGCCAACACGAGTTGCGGGTTGGCCGGCTGACAGTGGAAGCTGTGCACGAAATAGAAGGACTCGCCCTCGACCGCCAACTGCGCCCGCAGCGGCGATCCGGGCTGGGTGAACCGGACGGTGTTCCAGCCCATGTGCGGAATCTTGAACTCCCGCGGACGCTGAAACCGCACCACCTTGCCCGGAAAGATCCCGAGCCCGGCAATATTACCCTCCTCCGAGTGCTCAAACAGCGCCTGCATCCCGAGACACACGCCGAGGAACGGCCGGTCGTCCGCGACCCAAGCGCGGACGCTGGCGTCGAGTTGCGAGGCCCGCAGCGAAGCCACGCAGTCCCGCAACGCGCCCACCCCGGGCAAAACGAGGCCGCGCGCCCGGCTGGCGGCGAGCTCGGCGGGATTGCGCACCACCTGGATCGTCGCGCCCACGGCCTCGAGGGCCTTGGTCACGCTGCGCAGGTTGCAGATTCCGGTGTCGATGACGGCGATCATGGTCGGGCGTTGCCCGCGGCGCGGGCACAGGGACCGCGGCGCGGGGCCGGTCGGTCCCGGCACGCGTGCGCCGGGCGACGGAAAAGCGTCAGATCTTACCCTTGGTACTGGGTAACAAGTCGGCCGCGCGCGGCTCGATCTGCGTCGCGACGTCGAGCGCGCGCGCGAGGCACTTGAAGATCGCCTCGGCCACGTGATGCGGCTCCTCACCGTACACGAGCTGCACGTGCAGGTTGGCGCCAAGCGCGTTGCTGAACGCGCGGCAAAATTCCTTCACGAGCACGATGTTGAAGTCGCGCACGTACATCGTCGGCGGATTCGCCTCGTACACGAGGTGCGGCCGGCCGCCGACATCGACGACGATGCGCGCGAGGGACTCGTCCATCGGCAGGATAAAAAAGCCGTAGCGCTTGATCCCGAGCTTGTCGCCCAGCGCCTCCTTGAAGGCCTGGCCGAGCACAAGGCCGACGTCCTCGACGGTGTGGTGGTAATCCACATCGACGTCGCCCTTGGCCTTCACGGTGAGGTCGAAAAGCCCGTGCTTCGCGAACAGCGTGAGCATGTGATCGAAGAACGGAACGCCCGTGTCGATCTGCGCCACCCCGCGGCCGTCGACCGCCAGGGTGAGCGTGATGTCGGTCTCCGCAGTCTTGCGGTGAACGGTGCTTACGCGTTGGGAGATTTTAGCCATGCGTCGAGTGTTTCGCTGAGGACCTGCATCTCGCGGTCCGTCCCGACGCTGATGCGCAGAAACGGAGCGGTCAAGGCGTGGCTCGGAAAGTACCGGATGAGCACCTTGTGCGCGTACAGGAAGTCATAGGCCGACTTAGCCACCGCCGGGCCGCGCTCCCCGCGGGCGTTGCGGGGCTCGGTGAAAATGAAGTTGGACTGCGACGGGTACGTGAACCAGCCGCGGGCGGCGAACCCCGCGATCGAGTGGTCGCGCGTCGCCTTCACCCGCCCGATGATGCCCGCGTAGTACGCCTCGTCCGTGATCGCCGCGAGCGCGGCCGCCTGCGAGAGCCGGCTGACGTTGTAGCTGTCGCGGACGCGGTCGAGGACGGCGGTCACCGCCGGGTGCGAGAGCGAGTAGCCGACGCGGATCCCCGCCAGCGCATGCGCCTTGGAAAGCGTGCGCACGATCACGAGGTTCGGGTAGCGCGCGAGCAGCGGCACAGCGTTTTCGGTGGCGAAGGGCGCGTAGGCTTCGTCGACCACCAGCAGGCCCTTGAACGAGGCGAGGACGCGCTCGAGGTCGGCGTTGCGAAACGCGACGCCGGTCGGGGCGTTGGGCGATGTCAGGAAAAACGCGCGGGCGGTCGACGCCGCAATGCGCTCAACCGGCAGCGCCATCGAGCGGTCAAATTCGATCGTCTGCGTGCGCCCGTCCTGGATCTCCACCAGCACCGGATAAAGTGAGTAGCTCGGCAGCGTGAAACCGGCCGCGGCGTCCTGCGTGCAGAAGGCGCGGATCAGCAGATTGAGGATGTCATCGGAGCCGTTGCCGATGCAGACGTGGGCCTCGGTGAGGGACGGACATTCGCGGGCGTGGAGTTTGGCCACGGCGGCGCGCAGCGGGGAACTCTTCGGGTTCGGATAGAGCCGCAAGGCCGCGCCGTCGCCCGCGAGTTCCTCCCGCACCGCGTCGGCGACGCGCGGACTTGGCGGATACGGGCACTCGTTGGTGTTAAGCTTCACCCAGCCGGACTCCGTCGGTTGGAGGCCAGGCGTGTAGGCATGGAGCTTCGCGATGTGCGGAAGGGCGAGTTGGTCGGGCGACATGCGGAAATGAACGGTGGAGATCGGGTTTATCCCGCGGGCAGCGGGTCAGGGCCATCCGAATCTTCAACAGGTACTCCTGCCTGGTGCGGGAGGCCATGAGTGGGGGCCGCGGTCCCAGCGGCTTTTTCCGGACCTCCACAGTGATCCGACCCGATGGACATCGGGTCCCACCGGCTCAATCATCCGCCGAAGGATTCAGCGCGGCCTAATTTCCCGCCCGCTGTACCCGTCTCACTGCGCACGGATGCGCACCGAGCGGCCGTGGGCGTCGAGTTTCTCCATCGCCGCGAGCGCGGCGACGATCGACTCGGCCTTCTTCACGCTGGCCTTGTCGTAGCGGACAATGCTCGTGCGGCGCTGGAAATCGGCCACCCGCAGGCCGCTGAAAAAGCGTCCGGCCCGGCCGGTGGGCAACACGTGGCTCGGGCCCGCGGTAAAATCACCCAACGCCGTCGGCGTGTGGTTGCCGAGCATGATCGCACCGACCGTGGTGATCGCGCCGACCATCTTGTTGCCGATCGTCTCCTCCACGAGGAGTTCGAGATGCTCCGGGGCCACAAAGTTGGCGACGCCCGCCGCCTCCTGCAGCGTCTTCACCTCGATCGCGAGAAATCCCTGTTCGAGGACGCGCTGCACCTTATCCGCGCGCGAGATGAGCTGCAGCTGGGTCCGCATCTCCGACTGGATCCGCGCAATGATCTCGGCCGACGTTGCCACGAGATAAATCTTTTCCCGCCCGGAGCCGTGCTCGGCCTGCGCGAGCAGATCGGATGCGGCGAAGTTCGGCTTCGCGGTTTCGTCCGCAATCACCATCACCTCGCTCGGACCCGGCAGGGAATCGACGCCCACGGTGCCGAATACCTGGCGTTTCGCTTCGCAAACGTAGGCGTTGCCCGGACCAAAGACCTTGTCGACCGCCGGAATCGTCGTGGTGCCGAAGGCCATCGCGCCGATGGCGTGCACACCGCCCACCTTGTAGACCTCGGTGACGCCCAGCATCTGGAGCGCGGCAAGCACGCCGTCGGCAACCTTGCCGTCGGCATTCGACGGCGTGAAGACCGCGATCTCCGGGCAGCCGGCGAGTTTCGCCAGTGTGACGGTCATGAGGACGGTCGAAACCAGCGGCACTTCGCCGCCGGGAATGTAGATGCCCACGCGCCGGATCGGGTCGAACTTCTCGCCGACGGTCGCGCCGTGCTTGTTCTTGCCATACCACGCCTTGGCCTGGCCCTGGGTGTTAAACGACTCGATGTTATCCCGCGCGGCCTGCATGGCCTTTAGATCGGAGGCCGGGAGGCGCTTCGCCGCCGCCGCCAAATCATTGGCCGAAACCCGGAAGTCGCGCGCGCGCAGCTTGGCGCCGTCGAACTTGGCCGCATAGTAAGACACGGCCTCGTCGCCCCGTTGGCGGACATCGGCGAGGATCGCCGCAACCGAGTCGGAGATCTCCTTGGGGACCGTGGCCCCGCGGCAAAACGCTGTCAGCTCTTCCGCAAAGGTCTTCGAGGCGAATTGAATGGTGCGCATTTCCCTGAGGGGCGGTCTATTCGAGGACGCCCAAACCGCGAGAATTTTCTCAAACAGAACCACGAAATGCCCACGGACGGAGGTAAAAGCAGGCCGGGGGGTGGCCAAAAGACCAAGGGAACCGAATCACCCGAGGCGTCCGGTGTAGACCCGGCCGTTGGCCGGGTCGCCCGCCCCGCGGGCGGACCTATGAGGGCGAAGGCAATGCCCTCGCCGAACCGGAACTACTTCGCCGAAAAGCTCGGCACCGCAAAGAAACTGGCGGGGTACGGCTGGTTCACCTCGATCTGGTCGAAGGTGATCGTAGCGGTCTGCACCCGGCCGGCGGCGTCCTTTGACGTCGTGATCAACGCACGCGGAAAACGGATGCCGTTAACCACCCGTTCGCCCTGCTCGCGGATGGTATCACCCGCCTCGGTCTCCGTCTGAACCAAACGGCCGGTCGCGGGATCGATGAAACGGTAGAAGATGATGTTGGAGGCGTAGGTGAACGCCAGTTTCTGGCAAGTGATCCCATCGATCACCGCCGTACCCTGCTCCTGGACCCAGCCGCCGGCCTGCTCGATGTCGCGGTAGAACGCCAAGTTCTCCCACGTGTTCGCCCGCAGCCGGCGGAGGCGGTCCTTCGTCACGATCGTCTGCCGGGTGCGGGTCGGGTCCTTCGCATCCTGCAAACGCCCCCAACCGTCGTAGCCGTCCAGCGCGGTCGTCTCGATGGTCTTCTCCGAAGTCACCACCATCCGCTGCTGGAAGGGCCGCTGGAAAATGATCTCCATCTCGACCTTCGTCTCGTTGGCCGGGTTCGCCGGGTCCTTGGTCACAAGCGTGCCGTGAAAACGCAGCGACTTCAGACCGCTCAACGCGTCCTCGGCGCCAAGATAAGACCGCGCCTTGGCAAGGATCGCCGGCTCGGCCGCGCCCAACCGCGGAGCGCCGACCAGCAACAGACCGACGAACAGCAGCCGACCGAGGATGATTTTCATGAGGGATAGGTCCGGCGGCGGCCCGAGCGGGAACAACTCACTCCCACTCGATCGTGGCGGGCGGCTTGGAACTGATATCGTAGACGACGCGACCGACGCCGCGGACTTCGTTGGTGATGCGGCTGGACGCCTTCTGCAGCACCTCGTGCGGCAGCTTCGCCCAGTCGGCCGTCATCGCATCGGTGCTCTCCACCACGCGGATCGCGATCACGTAGTCGTAGGTGCGCTCGTCGCCAAACACGCCGACGGTCCTCACCGGCAGGAACACGCAGAACGACTGCCAGACTTTGTAGTAATAGCCGCTGCGCACCATCTCCTCCTGCAGCACCGCGTCGGCGTTGCGGAGAATTTCCAGCTTATCCTCGGTGATATCTCCCATCACGCGCACGCCCAGACCGGGACCGGGGAACGGCTGGCGCCAGACGACCTCGCGCGGGAGACCGAGCGCTTCACCGACCCGGCGGACCTCGTCTTTGAAGAGTTCGCGCAACGGCTCCACCAGCTTGAGCTTCATCCGCTCGGGCAGGCCGCCGACGTTGTGATGGGTCTTGATCAGCGAAGCCGGATTACCGGCGATCGAGACACTCTCGATCACGTCGGGATAGAGCGTGCCCTGCGCCAGAAATTCGGCGTGACCGATCGACTTCAGCGACTTCTCGAACACCTCGACGAACGTGCGGCCGATGATCTTCCGCTTTTGCTCGGGCTCGCTCACCCCCTTGAGCCGGCGGAGGAAGAGCTTCCGCGCATCCGCGACGCGCAGGTCGATTCGAAAGTGGTCACCGTAGAGTTTCTCGACCAGCGCGCGCTCGCCCTTGCGCAGCAGGCCGTTGTCAACGAACACACACGTGAGTTGCTTGCCGATCGCCTTGTGCAACAGCGCCGCCGCCACCGAGGAATCGACGCCACCGGAGAGACCGAGGAGGACGCGCCCCTTGCCGACCTGATCGCGGATCTTCTCGATCGTGTGCGAAATAAAATCCTTCGTCGTCCACTCCTGCTTCACCCCGCAGACCACGAGGAGAAAGTTGCGGATCATGTCTACGCCGCGGTCGGTATGGAAAACCTCGGGGTGAAACTGGATGCCGTAGAAATTGCGCTTCCGGTCTTCGATCGCGGCAAACGGCGAATTCTCCGTGGTGCCGATGGCCTGGAAGCCCGGCGGGAGCGCGGTCAGTTTGTCGCCGTGGGAATTCCACACCCGCAGCTTCCGCGGCAAGCCCTTGAAGAGCCGTCCCGGCTTCTGAATCGCCAGAATGCCGTGACCGTACTCGCGCGCCTTGCTGTGGGCGACCTTGCCCTCCAAAAAGTGCCCCATCAACTGCACGCCGTAGCAGATACCCAGCATCGGCACGCCGAGTTGAAAGATCTCCGGATCGGGATGCGGCGCCGTCTTCGCGTACACACTCTGGGGACCGCCCGAAAGGATGATGCCGACCACCCCGTCTTCCCGCAATTTCGCCGCCGGCGTCGCGTAGTGGTAGATCTTGGAGTAGACTTGGCACTCGCGGATACGACGCGCAATGACCTGCGTGAGCTGCGAACCGAAGTCCAGGACGGCGATGGTTTGTGGCATGAGAGCGGCGAGACGGGGACGTCGAAAAAAACGAAGCGAAGAGCGTGCGAGCC
>CAIJFT010000023.1 GCA_903820035.1 uncultured Opitutia bacterium
TCGGTGAACAACCGCGGGGTCCGTCCCGCGGCCCAATCCGCGAACAACCGCTCGTGGTTGCTGCGCCGGCCGGTCAGGCTGTTGCCCATGAGCAGCGGGGGGCGGACGGTGACCGCGAACGCGGGGGCGTGTTGCTGCACCAGACGCTCACTTTCCATCTTCTGGCGCCCGTAGAGATTGATCGGGGCCACCGGGTCATCCGCGGCGTAGGGGAGCGCGACCGTGCCGTCGAACACCTGTTCGGAGGATAAATGCACCAGCCGGGCGCTGACGTGATGGGCGAGGCGGGCGAGCAGCGCGGGCAGTTCGACATTCAGGGCCTGCGCGCGGGCCGGATCGATTTCGCATTGCTCGGGTACCGAGATCGCGGCGCAGTTGACGATGGCTTGGGGGAATTGATCCAGCACCGCGGAAGTGACGGAGCCGGCCTGGGCCAGGTCCAGGGTGTGTTGCCCGGTGAGCCCCTCGATCTTGCCGTTATGGGCGCCGACCGTACCGACGATTTGGTGACCGCGGCGAGCCGCCGCCCGGGCGAAGGCGGACCCGACCAGTCCGGAGGCGCCGGTGAGGAAAATATTCATGGCCGCTTGCGGGAAGACCGGGCCCCGCCTTTGGCATCGAGGAGCGTGCGGGCCGCCCGCAGCAGTTCATTCAAGGCAAACGGTTTTTTCAGCACGCCTTGGTGGGACGCGGGTAGCCAATTGAGCGGGAATTTATGGTCGTTCTGGTTCGTGCACAGCAGGCGCAGGGCCGGGTTGGCGGTACGGAAGCGGCGGACGATGGGTTCACCCTCGTCCGCGGCGGGACCGATCACCAGCTGGCACCCCGGCCCTGACCAGGGCTTGAGGTCGACGTCGTCGTACGCGCCCACCGCGGTTACGGTGTAGCCGTCGGCGGTGAAAATCCCTGCAACCATTTTCCGCACGACCTCGTCCCCCTCGACGAGGAGCACGGACTCGGTGCCCCACATCGATTGCAGCGGAATGACGGTGGGCGCTGAGGCGGAAACGGGCTCCAGCGTTGGCGGCAGGAGCACGACGAAGGTCGAACCCACGAGCAGCGTGCTGTCGACCAAGATGTATCCGCCACTCTGTTGCACGATGCCGTGCACCAGCGCGAGACCGAGGCCCGTGCCCTTGCCCTCGGGCTTGGTGGTGAAAAACGGCTCGAACAGGTGTTGCTGCGTGCGGGGGTCCATGCCGGTGCCGTTATCGGTGACCGTGAGCGCGACGTAGTTGCCCGCCGGCACCTCGGTGGCGCGCTGGTAGACGCCGGGGCGGATGGCGCGGACGCTGGTGCTGACGTTGATGCGGCCGTTCTGGTGCAGGGCGTCGCGGGCGTTCAACACGAGGTTGAACAGCACCTGCTGAAACTGCGCCGGATCGGTGCGGACGTTCGGCAGGCGTTCGGCGAGGTCGAGTTCGAGGGCGCCCGTGCGGCCGAGGAGCCGGCGCAGGATCGTGGCGTTTTCGGCGACGAGATCGGAGAGGTTGATGATGCGCGCGTCGAAGGGTTGCCGGCGGCTGAAGGCGAGGAGTTGCTGCACCAGGGCGGCGGCCTTGCGGCCGGCGTGGTGGATTTCCGCCACCTCACGCATCGCCTGTGGATTCGCCGAAACGTGGGCGGCGAGCATCTCGCAGTAACCGTTGATCACGGAAAGCAGGTTGTTAAAATCATGTGCCACCCCGCCGGCGAGGCGGCCCACGGCATCGAGCCGTTGCGAATGGACCAACGCTTCCTGTAAACGGCGTTTTTCCGTCTGATCGCGGTAAATGGCGACGACGTGCGTGAGCCGGCCGCGCCGGTTGAACAGCGGATTGAAGCTCCACGCCGCGCTGATCGTGCTGCCGTCCTCCCGGACCAACGGGCCTTCGCCGACCAGCGGTTGTCCGGGATGCGCTTCGCCTAACCAGAGGCGCGCGCGGGCGACGTCCGCCGGGTCCGCATGCAGAATGCTGTGCGGTTTACCGATGAGCTTCTGGGCGGGCCGGCCGGTGATGGCGCAGAAGCTGTCGTTGACGAACAGGATCTCGAGTCCGCCCTCGTCGATTTTTCCGCGCGCGATGAGCACGCCCTCGCTCTGGGTGCGCAGTGCCTCCGCCAGCAGCGCCACGGGAATGCGGGGCCGGGCCGCCCGCGGGCGGGAATGCTTCGCTCGCGGCTTCACGGGGCGAGCCGTTCGACCGACCAGCCGTCTTTTTCCCGTCGGAAGCGCAGGCGGTCGTGCAGCCGGCTGCGGCGTCCCTGCCAGAATTCGACGGTCTCCGGCGCCAGCCGCCAGCCGCCCCAATGCAGCGGCAACGGCACCTCGGCGCCGGCGTATTTTTCCTCCAGGATCTTCAGGCTCTGCTCGAGGACGCTGCGCCCGGAAATGATCGAGCTCTGCTGCGAGACCCAGGCGCCGAGCTGGCTGGCCCGTGGCCGGGAATGAAAATACGCCTCGCTCTCCTCGCGCGGCACCCTTGTGACCTTGCCCTCGATGATCACCTGGCGCTCCAGCGCGACCCACGGGAAAACCAGCGTGGCCTGAGGGTTTTCATGCAGCTCGCGGCCCTTGCGGCTCTCGTAATTCGAGAAGAATACGAAGCCCCGGCCGTCGAGTCCCTTGAGTAGCACGGTGCGCGCCGAGGGCCGGCCCTCGCGCGTCGCAGTGCACAGCGTCATCGCGTTGGGCTCGGTGAGCTTCGCCGCTTCGGCTTCCTGAAACCATTTTTCAAATTGACGGAAGGGATCGCGCGCGAGGTCCTTTTCCGCCAGCCCGGCGAGGGAGTATTCCTTTCTGAGTTCGGCCAGTGACACGTCCGCGAGTGTGGGCCGCGCGGTGCACACTGTCAAAAATCATCTCGTCAACGCCGCCACGAGTCCGGCCTGAAGGGGGAAGGCCGGCTGTAGCTCCGAGCGCACCCCGAAGGTGCAGCCGCTTTCCTCCCAGCGGGGCGCCATGGTGCAGCTGAACAAGGCGTAACCGTGCCGGACCGGAGTCGCGGGGTCGAGCCGGGCGCCCTGCCAGATTCCCGCCGGCACGATCACCTGCGGTTGGTCACCGGCGAGGACGTCGGGGCCCATCCGGACCCGGATCACACGCCCGCTGGCCGGATCCAGTTGCACGTGCTCCGCCGCGTCCCCGGCGTGGAAATGCCAGACCTCGTCCCGGTCCAACCGGTGCAGCGCCGAGAAATCTTCCGGCGTCAGCAGAAAATAGATGGCCGACGCAGCGGGTGTCCGCGACGTGACGCGGAAGAATCCGCCTTCTCCCGGCAGGGGTGCCAACTCCAGGGCGGCGATGATCCGGTCGGCGGCGGGTAATCGGGGCATGGGTTGATTCACGCCGGAAATTTCCGCGCCTGCAAGTGAGGGTGAAATCAAGATTTTTAACAGGGCGGGAAGTCTGGGGAGAGCGGGTCCTGGGAAGAGACCCTTGACCGGCCGCAACAGGTGCATGCCCTCTACTTTCCGTCCTTCCCGCGCTTCCTGTTCCACTGGATCGATGGGTTTTGCCGCGTATTTTCGTCCTGCTGACACAGAGCAGACTTTGACCGGCGCGGGTAAGTCGGTTTGCTGGGCCCATGCCCGTTACCGCCGCCGCCCTCGAGCAGGAAGCCGATCGCCTCCTGCGCGCGCTCCTGCACGTCGACTGTGATCCGCGCGGTAGGACGTGGAATTACGAGGCTTGCCGTGCGATCGCGCCGCTCACCCTCGAAATCAACCGTCTTAAACAGGAAAAAAACGCCGTCATCCTCGCGCACTCGTACGTCGAGCCGGAGATCATTTACGGCGTGGCGGATTTCCGCGGCGACTCGTATTTCCTCAGCCTGAAGGCCCGCGAGTCGCGCGCCAAGGTCATCGTGTTTGCCGGCGTTGTCTTCATGGCGGAGACGGCAAAAATTCTCTCACCGGATGCGCAGGTGGTCGTCCCGGACCGCGGTTCGGGTTGCTCGCTGGCGGACTCGCTCACCGGCGCGCAGCTGCGGCAACTCAAGGCCCTGTACCCCGACGCCACGGTGGTCTGTTACATCAACAGCACGGCGGACGTGAAGGCCGAGTCGGACGTGTGTGTGACCTCGGGCAACGTCCATCACATCGTGGCCGGGCTGCCGGCGAAGCGCATCCTCTTCGTGCCCGACCGGCTGATGGGTCAGAACGTCCGTGACGAACTCAAGCGTCGCGGCGTCGACAAGGAGATCATCACCTCCGACGGCACGTGCATGGTGCACGATGAATTCGGGCCCGCGGAGATCGCGGCCGCGCGCGCGCAATTTCCCGGGCTGCAGGTCGTGGCACATCCCGAGTGCACACCGGAGGTGGCCGCCGCGGCGGACTTCGTCGGCAGCACCGGCGCGATGATGAAATTTGTGAAGACCGGCGGGGCGCCGTACTACCTGATGCTCACCGAATGCGGCCTCGTCGGCCGCCTGCAGGTTGAGGCCCCGGAGAAGAACTTCATCGCGGGCTGCCGCCTCTGCCCGTACATGAAGCTCAACTCACTCGAGAAGGTGCGCGATGCCCTCCTTGCTCCGCGCCCGGAGCAGATCGTCACCCTCGACGAACCACTCCGCCAACGCGCCGCCCATTGCATCGAGCGCATGTTTGCCCTCTCCCCCGTCGACTAAACCCCGCGCGACCGTGTAAGGTACTGCGTTCCACCGTCACCCAACCGCCCCGATGATTTTCCCGCGCACCGACCACCTGATTGATCTCGCCCTTGAAGAGGATGCCGGCCTGGGCGACGTCACGAGCCGCGCCATCTTTCCGGCGGCGCACCGCTCGCGCGGTTTCATCGACGCCAAGCAGGATCTGGTGATCTGCGGGCTCGAAATCGCGGCCCGGGTTTTTGCGCGGTTCGATCCGGCGCTCGAAGTCACGCGGCTCGCCGCCGACGGCGAGCGCATCAGGACCGGCGGTCGGGTGCTGCGCGTCGACGGCCCCACCGGGGCGATGCTGACAGCGGAGCGCACCGCGCTGAATTTCCTGCAACGGCTTTCCGGCATCGCCACGCTCGCCCGCCGCTATGCCGCCGTCGCTTCGGGGACGGGCGTACGCATCGTCGACACGCGCAAGACCACGCCGGGCTGGCGCGCGCTGGAAAAATACGCCGTGCGCTGCGGCGGCTGCGTCAACCACCGCTCGTCGCTCGGCGAGCATGTGCTCATCAAGGACAACCATATCGCTGCGGCGGGATCGTTGACCCGTGCGGTCAAACTCGCGCGGGCGGCGGCGCCGCATTTGGCGAAGATCGAGGTCGAGGCCAAGACGCTCGCCGAGGTCAAGGAGGCGCTGCGGGCCGGGGCCGAGGTGATTTTGCTGGATAATATGGCGCCGGCGATGATCCGCGCGGCGGTGGTCCTGATCGCCGGCGCCGCGGTGGTGGAGGTGTCCGGCGGGGTGCGGCTCGAGACCTTGCGCGATTATACGCTGCCGGGCGTCGACGTCATCAGTATCGGGGCGTTGACGCATTCGGCCACCGCGGTGGACCTGAGCCTGGACGTGGTGGCCGTGACCGGAAGCGGGTCAACCGGTCAACAGCGTTCGCGCGGCCGGGCTGCGCGTGCTTCCCGGGCATGAAGGTCTTTCACACCGACTGTCTGGTCATCGGGTCCGGGTTGGCCGGCTCGGCGTACGCGCTGCAGGTGGCGAAGCTTGGCTTTGCCGTCGAACTGCTCGCGCTCGCGGAACCGCTGGCGGCCAACAGCGATTGGGCGCAGGGCGGTATCATCTACGACACGACGCCGGATCCGGCACTGCTGGCGCGCGACATCATCGCGGCCAGCGACGGCACGGCGCACCCGGCGGCGGTGGAACATCTCGTGCGGGAAGGGCCGCGGGCGGTGCAGGAGCTTTTGCTGGACGAACTCAACGTCGGCTTCGACCGCGATGCCGGCGGCGGGCTCGACCTGACGCGGGAGGGCGGTCACAGCGCGCGCCGGATCATCCACGCCAAGGATGCGACGGGTCACGCCATCCTCGCGGCGGTGGCCGGCCGCGTTGACGCGACGCCGAAGATTACCCGCCGCGCGGGCTGGGTGGCAATCGACCTCCTGACGCTCTCGCACAACTCCGCGATCATCGCGGACCACTACGAGCCGCTCACGTGCTTTGGGGCCTACGTGCTCGACCCGCAGACGGGCGAGACCGTGGCGATCGTGGCGAAGAAAACCGTGCTCGCGACCGGCGGGCTTGGGCAGATTTTCCTGCACACGACGAACCAGCCGGGCAGCGTCGGCCACGGGATGGCGATGGCGTACCGCGTCGGGGCGCGGCTGATCGACCTCGAGTACGTGCAGTTTCACCCGACGGTCTTCGCCAAGAAGAATGCGCCGCGGTTTCTCGTGACCGAGGCCCTGCGCGGCGAAGGTGGCGTGCTGCTCAACGCGCGGGGCGAGCGGTTCATGGACGCGGTCGATCCGCGCGGCTCCCTGGCTTCGCGTGACGTCGTGGCGCGGGCGATCAAGCAGGAACTGGCGGCGAGCGGCGAAGCCAATGTGCTCCTTGATCTCTCTGCGATGACGCCGGCTTTCATCCGCGACCGGTTTCCGACGATCTACGAACGTTGTCTCCAGCACGGGGTCGACATCACGCGTGAACCGATTCCGGTGGTGCCGGCGGCGCACTTCGCGTGCGGCGGCGTGCACGCGGATCTTCGTGGTCGCACCAGCGTGCGGCATCTTAACGCGATCGGTGAGGCGGGTTGCACCGGACTGCACGGCGCGAACCGGTTGGCGAGCACCTCGCTGCTGGAGTGTCTGGTCAGTGCAAAATTCACCGCGTTGGCCGACGGCACGGATCTGGGGCGCGAGGCGTTCCGCTTGCCGGCGCCGCGTGAGTGGGAGAGTCCGACGCGCGAGGCCGATCCCGTGCTGATCCGGCAGGACATGCTTCAAATCCAGCACACGATGTGGAACTACGCCGGCGTCGTGCGCTCACCGAAACGCCTGACGCGGGCGCGCCGGATCCTGCTCGAGCTCCGCGAGGAGATTCAAAGTTTTTACCGCGGCTGCCGCCTGACGCGCGAATTGATCGAATTGCGCAACGCCATCCAGACCGCGCTGCTCGTGGTCCACGCCGCCTCGCTCAATCCGCGCAGCAAGGGTTGTCACTTCGTGATCGAGGAGAAGTGAGATCGGGCGCGGTTGTTTACTAGCCGTTGCGCCTGCCACCACGGGCGGGCCTACACCGGAGAAATCGAACGCCCTTGAGGGGTTGGGATGAGGCGTCCGGGAGGCGGGGGCTGCATGCCCCAGCGTGGAGAGCGGGGCGTGGACTGGCCCGCGCCGTTGTACCGCCGTTCAGCTGGGGCTCGCGGCCGCGCGGGCGCGAGCCTGCGCCACGATGGCGAGGAGGGCGGTGAAATCCTCGTCGCGGGTGTGGCTGTCGATGGTGAAGTCGAATTTTCCCGCCTCGCGCAGTTCCGCGTCCGCCGTCGCGATGCGGCGTGCGATCTCGTCCTCGTGGTCTTGGGCGCGCGCGCGCATGCGGGCCACCAGGCGTTCGTGGTCGATCAGGATGAAGATGGTGGTCAACGCCCGCCGCAGCACCGGCTGAGCGGGGGCGATGCGGCGCAGGCTATCGACGCCTTGGACGTCGATGCTCATCACCAGGTCCCGCCCTTGTTGCAGCGGGGTGAGCACGCTCGACTGGAGGGTGCCGTAGAGGCGGTCGTCGAGGGAGCCGTGGACCTGGGCCCACTCGAGGAATTCACCCGCGGCGATTTTTTGCCGGAAGAGGGCGGGCGGAAAAAAGTGATAATGCACCCCGTGGACCTCGCCCTCGCGCGGCGCCCGCGTGGTAGTCGTGACGACCCGGGAAAATTCCGGCCGTTCGTGAACCAGACGGTCGCAGAGGGTGCTCTTGCCGGAGCCGGCGGGACCGGCGATGACGATCAAAACGGGCGACGGCATACGGACGCGGCTCAGTAAGTGAAGGACACCGCTGTGAGCAGGAGGCCGTAGCCCGCGAGAGCGCCGCCGAGGCCGCGCGCGCGCGCGGGCCGGACGTACAGCCAGCCGATGAGGTCGCGCAGCCGCCAGGGTTGGGCTCCGAGCCAGATCGCGCCGCTGATGGCGACGTACACCACGGTCACCATCAGGAGCCGCTGGGGTTTTTCGTACTCCATGTACGCGGCTTCGAGCAGCGGCATCGCGCCCATGAGCACCAGCGTGGCGAGGCCGCGCACGGCGAGGAAGTCGGGCACGCATTTGAACGCGAGCACGGCCACGGCGAGGAAGCCGACGAAGAGATAGGTGCGGTATTCGCCGAAATCCGCCGGCGACAAATGCCAGATGGCGTAAAGAAACCAGGCGGCGCCGGCGCCGAAGAAGATATACGCCGCCGCGGTCGAGCGCGGAAACGCGCGCAGCAGCGCGGCGCATCCGGAGTGGTTCAGCAGCAGCGGCAGCCCGAGGAGGATCAGCAGCAGGCCGGGGATGAGGGTGGCGAGGGAGAGGGACATCAGGCGGACGAAGTTGAAAGTTGAAAGTTGAAGATTGAAAGCGGCGCTTTCCGTCGGCGGAGGTGAAGGGTTTGGGTCGGGTCTTTCAACTTTTAGCTTTCAACCTTCAACTCCGGCGAGCTCCAGCGAGCCGTACAAGGTGCTGACGCTGGCGCGCTCGATTTTCAGCGGGACGAGTTCGCCGATCAGGCGGGGATCGGCGTCGAAGACACACACGCGGTTGCCGCGGGTGCGGCCGGTGAAACGCGCGCCGCTTTTGTCGCGGCCATCGACGAGGACTTCCTCCCTCGTGCCCACGAGCCCGGCGGTGCGGCGGAGCGAATTCTGCTGCAGGACGTCGAGGAGAATCTGGTTGCGCTGCTCCTTGATCTCGTCGGGCACCTGATCACTCAGCTCCGCGGCGGGCGTGCCGGTGCGGATGCTGTACTTGAACACGTACGCCATGTCGAAATCGCAGGCGGCGAACAGCTCGCGCGTCTGCGCGAAGTCCTCCTCGGTTTCGCCGGGAAAACCCACGATGACGTCGGTCGAAAAGTACATGTTCGGCTGCACCGCGCGGAGGGCATCGACGATCTCCTTGTAACGCTCGCGCGTGTAGGGCCGGTTCATGGCCCGCAGGATGCGGTTGCTGCCGCTCTGCATCGGCAGGTGCACGTAACCGCAGAGCTTGGGCAGCCGGCCGTAGGCGGCGACGAGGTCGTCCTTGAAGCCGCGCGGGTGCGGGGAGGTGAAGCGGATGCGCTCGATGCCGTCGATGGCGTGGACGCGTTCGAGCAGTTGCACGAAGGGGGAAACGCCGTCGGTGTGGGCGTAGTCGCGGCGGCCGTAGCTCGTGACAATTTGCCCGAGCAGCGTGATTTCGCGGACCCCGCGGGCGGCGAGGGCGCGGCACTCGGCCACGATGTCGTCCATCGGCCGCGAGCGTTCGTCGCCGCGCGTCTTCGGCACGATGCAGAACGCGCAATCCATGTTGCAGCCCTGCTGGATCGAGACGAAGGCGACGACCTGCCGGTCTTCGCCGGCTTCGGGGGCGACATGGTCTTTGATCGTGTTTTGCGAGCCGGCTTCTTCACCGATGTCGACGATGCTCTTTCCGATCGGCACGCCCGCCTCGCGCGCGGCGCGGAGGTTGTCGAGGTAGTCCGGGACTTGGTGAAATTTTTGCGTGCCGACGATCAGATCGACGTCGGGCAACTGCTCCAGCAGCGCGGCGCCGCGGTTCTGCGCCATGCAGCCGAGGATCCCGAGGACAAAGTCGGGTTGTTTTTTCTTCCGTTGCTGCAGGTAGCCGGCCTTGCCGATGGCCTTCTGTTCGGCGGCGTCACGCACGCTGCAGGTGTTGAGCAGGAGGATGTCGCAGGCGTCCTCGTCGGCCACGATCCGGTAGCCGCGAGCACGCAGCATGGCCGCGACAGCTTCACTGTCGCGCTCGTTCATCTGGCATCCGTAGGTCTTGATGTGGACGCGGTTCACGTGTGGTAAGGGTCCTAGGTAGCGGGTGGTGCCCGAGGGTCAAACCGGGAAACCGGCGACGATGAGGGGCGGCGTCCACCGGGTGGCGCGTCTTCGCGGCCGAGGTCCGGCTCCGGAATACTCCACGCGGTTCTAAGGCACCTCGTAGACTTCCACCAGCACGAGCCCGGCCGCA
>CAIJFT010000024.1 GCA_903820035.1 uncultured Opitutia bacterium
GCACCGTCGGTGCCGCCCTCGACCGCGCGCGGCGGCAGCGGACGGTACCAGATGTTGCGGAAGCGCACGGGATTTCCGTGGTCCTGGAGTTTAAGGGGACCGGTTTCCGGGAACGGACCGCTCTTGGAGCGCTTCATGTGACCGCCGGGGCCTTCGAGCGGCGTGTGATCCTGCATGAGCACGCCATTGCAGAAGACGGTGACGTAACCCGGATCGACGACCTGGCTGTCTTTGTACACCGGCCGGCGGAAGATGATGTCGATGACCTGAAATTCGCCGGGCGGACGCAGCGCGTTGGCGAGGGGCGGATTGATCCCGTAGACCGACGCCGCGAAACCGTCGGCGTACGTCGGGTTGTTGTAGTTGTCGAGGACCTGCACCTCGAGGAGCCCCATGAGGAAGATGCCGCTGTTGCCGCGGCCTTGGCTGTCGCCCTGGACGTTCTTCGGCGCGGCCCACTCGACGTGCAGCTGGCAGTCGGCGAATTTCTCCTTGGTGCGGATGTAACCGGATTTCGGCACACACTCCATTGCCCCCTCGTTGACGATCCACTTCGACGGGGTGCTCGGTTCGCTCGCCTTGGTGTCGGCTTCCCACCGCGTCAGCGCGGCGGCGGTGCCGTCGAAGAGCACGATCGCATCGGAGGGTGGCTGCCCCGGCTGCGCCGGCGTGGAGAACGTGCCCGGCTCGACGCGCTTGGGTTGGGGCCGGTTCTGGTCGTGGATGGCCCATGGGTGCGTCGCATCCGGCGGGTCACCATAGAAGGGCGAGCCAGTGGAAACGGCGCCACTGGCAGCGGTCGCCAGCAACGCAAACAGGCCCGCGACGGGGGCGGTCGGGAGGAGCTTCATGGTAGTCGGGGTTTCGTGAACCACCGTGAGCACGGGCCGGATTCACGGCGAAGGCAACGCGCGAAGCGGGGCGGGCCGGACTCTCCCCCTGACCCCGGGGAGCTGCGAGCGCCAGCGACTGGCTTCGGCATGAAATCGGCCACCCGCTGGCGCTCGCAGCTACGGGTTGCGGATTAAGATCTTGTTCCGCGCCAGCCACTCCTCGGCGCGCCGTGGCCACGTGGTCACCGGCAACTCCGCGACGGGACGCAGGCCGTAGCCGTGTCCGCCGGCGTCGTAAATGTGCAACTCCGCCGAGCCACCGGCCTTTTTCAGTTCGGCGGCGGGCAGCAGCGCATTTTGCACGGGCACGCCGTCGTTGAAGGCATGCACGAAAAACAGTGGCGGGGCCGCCTTGGTGATCATGATGCCTTCAGGGAGCTTCATTGTCGTCTGCCCCCGCTCCACGAATCCGCCGGTGTAGATAAGCAGGGCGAAATCGGGCCGGCACGACACGCGGTCCACCGTATCCAGTGCATCATAACGACGGGCGTCACCGAGCAGCGAGGCGTAGGCGGCGGCGGTGCCGCCGGCGCTGAAACCGAGGATGCCGATGCGGCGCGGATCGAGGCCCCAGACGGCGGCGTTGCTCCGAACCAGGCTCACTGCGCGCTGCGCATCCTGGACCGGCGCGAGCCACGGTTGGGTGCGGTCGCGCGCCGGGACCCGGTATTTGAGCACGACGGCCGTGACCCCAATGGAATTGAGCCACGCCGCGACCTCGGTGCCTTCGAGGTCATAGGCGAGAATAGAAAAACCGCCACCCGGGCAGATGACGACGGCTGCGCCGGTGTCCTTGGCCGGCGCCGGCCGATGCACGGCGAGCTGCGGCGTGGTGACGTTGCCGAGCTTAATGATGCGCCGGCCGGCGATGAGCGGATCGGCGTCCTTCGTCTGATCCGCTTCCGGCGGCAGCGGCTTGGTATCCCCAGGCGCCGCACCCGGCCAGACGTTGAGCACGAGCGGCTCGGCGGCAATCAGCGCAGAGCAAGCCAGCAGGCCGAGGCAAAGACTAAGCAGTCGGGCACACATAAGGGTAACCGAGTAGAGCACGACCGCCCCCGCAACGCCAAGCCCGCAGGGTCCTGCAACCGGCAAGATTCACTTTTCAGCGGCCCGTCGCCGTGTTGGCGCGCCGCGACAGCGCGGTCCTTAGGCTCGATTCGCCCCGGCTCAAACGCGGCTCCTCCGAGCCCACCGCCTAGCGCGACTCCAGCGCCTTCCGCCGCAGCACCAGCGCGCCGTCCGACGCGCGCTCGGCTTCGAGGTCGAGCGCGTCCGCCACATGATTCGCGAAACTATCGAGGTCGTTGGCCCGAACCCGTCCGCCCAGGCGCAGCTGGCCCAGCGCGGGATCACCGAGGATGACGCGGAGATCCGTCCGCCGTTCGAACTCTGTGATCACCTCCGCCAGCGTGGCCCCGCCGAGATGCAGGAGTTCCTTCTGCCACGCGAGCAGCTTGGAGATGTCCTTCTGCCGCACCTGCACGATGTTCAGTTTGGCCTTGGCTGCGCCGGGCAGCGGCGGATCGGTCAACACCACGCGCTCCCCCAGGCCGAGCGCGCCCAGCGGGACGACGCTCGCCCCCGCGGGACCAGACTTGCCCGCGGGCGTGATCATTTCACGGTCCACCTCGATCCGCCCCTCGGTCACGAGGACATCCACCCGGCCCGGGCGGAGGTTCACATTGAAAGCCGAACCAGCCGCGCGGACGCGCAGCGTCCCCACACTCACAACAAAGGGCCGCGAAGGATCATTCATCACGGTGACGTGCGCCTCGCCCCGCGCGACCAGCAGCCGGCGCTCACGGGCGGTAAATAATTCCGCGATCTCGCCGCCACCATTGAGCCGCACTTCGGAGCCGTCGGAGAGCAACACCAGCCGCGGTTCGGTCGCCACCACGGGCATCCCCGCGGGCGCCTCAATCACCCCGGTCGCCTGCCGGTCCCGGAGCACACTCCAACCCACCCCGGCTAAAATCACCACCGCCACCACCGCGACCGCGCCGATCACGCGCCTGCCGGCAGGGACAGGCGACGCGGCGGCGGAGGGGGGAGTCGGATCGGCGGGAGGCACCCCGCCAGTGTGACGCCATCTGCTGGTCGCTTCAAGTCCGGCGCGGCGCCGGCCATCACGCTCAGAATCTGAGCTGCGTCACGAGGGTAACCTTGCGCGGGTCCTCGTAGAAGTAACCGTTACCCACCGCCCGGTTGTTCGTGACGGCATTGGTGGTCGTACCCGTGAAGATCGGGCGTTCGTAGTCGAGGAGGTTGGAGACGTTGAGCTGAACATTCACCGGCACCTTCCGCACCTTGAAGTCATAGCCCGCCGTCGCCGTCACAACGTACCGCTCCTCGCCGAAGTAGTAGGCGAAGGGCAGGTTGAGCTGATTGCCGATCAGCCGGCGACCGACGAAGTTCGCGCCGGCGCCAAGGCGGAGACCTTTGAGCGCACTTTGCTGGACGGTGTAGTTCGCGAAAATATTCGCGGTGTACTTTTGGGTGCCGTTGAGCGGCCGGCCTTCGGCGGCGTTGTCGAGCCGGGCCTTGAGGGTGTTGATCTGGTTTTGGATATTGGTCCGGTTGAACTGGGTCGGATTATCCGCGGCCGCCTGCCAGGCCGTAAGATGGGCGGCGAGGTATTCCCGCGTGCCGCGGATCGTGTTCGTCTGCGAAGTCTCCGGGAACGAGATGTTCGCGAAGAAGCGCAGGGCCTTGGTCAGATTCGCCGTCACCTCCGCCTCATAGCCCGAAGCCTTGTAGTCGAGCCGATCCCGGTAGTTGGCCGTCGGAATCTGTTTCACGGTTTGGGAGAGATCGCTCCAGATCGAGTTGATCTCGCTCGAGCTGAAGGAGGTGACGCGGTTCTTTTCGCTGCTGGTGTAATAGCCCACCGAGCCGGTGATGCGACCACCCAGGAAATTGCCCCGCAAACCGTAGCCGAGCCCTTGACCATCGGTGGGGTCGAACTGCCGGCCGTCGAGCCCGGGATCGCCGGACGTCACCGGGGTGAACGAGGACGAGGCGTTTACATAGACGCCCACTTGTTTGACGGGAAAGTAGACCGCGCCGATCGAACTGCGGAGATTGGAGATCGGCGTGGTGATCGCGGAATAGGCGATGCTGGTGGGCTGGCCGTTGGCGCCGACCGTCGCGATGTCCTTCTGGTATTGTTTGTAGAGATAATAACCCATGCCGGCGATGACGTTGAGGCGGTCGCCAAAATAGGAGCCGACCGTCGAGCCCTGCACATTGCGAAGCTCTTGTTTTTGCAGGCGGTCCTGCGTGCGCACCCAGGCGAAGTTGTAACCATTTTGTCCGTTGGTCGGGCGGTTCAAATCCTGGCGCGAGCCGTCGGAGAAATAGCGCCGGAGGATGGTGAGGTTGACGGCCTGACGCATATCGGGGTTTGAGCCGTTGGACCGGGCGTAGCGCTCGGTAATGGCGATGAAGTCCTCTTCACGCCACCCGGCGAGGAGGTTGATGCGCTGCTTGAAGGATTGCGTCGGAAACGCGTAAACGGCGGCGGCGCGGAAATCGGTGTTGCGGTTGTCACCGCTGGCTTGGTCGGCGTTGCTCTCGGTGTACGCGTCACGGAATTTCGGATTCAACGCGCCGTTGGGGAGGACGCTGTTGACGTCGATCCAGTAGTTGCCGGTGGCGGCATTGGTCCCGGGCTTGGTGGTGCGGTCCTGGCGTGAGCGATGGACGGCGACTTCAAAGGCGGCGCGGTCGCTGACTTCCTGCTCAAAATAGGCGCCGATGGAAACCTGGCGCTGGAGGCTGGGCGCGTTCGGCGTCAGGAACTGAAAAGAGCGGTCGATCGTCGGGAACCTGACGTTAAAGATCCGCTCCGGCGTGCTGACGCCGATCCCGGAGCCGACCGTATTGCCGAAGTTGAGCCAGTTTTGCGGACCGGCGGAGCCAAAGGAGTTGCTGTAAATAATCTTGTCGGTCGTCTGGCGGTTCACGCCATTGCCGGGATTGGCGGTGACGGGACCGTTGACCACGCGAACGCCGTCCCACGAGGACATTTGCTCGGTGAAGCGGGAGGTAGTGGAGCCCCAGATGCTCAAGTCCTGGGCCTCACCCTCGACCCGTATTTCCGTTTTCGACCAGGGCCGAAACGCGACCGCGAGCTGGGCCCCGAGACGCTGCTGTTCAAACTGGTTGTAGCGCTTTTCCTTTTCCGCGACGAGGTTGGTGCGAATCGCGATTTTGTTGGTGATCTGACGGCCGAGGTCGATGGCCCCGCGATGGCTGCCCTCGCTGTCGACGCGCAACTTCAGGTCGTTACGCGGCCGGGCAAACTGCGCCCGCTTGGTGTTGGTGTTGATGATGCCGCCGATCACGCCGTCGGCGAAGATCAGGGCGTTGGGACCGCGCGCGCTGTCGAGGCGCTCGACGATGTAGTCGTCGACGGGACCGAGGGAGCGGAAGTAGTTGCGGTAGGGATAGCCGGCGGGCGAAACGCCGCGGAAGGTGACGCCTTGGCCGTAGTCGATACCGCCGGACGGGACGATCGTGGCGTTGGGCAACCAGCGCCCGGCGTCGATGTAATTGATCGCGGCGATGTCATCGAGGAACTCGCGCGTGAGGATGGTCTGGTCGGCGGGAGTCTTCAGAACGTTGGTCGCCATGCGACCGCCGGCGAGGGAGTCGCTCGCCTGGTAGCCGGTGTCCTTTTCCGTCGAGACGGTGAAAGGCGAGAGGACGATGGCCTTATCCCCTTCGGCCGCGGGAGCGGCCGCGTGGGCCACTCCAGGAACGGTCAGCAAGGCGGCGAACCATACGGCGAGGCGGGAGGTCGGGCGGGGTGACTTCATGGGTACGGGCAAGCGGGGGTTGGTGCGCCCGGCGAAGGGCGCAGACGAAACGAGGGGAAACGGGGAGCAAAACCCGTGGGGTGAAAGTTGAAAGACCATAAACGCTCCGCCCGCGCCGTAAGGCCCGACCGAGCGCGCGCCCCTCCTCGTCAGAACTTCAGCGTGCTCGTGAGGCTGATGGCCGTCGGCGTCTTGTAGCTGTAGACGTTGGCCACGGTCACGCGCGCGGGTGACGTGAGGTCGCCGTCCTTCGGCCGTAGCGCGGTGCTCACGCCGAAGATCGGACCCTGGTCGTTGAGCAGGTTGTTCACCCGGAGGTCGAAACGCAGCTCGCGCTTCTGTTGCAGCCGCACCGTGTACCCGAGGGTCGCCACGACGGTGTAATACGACGCGGGAGAATAGACCGGCGTGTAGGCATCAACGTTCGAATCGTCGATCGCAGTCGCGGGGCTGGCCGGATTCACGACGGTGTCGGAGCCGCGGTAACCGATGATCTGCTTGCCGCGGTACTGAACGCCACCGCCGAGGCGCAGGCCCTTCAGCTTCGAGAAACCGAGCGTGTAGTCGGTGTACAGGTTCACCGCCGGCTGGTCCTGGACGATGC
>CAIJFT010000025.1 GCA_903820035.1 uncultured Opitutia bacterium
GCAGTGGGCGTTCAGCACGGGCGCGAATGGTGCGCCGACTGTGGCGGGCGGGGTGCCGCTCAGCTACGGCGAGGGCTTCACGAACGGCGCCACTGGGCGTGGCGCGGTCACCATGCGGCAGTCGATCAACAACATTCAGGGTGTCTCCAACGGCGGCAGTGCGCGGTATCGCTACGACGACGGACTCTGGCTCGTGACGGCTGGGCTGACCCACACCTTTTCCAAGACCTGGCGGCGCTATCTGGAGTTCGGCAATTTCAACTCGGTTACCAGCACCATCAGCTTCGTGCCGATCCGCGTCTCCCTGCAGGAACTGGGCGCCGCGCGGCCGGGCACCCTTCAGGTGCTCGACAACAACAACCAACCGGTCGATTACCGCGACCTGCGGAACTACAAGACCACCGGCTCCGACGGACCCACCCGCGGTGACAATCGCGAGACGATGGATCTGGGCGACTTCAGCATCCGTCGCTTCCTGCCCGCCCTGCCGGTCCCGGTTTCGGTTCAGGTCGGCGGCTCCGAGAAAATCCAAACCCGCGATGTGCGCCGGCAAAGCCTGACGTGGACCTACACCAGTCCCGATGCGGATCAATCGGCGACGCGATTCCTCTCCCCGAACTTCAGCAGCTTCGACAACTATTTCGGTTTCGGAAAAATTCCGTGGACGTCGCCGTGGCGCGCCTACGATCTCTGGCAGCAGTCGCCCTCGATGTTCACCAAGACGCTGGCGCAACAGGTCACGGAGGAGAAATTCAGGATTCAGAATTCTGAACACTTCCAGGAAATCGTCGATTCGCTCTATGCCCAAGTTGATATCCGGCTCTTCCGGGAGCGCCTGCGGATTTTGACGGGCGCACGCTATGAGCGGACCACCGACAAAGGCGTTGGTCCGTCCGTGGTCCCTGGCGATGCGTTCCTCCGCGACGCGTCGGGCCAGTTTCTTCACACCGCGACCGGAGCCCGGATCCGCAATCCCGACGCGGGTGCGGCCGGTTCGCTGGAGGAGACTGCGGTTACCTACAAGGAGCGCCATAACAAGGTGAACCGGGTGTACGACGGGATCTACCCGAGCACGCATTTCACCTTTAATATCACAGAGCCGTTTCTCATCCGCCTCGCGTATGCGAAGACCTACGGTCGTCCCGATTTCCCGAATATCGTCCCCAACGCGACGATCACCGAGAACGACATTTCGGTGAACCCCACCAATCCCGGCACCATCAACATCCGCAACACCGCGCTCAAGCCGTGGACCGCGGACAACTACGATCTTTCCCTCGAATACTACACCAGGGATGGCGGGGTGTTTACGGCCGGAGTGTTCCGCAAGGACATCAAGGACTTCTTTGGCTCCACCACCAAGGTCGCCACGGCGGCGGACATCGCGGCCCTCGATATCGATGATCGGTACGTCGGGTTTCTCGTCACGACCCAATTCAACAGCGGTTCCGCGCGGGTCGCGGGGCTGGAGGTTTCGGCGAAGCAATCACTGCAGTTCGTGCCGTTCCTCGGGCCGTGGGGCCGCAGCGTGACTTTGTTTGCGAACGCCACCAAACTGGAGCTGCAGGGGAATCAGAATGCGTCCTTTTCCACGTTCCAGCCCAAGAGTGTGAACTGGGGTTTCACTTACGCCCGCAATCCGATCACGCTCATCGCCAAGTGGACGTACCGGGGCGAGCAGCGCCTGGGCGCGCAGCCGGCCTTTGGGCCTGATGCCTTTCAATACTGGGGCGCACGCACCCAGCTGGACCTGAACGCGGACTACAAGATCGGGCCGAGCCTCTCGCTCTTCGCCAATGCGCGCAACGTCTTCAATGCGCGGCCCTCCCAGCTGATCTACGGCTCGCAGACCCCGGTCTACGCCCGGAAGAACGTAACCCAGGAGTTTGGCGTGGGCTTCTCGGTCGGCGTCCGAGGTTCCTTCTAAGCCACCCCGATACTACCGCGAAGCCATGATCACACTGGTCCGCATGCTCGTGTTTGCGCTCGCGCTTTTTGTCGGCGGAGCTGCGTTCGCCGCCGAGTCCGGACGCTTTATCCTGACCGTACTGAATATCCCCGACGTTCGCCGCGGCGCCGGGCTCGGCCTCATTCTGGAAACGCCGGACGGCAAGGTTTGGCTCTATGATACCGGTTCCGGTTATCCGGCGGAGAGCGGCTGGGCGGGCGACTTTAACGCCGGTCGCGATCTCGTCGCACCCTTCCTGAAGGAACGGGGGATTTCCGAACTGGCCGGCGTGATGATCAGTCACGCGCACTACGATCACTTTGGCGGGCTTATTTGGCTGAAGGAACATCTCCCGATTCGGCGGCTCATTGATTCGGGCTACGCGTTTCCCGGAGAGAGCGACCCGGCGTATGCCGCGGAGCTGGCGCACTATTCGCGGTTGCGGGCGGATTTTGCGGAGCGGGGATTGCATCAGGCGGCCCATGCCGGCGACCGACTGGCACTCGATGCGCGCCTTGACGTTGAAGTCATCGCCCCGCCCAAGGCATTTTTTGCCAATCCGTCCGGTGCGGTGCGGGCGCCCTACGACCAACCCGCGCACTACCTCGTGAACGCCAACTCGCTCGGCCTCCGGATCCGCCACGGCGAAATTGTTTTTTATCTACCGGGTGACATCCAGACCGAAGACATTGACCGCAGTCTGCTGCCCTCGGTCGATCTCACCAAACTCAAGTGCCACGTGCTGATTGCGCCCGGGCACGGCATCCACGGTTCCAAGGCATTCGCCGAGGCGACGCGCCCGGAGGTTGCCATTGCCAGTGTGTTTCCGCGCTACGCCCGTGGCCTCAAGAGTACGCCGGAGTTCAAGGCGGTGGGGGCCAAGGTTCTGATCACCGGGATTCACGGCCGGGTACGGATTGAGTCCGACGGACGCACCTATACGGTCACGGCGGAGCATCCCGATGCGAAGTAGTACTGCCGGCCGGATCGCGTTGGCCAAGTCGGTCGCCGGGCACGGTCCCGGGAGCATTCGGCGCGCCGCGCAATTTTCCTCTCTGCCCTCTGTCAACCCCCTCCAACGATGAGCCTCACCGACCGCCTCCCTTCGACCCGCCGCCACTTCCTGCAAACGGCCGCCGCCGGTCTCGTGACCGGCGTGCACTTGGCTGCGGCCGAGCGGTCACCCCCGGCGCCGCCGGACGCGACGGGGGACGTCGTCGCGATCCTGAACGACACGCACATCGGGGAAGAGCACGGTCCGACCCATGCGCACCCGGCCAACCTGCGCGCGGCGGTGGCGTGGTTGCTCGCGTTACCGCGTCGCCCCGCGTTGGTCATCATCAACGGTGATTTGGCGCTCAAGGTCGGGAAGCCCGGCGACTATCGGAGTTTTATCCCCCTGATTGCGCCGCTCCGGGAGGCCGGGTTACCCGTGCACCTGACGCTCGGCAACCACGACAACCGGGAGGAATTTATTCAGGCGTTTCCCGCGGAGCGCAGCGCCTCGCGGCTTAACGCGCACCGCCACAACACCGTCGTTGATCTCGCGAACGTGCGGCTGATTTTGCTCGATACCTTGAAAGATACGCCGGCGGCACCCGGCCGGCTTGGTGCCGAACAGATCGCGTGGTTGTTGCAAGAGGTCGATGCGCGTCCGGATCGCCCGGTCGTGCTTGTTGCGCATCACAATCCGACGGTCGGCGGCGATCCGGTGCATTTTCCCGGAGGACTCGAGGATACAGCGATCGTCTGGCCGGAGCTCGTCAAGCGGCCTCAGGTAAAGGCGTTCATGCATGGGCACATTCATGACTGGAACCTGGCGCTGCACTCCGGCATTCATATCGTGAATACCCTTGCGACCTCCACGGTGGGCAACAAGGCGGTGAGTACGACGGGCTGGACGATGGCGCACTTTCAACCGACCGGCGTCGAACTGAACATTCATACCCACGTCGTCGGCCACCCCTGGAGCGCCGAGCGTAAGTGGCTGTTTTGGCGCCCGGCAAAACGGGTGTGAGCTAAGCCAAAAGCTGCAGTTCAAGGCTGAGCGGGAAGGGTTAAGAGACCAATCCCACTTCGGCGACGAGGGCCTGCAAACGCGAAGCCGCCCTTGGTTTCGCTCTCAACGCTCAGCCACCTATGCTCAACTGCATCAGGTCGGCTGAGCGCTTGGTGGGCTTGCGACTGCCGGCTGAGACCAGACCACCAGTCGGTTTTAGAGCGGTTTCACGATTTCTGTAGCCGCGTTTTCTCTGCGCGCCAACGGGGCTACATTATTTCTGGAAACGCTATCGCCCCGAGCGCGAGGAGGATTTCACGCGGAGGCGCGGAGACGGCGGAGTTCAAGCGGAGCCCACTGATCCTAGGCGCGGTAGGTCCCGCTGGGCGCCCGC
>CAIJFT010000026.1 GCA_903820035.1 uncultured Opitutia bacterium
TGGTCAAGATAACCGAATACCGTCGGGAATGGGCTCGTCTCGTACAGGACGTCGAGGGCGGTGAAGTTCAACCAGTGGGGATCACCGGCGAAGATCTTCACCAGACCGGACTCGAACATGACCCGAAATAAAAACCAGCGCACGGTGAAGATCGCGATCGGGCAGGGCGGTGAGTCCGCTCCGAGCCCCGGGCGCAGTCCCGCCGGCGCGAAAGGCAGGCAGACGAGGGCGGCTTCAAGCATGAGCTGATCAACTTGGGAGGCCGAGAAACCGCGCCACACGGCGACGAACGAGAGCAGGCTGCCCCAGCAGGTAAAGAGCATCAACCGCGGCCAGAGATTCAGCACCAACGCCAGCGCGGCGGCCAAACCGCAACATCCGACCAGCGCGATCATCGCCGTGCCGTGGGAAAGCCAGAATACGCTCGGCGCATGCCAGACCGCGGCAAGCAGGTGGGCGTGGACCTCCCTCCATTCCGCAAAGAAACCGGTGAGCGGCAAAATTCCATGCTCACCGATGAGCGCCGGTGCATCGGCAATGATACCGGCGAAGATCAGCACGTACACGAGGCCGACCGCGCGCAGCGCGAGCCAGCGCGGCATCAGAAAGGTGGCGTCGGTCTTGATGCCGGCGAAGTCCTGGACTTCCCGCCACGCGGTCTGGAAAACGCGCATCGTCAGGTGGCCGATTATCGTTCCGCCGGGACGCGTCCGAAAGCCCGGGCGGCGCCGAAGACACCGTACAGCAGCAAGAGCGCTCCTGCCGGCGCCAGCGCGATACCGAGTCCCGGATCTCCGTCGTGAATCACCACACCACCCAGGAAGAACCCGACGGGCATGAGTATCGCACCCCACATCAACGCGTGCGAGGCGGTGTCCGGCAACGCAAAGCCCTTCACGCTCCGGGCGGTGAGGCCCGCGGCGAGGTTGACGAGGGCGAGCAACGTGCCGTGCGAGTGAGCGAGCGTAAACATCAGGCGCCGCGTCTCATTGCCGACGTCAAGATACCAACCCAGTTTGAAGCCGTGGAGAATTTCCAGGCCGAGGCCGAGCGCGAGAAAGGTAAATAGGGACCACCAGCCAAAGCGGAGGTGTCGGTCGGAGGTGTTCATGGCGAAAGGAGGTCGCTTACTCGGCGAGAAGGAGTTTGCGGTTGTCGCGGCGGTCGAGGAGCCGATCAAAGATCTCCTGGCGAAACATGCCGTTGGGGAGCAGGAGCGTGGGGGCGCGGTGGGGCGTGGACTCCTTGCGTACTTCGAACCACCATTTCCGATACGCGGTGGAGAGCGCCTCTTTTTGCGTGGCGTCGCCCGAGGTATAGTTGAACGCGTAGCCCGAGAATCCCGGCAACGTCTGCAGTGATTTCCAGGCGGCAAAGCGCACGGCCGCGTACGGGTCGTTGAGTTCAAACGTGAGGAACGGATAGAGCCACTCCGCGCCCGAGGCCTTTTGGGCCGGGGCCCATCCCATGGCCCATGCGATCAGTGCGCGCTGCCCTGCGTCGCCTTGCAGAATCAGCTTTGCGCCGAGGGCCAGATCACGGTCGTCGGCTTCGAGCCGAGGTACGGCCTGACTGTACCACTCGTTGAGTTTGCCGGCGGTCCAGGCGAGCGGTTGATCGAGGTGGCAGAGATTGCACGCATTCGGTCGGCCGGACTCGACGGTTTCGTGCGCCGTCGGGGATGAAATCTGATGGCTACGCAGCGCTCGCAACAGGCCGTACGTCGTGTGAGGCATGTGGCAGTTGGCGCAGCGGCTGCCTTCCGACTCCGCGGCGTGGTGCGTGTGGGCGGCGAGCCGCAGCTGGAACTTCTGGTGGCATTGCAGGCAGGCCTGATCCGAGCCGACGAGGCCCGGCTTCATCTGGTGCTCGGTCTTCCACGTGGCGAGTGACGCGGGGTCGGTCTTTTCCGGATGCAGGTCGTGGCACGACAGGCAGGAAAACTTTCCACCCTGGAAGCACGGCGAAGCCATCGTGCCGTTCGCCTCGCGACCGGTCACACGGATCATCCCGTCGGGCCAAAAGCTGTCGCCGAAGAAATGCGGGTTTTCCTGCAGGAGGGCGGCGCGTTCTGCCGGATGGTCCCGGCCATGGGGCTGGGCGATCCAGCGCTCGGGAATTTCCTTCATCCCGGGCCGGAATTGCGTGCCGTCCCGGGCCATGGCCTGGGTCTTGGCGGCGTCGCGGAACGCGGAGATGCTGTGGCATTGGCCGCAGGCAAGCGTGGAGGTGGGCCCGTCCATACGCGCCGGATTCGCGATGGTTGGATCAGGTTTTTCAGACCACTGTTGTGCGAGTCGACGGAGCGGATTGCGGTTTGCGGCGATGTGTTCCCGGCCTCCGCTATGGCAGGCTTCGCAGGAGATGCCGAACTCGCTCGCCTTGGAGTCGTAGCGGCCGCCGGGACCCGGGCGGGAACGGGCGTTTGTCGTATGGCACGTGATACAACCGTTGTTCCAATACCCCTTGTCGTAGAGTTGCTGCGGGCCCGGGGCGGTCAGGAAGGTCTGCTCCATCGGAGCCCACTGTTTTTCGGCGATGACGTAGGCAAAGGGAAACTGGTCGAGGGTTCGGCTGTCGCCGGTCTCGGTCCAGAGCACCTGAAGGTGGTGCGAACCGGTGAGCAGGACGATTGCTTTGGGCGGGCCGTACGCGGAGGCCGCGGCGCCGGCAGGTTTGCTGCGGACCAGGTACTTTCCGTCCTGCAGGGCGACGCGGTAGTCGCGGTCGCCATGGCTGAGTTCGAGGCCGTCCATCGGCGCGGCGAAATTGGCGGGCTCCGCCGCTTGCGTCATGGTGCGGTGGAACGAGGCGTGCCAACTGGCGTAGTTGCCCGGGTGACACGAGCGGCACGTTTCTGAGGTCACGTAGTCGGCCGCGGGTTCCTCGACCGGGCGGTTTGCGGGTCCGATTTTGGCGCCGCCCGCTTGGACCAGCAGTCCGACGGTGAGCAGGGCGCCGCCGAGCAGCAGTCCGAGCGCGGCGCGGCCGAGGCCCGTGGCGGGAAGCGGGCGTAGCCGGAGGGATGGCGGGTTGGGGGGCGGCGAATCCACGCAGAGTTAGAATCGGGAGCGTCGCGGGGGGAGAAAAGCTTTTTCCCGCCGCGGGGTGTGCAATGCAGTGGGAGGGTGCGCGCGGTCGGGCCGGATGTGCCATCGGGCGACGCTGGGATTGCCGGCGCGAAGCGTCGCGGTGGGACAATGTGGCCGACCGCGGCGCAAAAAAAGGGCGGCGACCCGAAGGTCGCCGCCCGAAGGAGTTCACCCTCCGTTGAGGGTGGATCCGGATTAGAACTTCAGCGTGTTCGTGATGAACAGCGTGCGACCCGGCGAGGCGATGGTGCCACCTTCGAAGTATGTGACATCGCCCAGATTCTGCACGTTGACCGCGGTGCTCAAACGATAGCCGCGGATGCTCCACGGCATGGCAACCGTGGTGTCGAACACGAAGTAGTTGCCGGACTGGAAGCCGCCACGGAGGGGGTTCCACTCCACGTTACGCGCAATGACCATCTTGGACGAATAGCGGGTGCCGAGGCCAACCGAGAGGCCGCGCGCGAAACCGTCCGTGAAGGTGTATTTGCTGAACGTGTTCAGGCGGAATTCCGGAACGTTCTCGAGGCGAGCACCGTAGTAGATGTCGCTGGCGATCTTGTTGGCCGGGGTCGACGCGTTGTAAGCGGCGGAACCGGGCTTGTTGACCGTCGGGGCGTTGTCGGTCTTCGCGGTCCACATCCAGGCGCCGTTGATCACGGACTGGAAGTTGCGAACCGGGGTCCAGATGACCTCCGCTTCGCCACCTTCGATGACGTCCTTCTGGCCAACGGTGCGCCAGCGGAGCAGGCGCGCGCCAACGAGATTGGCGCCGTAGGCGATGCCGTTCGTCGCCACCGGGTTGTTCACCGCCGGCGGAGCGCCGAAGTAAACGTAGTTATTAGCGAAGTTTAGCGGCTCGTTGTTCTGGCGGGTGCTGTCATCCACGCGGCGGTTGACGCGGAACATGTGGAAGAACGACACGGTGCCGACCAGCTTGTTGTCCCAGAGGTTGGTCTTTACGCCGACCTCAATGTTTTGACCGGTCTCGGGTTTGATCAGCACATCGGCGCCACTCGCGTGGAACGCCGCGGTCAGATCGTCGGCCGAGTTGATCGTCTTGCCGTTGTAAACGAACGGCTGGTTGCCGAGGAACGACTTCGCGCCGGCGTAGTAGTACGGCACGTTCAGCTTCGAGTAACCGCCGGCATTGGTGGCGCCGTTGCGGTTGTAGATCTTGCTGACCGAGGTGTAGACGTTGATGTTCTTCTTCAGCTCGTAGGACGCGCCGGCCATCCAAGCGGTGCCCGCGACGCGGGACCAGTTGCCGTCGATGTCGCCCGCGTAGCCCGGGTCGTAGCCCCAGACGGAGGGCGGATACTTGGCGGCATCCGCGAAGGCGTACGGCGGGGGCGAGAACCAAGGGAAGTTGTTCACCTGATACTGACCGCTGTCGCGGTGCATTTCGCGGCGGACGCCGCCCATGACGGTCAGGCGGTCATCGAGCATCGTGCCCTGATAGTTGATGTAGCCGGCCTGATCCTGCGAGTAGTAGCCGTCCAAGGTGCTGCGGTCGATGACGGTGAGCGGCTTGACGTCGGGCTGGATTTCGGAGCCCGGATCCCACTCGGTGTAAACCTGCTGAACGTTCTTCAGGTTGCCGAAGCGGTCGCGAATGACCTGATTGACCGGCACGTTGCTCTGGAAGCCGACCGGCACGAGGAGTGCACCGGTGGTGGAGACGTTGGTGAGCGGGTTGCTCGAGCCGGGGATCGTGCCGTAGAACGGGAACGCGGCGCCGCCGGCGTTCGCATTGTACTGCTGGAAGTTCTCGCGGAAGATACCGCCGACGAGAACCTTGTTCTTCATGCCGAGGAGGTCCTTCTTGAAGATCAAGTCGAACTGGTGCTCGGTGACCTTCTTGTAGTAACCGGCGGAGGCGGAAGCGACCGTGTTGAAACGACGGCCGTCGGCGTAGGGAGCGATGCCGCCTTCGATCGAGTCGTAGCGGTTGTCGTCCTTCGTCATGACATAGCGCGCGTCGAGCCAGGGGAACGGCGAGGCCTCGACGGTGGCGTCAACGGTGTTGACGTAGTCGTGAGTCATCGCGCCGCGGGCGTTGAAGCTGAACGCTTCGTCGTGGACGCGCTTGTTGTTCGCGTCCTGGTAGTACGCGCCGCGGATAACGCGGGTGTACGTCGGGAGACCGAAGTCGTTCGCCGCGGTGCGCATGTCGTTACCCCAGGTGGCCTGGCCGCCCGGATTCAGCACGCGGTTGCGGTAGGCGCCCACCGGGTCGGCATTCGTCGCCAGACCGGCGGCGGAGATCAGGCCCGCGGAGGGATTGGCGTAGGCTTGGAACCAGCCATCCGGATACAGCCAGTCCTGATTGCGGGTGTTCGCGTACTTCTGGTCGAGCCACTCGGCGCGGAAGGTGATTGCGAGCTTGCCGCTGTCGAACGGTACGATTTTCAGCGCGCCGGTGAGGTTGTTATTCTTCTTGAAGTCCCAACGGCGTTCGCCACCGCTGTTTTCCCAAGCGCCGATGATGCGCAGGGCGGCCTTCTTCGAGAGCTCCTGATTGGAGTCGACGACGACCTTGCGCTTGTGATCAGAACCCGAGGTATGGGTGACGGTGGTCGGGATCTGCGCGAATTGCGGATCCTTCAGGATGTAGTTGATCACGCCGCCGGGCGCGCCCTGACCGAAGAAGAGAGCCGCCGGGCCCTTCACAACTTCGACGCGGTCGGTGTTATCGAGGTTGAACGAGGTGTAGCGCTGGGTACCGTTACGCAGCATCGTGTTCACCTGGAAGCCGCGAACGGTAAACTGGCCAACCGGAGTGGCGCCATTCGCCGGACGCTGCATCGCGAAGTTGTTATCGCCCGAACCCGCCGCCGTGTAGCGGAGAATATCGGTGATGGTCTGCATATTCGTGTCAGCGATGAAGTCCGAGCTCAGGATCGAGATGCCGAGCGGGGTCTTCTGGACCTCGGTGCCGATACGCGTCGCGGTGAGCGAGTTCGTCTTCAGGTAGCCGTAGTCCTTGTCGGTTTTCACCTGAAACGGCGAGAGGGCGGTAACCCCTTCGTCCGTGGCCAGGCTGGCTGACTTGGTCGACGCCGCGGGTGCGACGGTGGAGGCAGTGGCGGGCTTGATCGCGGGAGCGGTCGTGGCCTTGCCTTGGACTTCAGCGAGCTGCTTGCGCAGCGCCGCGTTCTCTTCTTGCAGCCGGCGGAGTGCGGCGTCGCCCGATTGCGCGAGGGCAATCGGAGCAACACTGAGCACCGCCAACATGGCCGCCAGGGCTCGCCTGGTGGTGTGGGCTTGGTGGGTCATAGCTGGGTTCATGGTCGTTGGGTATCGTATTATTCCGACGGTTGTTCGGAAAGTCAGGGAAGGTTCGGAATCAGACTGGCGCCGCCGTACCGTGGTTGGGCGGCACGAGCGAGGGGGAGACGGATATGCCAATTCGGCCCGGCGTCGAGCGATTATCAATCCGCCAGATGAGGTGGTCGACGACCATCCTTACCAGGGTGGTGAGGTTGATATCGATCGCCGCCGGGAAGTGGTCGAGGTTGTGATAGATGACCGGGTTGTAGTTGCCGAGAACCGCCTCGAAGTCGCGGCCGGGCTGCTTGCCTGCCTCGCGTAAGGCGCGAAAAAACGAGCCGCAAAAATGGTCGACCGGGAGGTAGAGGCCCGTGACCTTCGGAGAACTGGCGAGCAAGCCCCGCACGAGGGTATCGCTTTCGCTGTGGCGCGGTGCGATCTCGAGATAGCTCACCCCTGGGTTGGACCGGCCCAGAATCGTCTGGACCGCCAACTGCAACTCGCCGGCGCGTTCGACGAACGCCTTCACGCGGCGTGACACCGCGCTGTAGTCCGGATCGGTGCTGATCACCGCCACCGTCTTGTGCCCTTGCCGCGCGAGGTAATCCGCCGCCATCCGGCCATTTTCTTCGTTGTTCGGCTCGACGTAATCACCGGGAAAAGTCGCCGACCGGCGCGTCATGAACCAGACGTGGGGCAAATCGCGCAGTTTCGCAAGACAGGCGACCGAGGGCTCCATGCCCTGGATAATCAGGCCGTCGAGTTTCTCGGTGGCGAGGCCGACCGGGAGTTCGTCGGGGGTATTCGAAAACAGGACGCGCAAGTCGACCCGGTAGCGGCTGTCGTTCGACTGTACGTGCATCAGTTGGTCCTGAAACCAACTCAAGCTCGGGTTGTTGGCCCGCGCTCCGACAAACCAAACCCCGATGCGCCGTTGATCCGAGGCCCGTACCTTGGGCCCGCGGCGCCGGTTCAAGGGCGCCGGCACATAGTTGTGCTCATCCATCACCGAACGAATCCGGGCGAGGCTATCGGGCGCGACAATCTGTGGCTGGTTGATCGCCCGCGAAACCGTGGCAGGCGAGACCTTCGCTTTCTTTGCGATCTCGGTAATCAGCATGGGGCGGCTGAAAAGGGGCTTGGCGGGTTGGATGAAAATTTCAGCAAACCGAATGAAAAGGCTGCTGCGCCGGGTCAAGTATGAACGGTGGGGCGGGTATCCCCAAGTTTTGCCCGCTCGCCTTTTGCAGGCCACCGCGCGCGCCCTACTACGTTCAGCGGGCGCTCGCGAGCGAGCTGACCTAGGGCCTGCTTTGGCCTTTCTACCTCGCGAGGGCTCGCCGCCATGCGCGTCGCAGTTCGCTGCTCGCACGGACGGCATCGGGCCACGCGTGTGGATCGGTGCTGACATGGTAGCCGTGACTCATGCCCAGTTCAGGGCAGACCCAGAGTTCGCCGCCGGGTCGCGGGCCGGCGAGCCAGACCCTGAAGAGATCTTCGGCGAACCCGAGGTAGTCGCGGAATTCGGGGGTCAGTCGTTTGCGACGGTTGGTCACCGGCACCTGGCAGTGCTGGCTGTTGAATGGCCGGAGGTGAAACATCTGCGAGGCCTGAATCAGCTTCGGCCAAGCCAGTAATCGGGCGGAGTATGCCTCCGGCATGAGGTGCTTGGAGACCGCGAAGTGCGAGTGGTCCCACGTCACCGGTAGTAGTTCGCCGGTGGCCCGGCGGTAAAGGCGGGCGATCTCGTCGAATTTCTCCGGCGTCTCCGTCGCTGTATCGCGGTGCGTTTCGATGTGCACGCTCACCCCGAGCGCCCGCGATTCGCGGATGAGTTGCACTGCAACCCGGGCGGCAACCGCGGGTGGGGTGTCGTGATTCAGCAATTGGACATTGATGAAATGCACGCCGAGCGCCCGCTGTTCCTTGAGACGTGGAAGGGCATCGGCGATGCTCTTCGCGTCGAAGCCGCTCATCAGCCGCAAGCCCAGCCGGTCCGCCGCCGTCTTTATCTCCGGGGTGATGTAGGCGCAGACCCCGTCGAACCCGGCCCGATGAACCGCGGCGAGCTTTTGGGGCACGTTCCACTCGCGGCGCAGCGTGGGAAAACCGATCATCGACCAAGTGGCGGCGCACATCACAAGGCGCGGAGCGGGAGGTGGGGGGTTCATGCTGAAAATAACTGAAAACGGTTGTTGAATTTCAGAACGTCGCCAGCTTATTCCCGACGCCACGCGCCGGTGTGGTGCGGTGAATTCTCTTTCGGCGCATGTCGTCTCTACCCTTCGTCCAATTGGCCTCCTGGATCTGGTCCGCGGAAGCGACCCACGCGACGCCGGATCCCGTTGCCGCGACGCCGTCGCATTATCAAGTACGGCTGTTCCGTCGGACCTTCGAATGTCCGGCGGCCGCCCCCTGCGTCATCCACGTTTCCGCGGACAGCCGGTATCTATTTTATTGTAACGGCACGTTGCTGGGCCGCGGGCCGGCCAAGGGCGACGTCAATCATCACTTCTACGAGACCTTCGACCTCGGCCCCTGGTTGCGTCCGGGTCGCAACGTCCTGGCGGCGCTGGTGCTCGACATGTCGCGCGTGGCGCATCGCCCGGCCCTGCTTGGCGCGCCGTGTTCCGTGATGACCTATGCGGGCGGCTTCGTTTTGGCCGGCGCTGGACTCGATACCGATTCGACGTGGAAGGTGGCCGTCGATTCGGCGCATCGCTTTCAAAACGAGAGCACGACCTTCGAAGGCTACCAGGGTTACTTTGAGCACCGGGTTTCGCGGCTGGTCCCGGCGGGCTGGACTGAGGCCGAGTTCGACGATGCGGGCTGGGCCCCCGCCACGGTGATGTTCAAGGCGGAGCGACTGGAGAATCGCCGCGATCCCGCGAGCCCATACGGCCTCGTGCCGCGGATGATTCCGCTGCTGACGGAAGGTGAGGTGACTTCATTCACGGATGTTTTCATTCCGGGCGGGGGCCGAGCCGCGGTCGAGTGGGCCGCCTTGGTCGGGCCGACAAACGGCGTTTCATTCGCCGGTGAAACCGAAGTGATCGTGCCGCCGCATACGGAGACGGAAATGATTTTTGACGCCGGCGAATTGACGACGGCTTTCCCGCGGTTGACCACGGGCGGGGGAGAGGGGAGCGTCGTGCGCCTGATCTACGCGGAGGCCCTGCGCCTGCCGTGGACCACGCCGGGGGCCAAGTTGCTCGGCCGGCAGCAGTCGCTGGCGAACCTCGCTTCGCACTATGCCGACGAAAGCACCGGCTGGACCTTTGACCGGCGTGGGCGGATGGCGGGATGGGGTGACGTGTGGGAACCGGCGGGGATGGCGGCGGAGGTTTTCGAACCGCTGCACTGGCGGGCCTTCCGTTACCTCGGGCTCAGGATCCGGACCGGTACCGCACCGTTGCGGGTGCGGGGGCTCGGCCACCGCTACACGGCGTATCCGTACCAGATTGACGCAACGTTTGCGTGTTCCGACACCCGGCTCGAACGCATCTGGGAGGCCTCGCTGCGCACCATGCGGCTGTGCTCCCACGAAACCTTCGAAGATTGTCCGTATTACGAACAGATGCAGTACGCCGGGGATACGATGATCACCTCGAAGCTCGGGATGCTCACCGCCGGCGACTACCGCCTCACGCGGCAGGCGCTGTTTCATTTCGAGTGGTCGCGTTTGCCGGACGGGCTCACGCAGAGCCGTTTCCCGTCGCGTCTCGTGCAGGTGATTCCTTCCTGGTCGCTGCACTGGATCACCACTATCCGCGACTACGTCTACTGCTCCGGTGACGTGGCGACCGCGGGCGAACTGTTGCACGGCATGCGGGCCGTGCTCGACTGGTTCCGGCGCCACGGCGACGCGGACGGTTTGCCGGCGAAATTGCCTTACTGGAACATCACCGACTGGTGTCCGTGGTGGCCGCGCGGGGTGGTGCCCGGGGCCGACCACGGACCGACCTGTATTATTTCCGCGCAGTACATCCTGGCCCTCGACGAGGTGGCCGACCTTTGCCGGCTGCTCGGGCGGGTGGCGGAGTCCGATACCTTGGCGGCCGAGGCCGCCGGGCTGAGGCGGGCGCTGCACACCCGCTTCTGGTCACCGGCGGAAGGTCTTTACTGCGATCGGCCGGGTGGCCCGGAGATCAGTCAGTATGGCAACGCGTGGGCCATCGTGTGCGGGGCGGCCGGGCCCGCCGAGCGCGTCCGGATGCTGGCGCGATTCCCGGCCGATCCGAAACTGGCGCCCGGTTCTTTTTTCTGGTGGCACGCCGGCTTCCGCGCGCTCGCGTTGGCCGGGGCCTATGACCGCATGCCGGAGTTTCTCGGACCCTGGCACGAGATGGTGGACAACGGTCTCTCGACTTTCGTGGAGGAGAACAGCTATTGGCGCTCGCTCTGCCACGCGTGGAGCGCGCACCCGGCCCTGGAGTTTCTCACGCGTATTCTCGGCGTGACACCGGTTCTCCCGGGCTTTGCCGCCATCGCTATTGTACCCAATCGCTGCGGTCTCACCCAGGCGAGTGGGACGGTGTGCACGCCGCGCGGTCCGGTGCGCGTCGCGTGGCGCATCGTCGGCGACCGCTTCGTCCTTGAAGGTGAAGCGCCCGTCGCGACCCCCGTTTCGGTGCAGCTGCCGGATGGTCTGACCTTAGAATTTGCCGGCGGCGGCTTCACGGCGGAGTGTGCAGTGTGATGAGCGGCCCGTTGCAATTGCAGCATCTGCCCCACCGCCACGTGGATATCACCACGGCCGCCGGCGCACTTCTCTGGCGGTATGTCTACGCCCCGCATACACCGGCGGACGAGGCGCCCCGGCCGTATGCGCATCCCGTGTGCAACCTGGCCGGCGACGTTCTAACTAATTTCCGGCCGCACGATCACCCGTGGCATCACGCGCTCAGTCTCACGCTCACCAGCGTCGACGGCGTGAACTTCTGGGGCGGCCCATCGCATCGTGCCGCCGACGGTTACAAACCACGCCACGATCACGGTGCGCAGGTGCACCGCGCGTGGTTGCGACTCGAGGCCACTCACCTCGAGGAGTCGGTCGACTGGTGCGAGCCGCGGACCGGTCGCGAGTTGCTGCACGAGCGACGCACGTTGCGGACAGCGCTGGTGCCGGGGGGCTGGGCGCTGCGGTGGACGAGTCAACTTCTCAACGTCTCGGGGCACGACCTGACGCTCGGCAATTATCATGCCCTCGGCGGACTCGCCGGGTCGCATTATACGGGACTGCAATTCCGGGGCGCGCGCGACCTGCTCGACGACCACGGGGACGCGACGATCGGAATCCGCGCCGACGGCGGGGCGATGGGCGAGGCGGCGGTGCACGGCGCCCCGGCCCGTTGGATAGAATGGTCATGCCAGCACGATGGCTCGCTGCACCGGACGGTGATTCGTTTCGAAAATCTCACGGGCCCGTTGCCTTGGTTTGTCCGGGCGAAGAATCCGCTCGTGGCGTTTGCATTCCACGGGGCGCAATCCCAGCGTCTTTCCGCCGGCGCCTCGCTGACGCTGGACCATCAGCTTACGTTTACCACCCCATGACACTCGATCGCCGTACCTTTCTCCGTCGCACCGCATGGGGAGCGGCCGGTCTAGGGGTGGCGGCCGTCGCGGTCGCGGGTGGTGCGGGGGGTAACGCGCCGCTCCCGGCTTACGACGACCGGAGTCCCGAACCTTTTTGGCGGGCGGTGCGTGGGCGCTATCCTTTGTCGCCTCGACTCACCTATTTCAATACGGGCGGGCTCGGCCCCGCGGCCCAAACGGTGCTGGATCGGGCGGCGGCCGTGACTCGCGAGTTGCAGGAAAAATCCGAACACGGTCATGCCCTGCACGAGGGCGCGCGGGCCACGTTGGCGCGATTTCTCGGTGCCGACGCGGACGAAATCGCGTTCGTGCGCAACGCCACGGAGGGGAATTCGATTATCGCCGCGGGCCTGAGCCTGCGGTCCGGCGACGAGGTGGTTTTCGAAACCCACGCGCACCCCGGCGGATCGTTTCCCTGGGCGAACCAGGAAAAGCTCCGGGGCGTGGGGCTGAAGCTCTTTGAACCGGATCCCACCGACGCGGCCGGCAACCTCGCCCGCATCACGGCGCTGCTGACGCCCCGCACGCGGGTGCTGCAGGTATCACATGTGACGGCGCCGACCGGCATTGTGATGCCGGTGGACGCGTTGGCGCGCCTCTGTCGCGAGCGGGGAATCTGGTTCCATGTCGACGGGGCGCAGTCGGCCGGGATGTTCCCGTTTTCCTTGCATACGATCGGCTGCGATTCGTTTGCGACGAGTGGACACAAGTGGCTCGGCGGACCGCTGGAGACCGGCGTACTGTATGTCCGGCGCGACCGGGTCGACGAAGTGGCGCCGACGCTGGTCGGTTCCTATTCGGGTGAGCTCGATTTTCTGCCGGGGGAATTACGGCTCGCGCGAACGGCGATCCGTTTCGAGTACGGCACCCGCAGCGCCGCCGCGATTCTCGGCTTGGCAGAAGCCGTCGCGTTTCAGGAGTCAATTGGTCGGGAGCGAATCGCCGCGCGCGGCCGATGGCTGGCGGCCCGCGTGCGCGCCGGTCTGGAGAAGTTGCCCGACGTGGAAATCCTCACGCCCGCCAAGCCGGGGCTTTCCGCGGCGATGACGACGTTCCGTTCGCCGCGGCTCGCGTTCGACCGGCTCTTCGAGCGTCTATTCAAGGACCACGCCATCCGTTGCCGGCCGGTTTCGGAGCAGCGTTTGAACGCGGTGCGGGTATCGACGCACCTCTTTAACTCGCCCGAAGAATGCGACGCGTTGGTGGCGCGGGTCGGCGAAATCCTGCGCCGCGCGTGATTTCGTGCAAAGGCCAGCTGTCGCGGGTGGAGCGGGGCTTACTCGACCTCGACCACCATCTCAATCTCGACGACGGCGCCGAGCGGCAGCGAGGCCACTCCGAGGGCCGCCCGGGCGTGACGGCCGCGATCACCGAAGACCGCAACGAGCAGGTCGGAGCAACCGTTGATGATCTGTGGCTGGGCCTTGAAGTCGTCGACCGCATTGACGAAGCCGCCCACGCGCACGATGCGCTTCACTTTGGCGAGTTCACCAATTTCTTTTTTCAACGTGGCGAGCAGCGCGAGCGCGGTGGTTCGCGCCGCCGCGTTGGCGTCCTGCTCGTTGGCGTCGCGTCCGACCTTGCCGGTGATAACCGCGCCCTTGGCGTCGCGCGGAATGTGGCCGGAGAGAAAAATCAGATTGCCGGTCCGCACGGCGGGCACGTAGTTCGCGATGGGCGCGTTGGACGCGGGCAGCGCCAGACCGAGTTCGGCGATTTTTTGCTCGGGCGAAGCCGGCGCCGGGGCGCCGCTCAGGGGGCTAAGGGCCAGCAGGGCGGCGAGCAGGACGGGGTGGAAGGGGCGGAACGACATGGCCGCACGTTGAATTTATGAGCACCGCACGACGACTGTTTTTTTGCGCGCTCGCGCTGACGGCGGGATGGCCCGCGCTCGGGGCGGCGGACGGAACGAAGCACGATCTCTATCTCACCGCCAATCTCAGCGGGCAGGCCGGTGTATTGGGGCGCAGTGGTCCGGCGCTGAACGGGCTCTATCGTTCGACGGACCGCGCCACCTTCGAGCACCTCGGGCCGCATCACATCCGGTTGTTCACGCTCACCAGTGATCCGGCCGAGCGAGGGACGCTTTACGTTGCGGCGCTCGACGGGGTTTTGCGCACCCGTGATGGCGGGAAGTCGTGGCGCACGCTGACCAGTTGGGACATGACCGAGCCGAAGGAAATCGCGTTCGATCCGCATGCCCCCGGCCGAATCTACGCGAGCTTGCCCGATGGCATCGCGCTTTCCACGGATCACGGCCAGACGTGGCAGCGTGGCAACGAAGGTATTCGCCAGGCTTACACGCACGCGATGATCGTCGACCGCACCCAGGCCGGGCGCGTGCTGGCGGGCACTGAAAAGGGTATTTTCCTTTCGGAGGACGGGGCGAAGTCGTGGCGGCTCGTCCAGGCCACCGACAAGGTTACCTACGACCTCAAGCAGTCACCGCACGACCCGAAGGTGTTTTTGGCCGTCACGTCGAGCAACGGCGCACTGTGGTCGGGCGATGGCGGTCGCACATGGACACGGATCGCCGGAATCAGCACTGCGAATACGCTGCACTATGCCGACTTTGATGTCCACGACGCGAATCGCCTGCTCGTCTGCGGTTGGAACACGGGGCTCCAGCTCTCGGAGGATGGCGGCAAGACCTGGACGGATCGCGGCGCCGGTCTCCCGAACCGCGATGTGTGGAGCGCCGCGTTCGATCCCGACGCCGCCGGGCGGATTTTTGCCGCGCCGCAGCTGGCTCCGCTGCACGTGTCGGACGACAACGGGCGCACCTGGCGTCCGGTGCAGTTTGAGAAGGCCACGGTCTTCGATCTCGTTTTCCTGCCCCGCCCGTAACCGACCAGCCCCCGTCGCATGAACCCCCGCTGCTTTTTTATTCTACTCGCCGGCCTGTTCGGGACCGCCGGACTCTCCGCGCAGCCGTCGTTCACCGGCGCCGCGCCCGTCCCCGGGGTGGTTCAGGATGCCGCGGTGCGGCGGGCCGATTACCTGCAGCGTCGCGCCGAAGTGCTGCAATGGCGGGTCGGTCTGGTGAAGCCGGGTGAGCCCGCCACGTTCGGCCTCGGCGAAATCGCCGCCAAGCTCGCGCTGCACCAGGAGGCGGAGGCTTGTTCGGCGCGCTTGATCGAACTCATGCAAAAACCGAGCGGGGATATGTTCTGGATGTTTCCCGTGACCTGCATCTCGTACCTCGGGCGGGACCAGTTGACGCCGGCGGCGAAGGCGGCGGTGCGCGAGGCGTGGCGGACTTACTTCCCGTTGCGCGGGGACACCGAGAACCACTGGACGATGTACTACACCACGCTCTACCTGATGGCGCAGCTCTGGCCGGACGAACCCGGTGAGCGCTGGTTCAATGGCAAGAGTTCCGCCGAGATTACGGCGGAGTCCCGGGCTTGGCTGCTGCAGTGGATGGACCTGACGACGACGATCGGGCAGGGCGAGTATGACTGCACCCACTACATCGGGGAGTACTCGATTCCCATGCTTTACCTCGCGACGTGGGCGCAGGATCCGGCGATGCGGCAGCGCGGGCGGATGATGTTGGATTACGTGATGGCGGACTACACGGTGGAGACGCTCAACGGCATCTACGTTGGAGCGCATGCCCGCACCGACGATGTGACGGTTTTGGAAAAGTGGAACGGCCTCGCCTCGTTTTTCGGCTGGATGATGCTCGGTAATTGTCCGCCGCCCGCCAACTACGGCGGCTGGGGCTTGTTCTTCGCCGTGGTCGCGGAAAACTATGAATTGCCGGAGGTGATTTACCGCATCGGCACCGACCGCAACGGGTCGTATACGCATTTCGAGCGCAAGCGGACGCGACACCGTTGGCGCAACAGTGACGTCCGGAACGCGCCGGTCTACAAGACGACCCACGTGACGTCCGACTACGCCCTTGGTTCCGACCAGGGCGGATTGCTGCAGCCGATCCAGCAGCACTCGTGGGACCTGACGTGGGCGGTGCCCGATCCGCGCGGCGTGCACAACACGATCTTCTCGACGCAGCCGTTCTACGGCGCGGAGGAACTCATGATGTATTTCACCGAGATGCCCGACTCGATGCCCGCTGCGGTGACCTTCCAGGGAAAACCGACCTATATCGCGGAGAGCAAGCTCCTCGGCGGGTCGCCTTATGAACAAATCTTCCAGCAGGACGACACGCTCATTTCGTTGACCGACGTGGCCGACACCGCGCCGCACAAACAGGTGAACGGTTTCTTTTCAAAGGACCTGACCCGCATCGAAGAGGATGCTTCGGGGTGGATCTTCGCGCAGGGCGGCAAGGCCTATATCGCTTACCGGCCGCTCGCCGCCTACGAGTGGCGGCCGATCGAGAAGGGCGGTAAACGCCTCTACTCACCGCACGCGAAGAACGGCACGATCCTGCAGGCGGCGGCGGCGTCCGAGTTCAAGGGGTGGGACGACTTTAAGGCGCGGATTCGCGCGCTGCCGCTCGAGATTAAACTTACGCCCGCTCCGCGCGTCGCGTTCACGAGTCTCCGCGGCCGGAAGATCGAGTGCGCCTATGGCGCGGCGCCGCGCGTCGACGGGCGGACGATTGATTACGCCAAGGAGTGGAAACTCTTTTCCGGTCCGTACCTCAATGCCGACATCGGCAGCCGCCGGTTGACGATGACCCACGGCCGGCTGACCCGCGTACTTGATTTCAACACCCTCACCATCACCGATGCGGTCCGTCCTTAATTTATCCAGGTGGCGCCTTGCGACCGCCTTGTTGCTAGCGAGCCGGGCGGTGGCTGCGGCGGCGCCCGAACCGCTCGCGCCGCATGCGCTGCTGGAACGCTTGTGCGATGACTTCGGCGGCCGGCTCACCGGCAGCAGGGCCAACGTCGGGGCCATGGACCGGCTGGCGCAGGAGTTGCGGACCCTCGGCTACGCTCCGGAGAAACAGGACTTTCCGCTGCCGGGCTGGGTACGCGGAGAGGATCGTATTGACCTCGTAGCGCCTTTTGCGCGGCGACTGCGCGTGGCGGCGCTGAGCTACGTCCAGGAACATGCGCCCTTTGAGGCGGAGGTGGTCGATATTGGCAACGGCCGTCCGGGTGATTATCCCATAACTGCGGTGACGGGGCGGGTCGGCCTGCTGGCTTCGGGCTCGCCGCTTCAGACCCGCGAGATCGTGGCGGGCGCCAGCGCGCGCGGGCTCCGCGGCGTGCTCTTTGTGAATCGAGAGGGGGGCGGACAGTTGCTCGCGCGCACCGGTGGCATGCTGGGTGGCGCGCTGCCGTTGCCGGTCTATTCGGTTGCCCAGGAAGAGGGACGGTGGATGCAGCGGTTGCTGGCGCGCGGGACGCCGGTCCGGGTGCGATTGGAAACGAAGTCGCGCTGTGTGCCGGTGGAGACCACCAATCTCGTTGTGCGGGTTCCGGGGCGCGTCGCGTCGCGCCTGATCGTGGGGGCGCATTTCGATAGTTGGGATCTCGGACAAGGGGCAATGGACAACGGGATCGGTATCGCGCAGGTCTACGCGCTGGCGCTGGGCCTCCGCGGCAAGACCCCGTACCACACGATCGAACTGATCTGGTTTAACGGAGAGGAGCAGGGGCTCTGGGGCTCGCGTGCCGCTGCCGCGCGTCTGGGCGACGCTCCGGTCGTGGCGATGCTCAACCTGGACATGGTCGGGGTGCCAATCGGGGTGAATGCCCTTGGCGACGATTCTTTGCTGCCGGCCCTGGAAAAATGGCACACGGCGCGCGGTGAGGTAAAGCGGCTCGCCAAGGGCGTCGAGAACCTCAACTGGCTGGCGAGCGACCACACCCCGTACCAACTCGCGGGCGTGCGGACGATCACCTTCAACGGCCCGATTCCGCGCGAGTCCGTGCGCTACTATCACGATTTCGCGGATATGATCGATAAGGTGCCGCCGGCGCTGATCGACGATTCCGCCGCGGTGGTGCTTGATCTGGTCCGGGCCTTGGCGGACGATACCGCGCTCAGCGCGTGGCGGCGCGAGTCGGTGGACACGGAGAAGCTCTTCACGCGCTTCGGACTTGAGAAGCGGATGATGGCGTTGGGCCTCTGGCCATTCGGGGCCAAGTAAGGGCAGCGTCCCCAACCTTTCGATCTATCCGCTGCGGTCGGCGCGCCAGCGGGTGCCTACCGTCCAAGCGCAGAAGCCGGTCGGTCGACGTTCGCGTATCGGACTACAGCTGGAGAGGGAGACCGATTTCGATGATCTGCGAAGGAGGGATTTGGAAATAGTCCTTCGCGGGCCGCGCGTTCCGGCTCAGGAAGGCGTAAAGGCTCTTTTGCCATTCCCACATCCGGGCGTTGCCGCCGGTGATGATCATCTCGCGGTTGAAAAAGTAGGTCGCGCTTGCGGGATTGATCGGGACGCCGCGATCGCGCACGCGCTCCATCAGTGCGCCGGCGTCGGGCGATTGCATGTAGCCGTAGCGGCCGATGGCGCGCCAGAGACCTTCGCCGATCGGGGTGAGGGTGAGTTGATCTGCGTCGGGCACACTGGGTACTTCGTCGGTCATGACGCTCAGCAGCACCACCGTCTGGTGCAGGCTGCGGTTGGACTTCACATGGTGCAGCAAGGCGATCGGTGTGCCGGAAGGGGAACCGACCATGAAAACGGCGGCGCCGCTCACGCGCGTCACGTGCTTGCTGCGCGCGATCGACATCAGCTCGCTCTCCGTCACGTGGTTGCCATAGACCCGTTGAAAGATCTCTCCGCGCCCAAGGTTCCAAGTGTACATGACGGCCAGAACCACCGCGGCGATTGCGAGCGGGAGCCAGCCGCCCTCGGCAAACTTGTGCAGGTTGGCCAGGAAAAAGGCTCCGTCCACCATGAGGAAGATCGCGCACAGCGGGGCGGCTTTCCACAGTGACCACTGCCAGCGCGTACGGGCGACGTGAATGAAGGCGACCGTCGTGACGACCATGCTGCCGGTTACGGCCACCCCGTAGGCGGTGGCGAGGCGTTCGCTAGAACCGAAAATCAGCACGATCGCAATGGTCGTGATGGCGAGGGCGGCGTTCACCATCGGCAGATAGATTTGGCCGGCCTGATCAGGATTTGTGTGCTGCACCTGCAGGCGGGGAAAATAGCCGAGTTGGATCGCCTGGCGCGTGAGTGAAAAGACCCCCGAAATCAGGGCCTGACTCGCTACAATCGCCGCCGCGGTCGAGAGGACGATCAACGCGAGTCGCGGCGCGCCGGTGGGGACAAGGGCAAAGAACGGGTTCGTGGCGTCCGCCGGATGGGCGAGAGCGTAGGCACCCTGGCCAAAGTAACAGAGGACCAGGCCGGGGAAGGCGCCAAAGTACCAGGCGCGGGTGATGGCGGTGCGGCCAAAGTGGCCCATGTCGGCATAAAGCGCCTCGGCCCCCGTGATCACCAGAATGACCGAGCCCAGCAGTGCGGTCGCGTGCCCGGGGTGGTTCAGGAGGAGGCGAAGGCCGTGGACCGGATTCAACGCCTGGAGCACGGCCGGCTGTTGCCATAGGTGCCAAAGGCCCAGCGCGCCGATGGTGGCAAACCAAACGACCATTACGGGTCCGAACATTTTACCGATGGTGTTAGTCCCTTTGTGCTGAACCCAAAACAGCCCCGCCAATACGACGCAGGCGACGAGCGGCACAAAGCGGGCGAAACCGGCGTCAAAGGTCACGAGGCCCTCGACGGCGCCGAGGACGGAGATCGCCGGGGTGATGACGCCGTCGCCGTAAAGGAGCGCGGCGCCGAAAAGGATGACCAACTTAAACAGGTGCCCGGTTTTGGCCGCCGGTCCCTTGTCGGTGTGGCTCAGCGCGAACAACGCAAAAATGCCGCCTTCGCCGCGGTTGTCGGCCCGCATGATGAAGCCGAGGTATTTCAGGCTGACCTCGAAGGTGAGTGCCCAGAAGACCAGCGAGAGGGCGCCCAAAATCCCGGCGCTGCGCTCAATCTCCGGCAACGTGGTCAGGCACTCGCGGAATGCGTACAACGGGCTCGTGCCGATGTCGCCAAACACGACTCCCAGCGCGCCTACGCCCAAAGCGAGCTGTACGCCGAACCGCTGGGACTTGGACGACGAGGTGCTCATCAGAGGGGCGAGAGTGTTCCGTACGCATGCGGGCGCTCCAAGCAGTTTCCGGTCCGGCGCGGAAATCAGCTTGATATTGCCGTCCGCGATCTGCGCCTGCCGGCAACTTGCTCGTCCTCCAACGGTTGGACAAGTGCCGGAAAACCACTCACGTTCGCCACATGACTCCCGTGTGGCAGGTCGCCAAGACCTATACCGACATTCTCTATCACAAGGCCGGTGGCATCGCCAAGGTGACCATCAATCGTCCCGGCAA
>CAIJFT010000027.1 GCA_903820035.1 uncultured Opitutia bacterium
GACCGCCCTCGCCCATGTCGCCTACGCCAACCGCAAGCCGTTCTTGATCGTACGCGGGCTCAGCGATCTGGCCGGCGGCCAGAAGGGCATTAATCCGATCGAAGCCAACGAAGCCCCGGTTTCTGAAATCGCCGTAAAGGTTCTGAAGCATATTGTGGCTGAACTCCCTTAACCGTCGCGGCCATTCGCCGGCGCCTTTTTTTCACCACCGCCTCACCCGCCATGCTCACGCGTTTCTCCGTTCCACCGCTCCACACCGTCACCCGTACCCTAGCCGCCACCGCCATGGGTCGCACGGCTCCGGAACTGGTTATCACCGGCGCCCGCGTGCTCTCCACCTACACCGAACGCATCCACGCCGAACGCGAACTCTGGATCACCCAGGGCCGCATCGCCGCGGTGAAACCCGCGGGCACCTTCCGCCGGGGCGCGCTGCCGGGCAAGACGACGGTGTACGACGCCCGGGGCGGCATCGTCGCCCCCGGCCTGATCGATCCGCACGTGCACATCGAAAGCAGCATGATGACGGCGTGCGCCTTCGCCGAGGCCGCCCTGCGCAACGGCACCACCACCGTATTCTGCGACTCGCACGAAATCGGCAACGTGTGCGACGTCGCCGGCATTGAGTGGATGCTCGAAGACGCCCGCCGCGCGCCGCTGTCCGTTTTCCTCACGGTGCCGAGCACCGTACCCGCCACCAACTCCACGCTCGAGACCGCGGGCGGCGATCTCACGCCCGCGAAGATCGGCCGTATTTTCGACCGCTGGCCCGAGGCCGTCGCGCTGGGCGAGAAAATGGATTACATCCCCGTCGCCCTGGGCGACCCGCGCAGCCACGCCGTCCTCGCGGAGGCGCTGCGCCGCGGCCGCCCCGTCTGCGGCCACATCTACGGCCGCGAATTCGTCGCCGCCGGCGCCGCCAGCGGCATCACCGACACCCACGAATCGATCGACCGGGAAATCGCGAATGACTTTCTCGAGAACGGCCTCTGGATCTTCCTCCGCGGCGGCAATCCGCAGACCCCCTGGCACTCGCTGCCGCAGGCGATCAAGGCCGTGACCGAACTCGGCGCGAACCCGAAACGCGTGTGCGTGTGCACCGACGACCGCGACGCCGACGACTTGTTTCGCTTCGGCCTCGACTGGGTCGTACGCGAGGCGATCAACGCCGGCATCAGCCCGACCGCCGCGTGGAGTTTCGGCTCGCTGCATCCGGCCACCCGATACGGCATGGACGGCGAGATCGGTGGCCTCGCCCCCGCCCGCCGCGCGGACGTCGTGCTGTTGAACGACAACCTCGAGGTGCAGAACACCTGGTACGGCGGCCAACTCGTGATCGAGCGTCGCAAGACCACGCCGCTCCTCGAGCGCGCCCTGACCCGCCGCTACCGCTACCCGCGCGCTGCGTACCAGACCGTGAAACTCGCGCGGAAGGTTCGGCTCTCGCCCCCGTTGCCCACAGCTCCGGTGACCGCCAACGTCATCCGCCTCGTGCCGCCGGGCATCCTCACCGCGCACGACCGTGTGCCTTTCGCCCTCGCGCCGTCGTGGGACGATCACTTCAAGACCCACCAGCTTTGCTTTCTCACCGTGGTGGAACGCCACGGGAAGTCCGGCGGCCGCGTCGGCCACGGCCTCCTGCGCGACTTCGGCCTGACCAACGGCGCCGTCGCGAGCAGCGTCGGTCACGACGCGCACAACATCGTCCTCGCCGGCACCAACGAGGCCGACCTGCAGCTCGCCCTCGCCACGATCAAACGTCTCCGCGGCGGCGTGTGCGTCGTCCGCGGCGGCAAAGTCCTCGCGAGCGTCGCCTTGCCCATCGCCGGCCTGCTTTCCGATCAGCGCGCCGGCGTCGTTGCCAAGGAAACCACCGCCCTCAAGCGCGCCTGGAAGAAAGTCGGCTGCCTCGTGCCGTACATGGGCTTCAACCTTCTCCCCCTCTCCGTGATCCCGGAGTTGCGCCTCACCGACCGCGGCCCGATCGACGTCCTCGGGATGCGGGCCATCCCGCTCTTCGAGTGAACGCCGCGCACCGTCTGGCGACCCCGGTTTCCCCATCGGCCCGAATCGATCCCGCCAACCGCATTCACCTTTCCCCTGCGCCGCTGGCCCGATGATGTCATCGGGCCCCACCGGCGGATGCTTTTTCGATGCTTAACTACGCGCTTGAATTTACCGGCCTGCTGATTCGTTGGCTGCACCTGATCGCCGGTATCGCGTGGATTGGCTCGTCGTTCTACTTCATCTGGCTCGACCGCTCGCTCGAACCGCCGGAACCCGGCAGCGACGAAGCGAAAAAAGGCGTCGGAGGACACCTTTGGGCGGTCCACGGCGGCGGATTCTATAATCCGCAGAAGTACCTCGTCGCCCCGGCCAAGCTGCCGGAAAAGCTCCATTGGTTCATGTGGGAGGCCTACACCACCTGGCTCTCCGGCACTGCACTGCTCGCCCTCGTGTATTGGCACCGGGCCGGCTCAATGATGCTCGACCCGGCAATCTCTGCGCTCGCCCCGTGGCAGGCCGTCGCGCTCGGCGCAGGCAGTATGCTCGGATCGTGGCTCGTCTACGACCGGCTTTGCCGTTCCCCGCTCGGCAAACGCGACGCGCTCCTCGGCGTCATCGTATTCGCGCTGCTCACCGCGCTTGGCTGGGGCCTTGCGCACGCCCTCGCCGGCCGCGCGGTGTTCATCCAGGTCGGCGCCTGCATCGGCACCATCATGGCCGCAAATGTGTTCTTCGTGATCATTCCCGGCCAGCGGCGCATGGTCGCGGCGCTACGCGCCGGCCGCGATCCGGATCCGCTCGACGGCAAGCGCGGCAAACAACGCAGCGTCCACAACAATTACTTCACGCTACCCGTGCTGTTCACGATGATCAGCAATCACTACGCGTCGACCTACGGCCACGCACACAGTTGGGCCGTGCTCGCGCTCATCGCGGCAGCCGGTGTGGTGATCCGGCACTTTTTCAATCTGCGCCACAAGGGCATCTACGCCTGGCACTACCCCGTGCTCGGCGCCGTCATTCTCGGCGGCGTGTGCTGGTGGACCGCCCCCCGCCTCGCGCCGCTGCCGCCCGTCACGGGCGACGTGAATTTCAACCGCGTGCGCGGCATCGTCGGGCAGCGCTGTGTCGCCTGTCACTCGCCGGCTCCAACCTATCTCGGACTCGCCGCCGCTCCCGCCGGCGTCCTTTTGCACACGCCCGCCGATATCCTCCGCAACGCCCAACGTATCCACCTCCAGACGGTCGTCACGCGCATGATGCCGCTCGGTAACGTCACCCAGATGACCGACGAGGAACGCGCCGTCATCGCCGCTTGGATCGGAGCCGGCGCCAAAACCGATTAAACCGTGCGTATCCGATCTTTCCCGACGAGAAATCGCACCCGGCGCATTTCGCGATCCGGTGTGAGCACCAGTGAAGGGCAGGGCTTACGCGAAGCCGCGAAGTTCGCGAATCCGAACCGAGGCGGTCAGCCCCAGCTGAATCACCCCACTTTTTTTGGCGCCCTTCACGGCTTCGCGTGCCCTGCCTTTGGCTCGCACCTCGACC
>CAIJFT010000028.1 GCA_903820035.1 uncultured Opitutia bacterium
CTCGGCATCCATGGCCTCGATTTCGCGCTGTTTTTGATCGCAGTCAAAGAAACCTCCAGAGATGCCCGGCGCGCTTCTTGATGTTCTCGATGTGGTTGAAAGTCTCGGGTGCGATCATGTTGAGGGTTCATGGCCGCAAAGGGAGGCGACCGGCGCAAGAAGGAAAAGGGCCGAGGACGAGGTTCCTCGGCTTCGGCCGGCGAAAACGTGAATCCGCATGGGGAACAAAGTGCAGAGGGCGACGCGCCTTCCGCGATCGGGATCAAAGCAAGGTCGGGGGCCCTCGCCTCAGGCCCGCAGCGTGTCTTCCGCCATTTCGTCGAGGTACGAGCGGTAGGTCTTCTCGATGCCCTCCGCCAAGGGGATTTTTGCCTTCCACCCGAGGGCGGTGAGTCGTGAAACATCCATCAGCTTGCGCGGGGCGCCGTCGGGCTTCGTCGGGTCCCAACTGATCTTGCCGTCGTAGCCCACTGCGGTGGCCACGGTTTCGGTGAGTTCACGGACAGTGACATCCACGCCGGTGCCGACGTTCACCCAGTCGGGCGGGTTATCGAGCCGGAGTAGAAAAGCGCAGGCGTCGGCCAGGTCATCGACGTGCATGAATTCCCGGCGCGGCGTCCCGGTACCCCAGGCGGCGACGGTATTTTGGCGGGCGTTGCGGGCGGCGTCGAAGCGTCGGATCAGTGCGGGCACCACGTGGGAGTTCTGCTGGTGGTAGTTATCCCCGGGGCCGTAGAGGTTGGTCGGCATCGCCGAATGGAACGTCACCCCATACTGGCGCCGGTAGTGTTGGGCTAGCTTCAGGCCGGCGATCTTGGCGACGGCGTAGGCTTCATTGGTCGGCTCGAGCGGACCGGTAAGCAGGCAGTCCTCCGGCATCGGCTGCGGTGCCAGTTTCGGATAAATGCACGAACTGCCGAGAAACAATAAACGGCGGGTCCCGTGGCGGTAGGCCGAGTGGATCGTGTTCGTCGCGATCGCCAGATTTTGGAAGATGAAGTCGGCCGGGAAAGTGTTATTGGCGTAGATGCCGCCGACCTTCGCCGCGGCGATGATCGCGGTGTCGGGCCGCTCCGCGGCGAAAAAGGCGTCAACCGCCGCCTGATGGGTGAGATCGAGTTCGCGACGGGTCCGCAGGACGAGGTCCACGCTCTTTTCCGGTTGGAAGCGTCGCACCAGGGCCGAGCCGACCATGCCGTTGTGTCCGGCAATAAAAAGTTTCATGCGAAGGGGGACTTGGTCGCGGCCGGCAGCTGGGCGATTTGCGCGTCGCGTTTGGCGAGGGCCAGGTCGTGGTCGACCATGATTTTCACCAGCTCCTTGAAGCGGACTTTCGGCTCCCAGCCGAGTTGTTTCCGGGCTTTGGCGGGATCGCCAATGAGCAGTTCGACCTCAGCGGGTCGCTCGTAGCGTTGGTCGTATTTGACGTACTGCTCCCAATCGAGGCCGAGCAGACCGAAGGTTTCCTGGCAGAATTCCTTCACGCTGTGGGTCTCGTTGGTCGCCACCACGTAGTCGTCGGGGTTGTCCTGTTGGAGCATCAGCCACATCATCTCGACGTACTCCTTGGCGTAGCCCCAGTCGCGCTGCGCATCGAGGTTGCCGAGGTAGAGGGACGTTTGCAGGCCCATCTTGATCCGGGTCGCGGCGCGGGTGATTTTGCGGGTGACGAAGGTTTCGCCGCGGCGCGGGCTCTCGTGGTTGAAGAGAATGCCGTTCGAGGCGTGGAGGGCGTAGCTCTCGCGGTAGTTCACGGTGAGCCAATAGGCGAAAACCTTGGCGCAACCGTAGGGCGAACGCGGCCAGAAGGGGGTCGTCTCCGTCTGCGGGACTTGCTGCACCTTGCCGAACATTTCCGAGGACGAGGCTTGGTAATACCGGCACTTTTTGACCAGGCCGGCTTCACGGATGGCTTCCAGGATGCGTAGGGCGCCGAGGCCGTCGACGTCGCCGGTGTACTCCGGAATATCGAACGACACGCGGACGTGCGATTGCGCGCCCAGATTGTAGATTTCGTCGGGTTGGAGCGCGTAGAGGAGCTTCACCATTTGCACCGAGTCGGCGAGGTCGCCGTAGTGGAGGAAAAGCCGCACGCCGTTGACGTGCGGGTCGCAATAAAGGTGGTCGATCCGGCTGGTATTAAACGTGGACGCGCGACGGATGACGCCGTGCACTTCGTAGCCCTTTTCCAGCAGCAATTCAGCCAGATAGGAGCCGTCTTGCCCGGTAATGCCGGTGATAAGGGCTTTCTTCATACGGTGGCGGGACCCTAGGAGGTTGCGAGCGTCCGCGGCAAGCCCGCCCGTGGAAATTGTACTCCAGCGCGGCGGTCGTGCGGCGAATCGTCGGCGCCCGCCCGGCAGGCGGTGCTGGCTGTTTTGGTCTCGGGCGTCGTGGCGAGCCTGCGGGCGAGCGCACGTTGGGTCGGACCAACGCACGGACCCGCGCTAGGCGCATTTGCGCGTTCACAGAAGATCGCCGTGGTCGGCGGCACCTCCCGAAAAATTTGTTCGCCGGCGAATGGGCAAGCTGTTCGGCTTTCCCGTCCAAATCCCGTGAGCACCCCCAACCCCGCCCTCGCCGTCATTGAAGGTTCGCTTTGCCAGCTCAGCCGTACCGGCGCCCGCGCCGCCGGCTACCTGCCGTTGGCGACCGCCGTGGTCGAGTTTCAGCAGGGATCCCTGCGTTATTATGTGCGGGAGCATACCTTCGGGCTGTTGCCCGGCTTGCCCAATCTCTACTGCCTCGACGGCGCGTTCCGCCTGCAATGGATGGCCGATTGGCCCGACTACTCCGATCCTTGCGCCGGCATCGTGGGCGAGGAAGGGGACACGTTGGTGGCGGTTTCGGCCTCTGGGCGGACCGTGCGTTTGGACGCGCTCTCCGGTCGCCTACTTGGCGTCGAATCCGGGATGGCCGCGGCGGTCTGATTGACGGGCACCGAACCTTTCCGGCGGCCATTAATCCATGGACTGCCGGCCCGACTGCGGTGCGTGCTGCATCGCGCCTTCGATCTCTTCGGCGATTCCGGGGATGCCGTATGGCAAACCGGCTGGGATTCCCTGCGTGCAGCTGCTACCTGACTTCCGTTGTGCGCTATTCGGCCGGCCGGAGCGCCCGGCTGTCTGTTTAAGCCTGCGGCCCAGTCCCGCGATGTGCGGCGCCGATCGGGCCGAGGCCATGGCCGGACTCGAACGCCTGGAGGCGGCGACCTGTCCACCCCGATCCCGTGGCTGATCGTTAACCCAACTGGATTAACCGCTAATTCTCTCCGATGGCCGCAAATGATCTGACTCCATATGTCGACCATGGGCGGTCGCCTGAGCACGCTTTGCGCCCGAAAAAAACAGCGGCTCAAATCAGCGATCATTAGAGCGGATTCCCCGTTTCCGAGTCTGGATTTTGCGGATAATTTCCGCTCCGCACTTGCGGCGTGGACGTGTGCCGTTTGAGTGGCGCCCGTGGCCAAAACCGACGAAGCTCCCACCATCATTTTTTCGATGCTCGGCGTCTCGAAGAAGATCGAGCGCAAGGAGATCCTCCGCGACATCTCGCTTTCGTTTTTCTACGGCGCGAAGATCGGCGTGCTCGGCCTCAACGGCTCCGGCAAATCGTCCCTCCTGAAGATCCTTGCCGGGCGCGATACCGAGATCGACGGGCGCCTGCACTTCGAACCGGGGTATCCGGTCGGCATGCTCGACCAGGAGCCGCAACTCACCGCCGGCAAGACCGTCCGGGCCTGCGTCGAGGAGGGCGTCAAGCACCTCACCGATCTCACGACGGCCTACGACGCGACCTGGGATGAACTCAACGACGCCGCCGACGATGCCGCCAAAGACGCGATTATGGCGCGGCAAGGAGAGTTGCAGGAGAAGATCGACAACCTCGGCGCGTGGGATGTCGCGCCGCAGGTCGAAATGGCGATGGACGCCCTCCGGTGCCCGGCGGGCGACGCCTTGGTCGACAAACTCTCCGGCGGCGAACGCCGTCGGGTCGCGCTCGCGCGGCTCCTGCTGCAGAAACCCGCGATTCTCCTCCTCGATGAGCCGACGAACCACCTCGATGCCGAGAGTGTGAACTGGTTGGAGCAGCACTTGGCGCGTTACGAGGGCACGGTCATCGCCGTGACCCATGACCGCTACTTCCTCGACAACGTCGCCCAGTGGATCCTCGAGCTCGACCGCGGTCACGGCATTCCCTGGAAGGGTAATTACTCGTCGTGGCTGGAACAGAAGCAGCGCCGGACGCAATTGGAGCAGCGGACCGAGGACCGCCGGCAGAAAGCCATGGCGCGCGAACTCGAGTGGATCCGCAAGTCCGCCAAGGCCCGGCAGGCGAAATCGCAGGCGCGCATCAACGCTTACGAGTCGATGCTCAAAGAGAACGTCGCCGAGAAGGAGCGGGAGTTTGAGATCCTCATTCCCCCGGGGCCGCGGCTCGGCACGCTCGTCGTCGACGCGCAGAAGCTCGCCAAGAGTTATGGCGACAACGTCCTTTTCGAAAACGTGGATTTTTCCCTGCCGCCGGGCGGCATCGTCGGCGTCATCGGTCCCAACGGCGCGGGTAAGACCACGCTGTTCCGACTCATGCTTGGCTTGGAAAAGCCCGACGGCGGCGCGCTGCGCGTCGGCGAAACCGTCCAGTTTGCCCATGTCGACCAATCACGCGACTCACTGCCCGACTCGGCGACGATCTGGGAGGCGATCAGCGGGGGAGAGGAAATCATGCGCCTGCCCGGGCGCGAGGTGAACTCCCGCGCCTACTGCGCGCAATTCGGCTTCACCGGTGCCGACCAGCAGAAGAAGGTCGGTGTCCTCTCCGGCGGCGAGCGCAACCGAGTCCACCTGGCGCGCCTGCTCAAGAGTGGGGCAAACTTGATCTTGCTCGACGAGCCGACGAACGACCTCGACGTGAATTCCATCCGCGCGCTCGAGGAGGCGCTGGAAAATTTTGCCGGATGCGCCGTAGTGGTCTCGCACGACCGCTGGTTCCTCGACCGCGTTGCGACGCACATTCTGGCGTTCGAGGGCGACAGCACCGTGCAGTGGTTCAACGGCAATTACTCGAGCTACCTCGAGGATTTTCGCCGGCGGAAGGGTCGCGAGGCCGACCAGCCGCACCGGATCAAATACCGGAAACTCGCGCGGGGCTGATGCCCGGTGCTTCGGGGTGGATGGCGCCGTCGGATGCAACCGGCGGTTCGCCTTTCTCCGCCCGAAGCTGGGCCGCCGCTTCGTCGGAGATGCCGTGCGTGCAGCGTAGGTTGAAGCGCTTGATCAGGTAGTCTTCGAAGGTGATCCAACCACCTTCCCAGCGCACGCGGCGGGTCCAGGCGCAGACGGTGATCAGGCCTTCGAGCTCTTGCATGCGGCGCACGAGAACCCAGCAGGCCACCGCGCCGATCACGACCGCGACCACCATGATGCCGGCGAAGGCCCGGTGATCCTGATTGCGGTTGTTCAGGGTGGTGGGATCCGCGCTCAAGCGCTCGAACTCCAGCCGCTGCAGGAACGCGACGGTGCGGAAAATTTCCTCCATGGCCCGGCTGCTGTCGCCGGCTTCGAGGCTGGCGAATCCGGCGAGGGCGCCGTGTTCCCGCCCGGTCTTTAACGCGACCCCGCAGCGCTCGAACTGCCGGTCGACCAGCATCCGTAGCTCGCGTACGATTTTTTCGGATTCAGCGTGCCCCGCGGTCTTTTGCTCCAGGTTGCGCCAATCCGTCGCGAGGCGGCCACGCAACGACTGAAAAGCAAGCCGGTGCGCCTCCTGCGGCACCAGCAGTTGGCGGCGCACCGATGCCATAGCCTCCGCGACGTCGGCCTGGATTCGGGTGGCGCCCGCGACTCCGAGTTGGGCCTGACCGATCCGCGCTTCGAAGGAAAACCCGCCCTCGGAGCGCAACGTCAGCAGGGCGCCGGCGCTGAGTATCAGCACGACCGCAAAGGTCAAAATGCCCGCCGCCGTCGACGACGACAAGAGGATGGTGCGTTCGGGTTGGGTGCTGAGCTTCATCGGTGCGAAATGAGCCAGATCAGGATTTCACCCGAACGCAGCGCTGCGGGTGAGGCACCGGTGGTATTTGGGTTTTCTTTACTCTGCGTCCGCACTCCGCGGACTTGCCGTTTGCGGAATAACCAGTCGTTTACACAGTCTTACCGTTATGTTCCGCCTCACCCTCGGTCTCCTGCTCGCCATCACCACCACCTTCGCCATGAATGCTGCCACTCCCCAAACCGAATCGCTCGTCCTTGGCGGCGGTTGCTTCTGGTGCACCGAGGCCGCCTATGAACTGTTGCCCGGCGTCACCGATGTCGTCAGCGGCTACGCCGGCGGCCACGTGGCCAACCCGACCTACGAACAGATCTGTGATAAGCAGACCGGCCACGCCGAGGTCATCCGCATCACCTACGACCCCGCGGTGGTTTCACTAGAGAAGCTCCTCGATTATTTCTGGCACGTGCACAACCCGACGCAGGTCGGCGGCCAGGGGAACGACCACGGCCCGCAGTACCGTTCGATCATCATGTACACGAGCCCGGCGCAGCAGGCCGCGGCCGAGGCGTCGCGGGCGTCGGCCGCCAAAACGTTGCGGGATCCGATCACAACCGAGATTGTGCCGCTGGAGAAATTCTGGCCCGCCGAGGCTTACCATCAGGACTATTTCCGGCGGAATCCCAACGCCGGCTACTGCGCCTACGTCATCGCCCCCAAGGTCAAGAAACTGGAGCAGCAGATCGCGGCGGAGAAGAAATAGTCGAGCGCGGGTGTCGCCCGGCGCGTGAGGGTAGGAATCCGTCATTTCAGATTGGCCGCGCCGCCCTGCCGTGCGTTCCCTGTCCTCGATGCCGCCGCGAGTCTCCGTCGTCCTACCCGCCTACAACGCCGCCGCGACCATCGCGGCCGCGGTGGCGAGCATCCGGGCCCAGACGCTGACGGATTGGGAACTCATTGTGGTGGACGATGGCTCGACCGACGACACGGCGAAGGTCGTCGCTGCGATCGCTCGTCTGGACCACCGGCTGACACTGCTGCGGGAACCGCATTACGGAGTGACCGCGGCCGCGAACACCGGAATGACCCGCGCCACCGGTGAATTCGTGGCGCGCATGGATGCCGATGACGTGTCGTTGCCCGAACGGCTCGCGCGTCAGGCGGAGTTTCTGGCGTCGCCGGCGAATGCCGACATCGGGGTGGTTTCTAGCTTGGTGGCGTTCGGTGGCGAACGGGCGGCGCGGGCAGGCTACGCGCGGCATGTTGACTGGCTCAATACCCTCGTGACACCGGAGGCGGTGGCGTTGAACCGCTTCATCGAGTCACCGGTGGCGAATCCCAGTGTGATGTTCCGGCGTGAGCTGGTCGCGCGGCACGGTGCGTTCGTGGCGGGGGACTTTCCCGAGGACTACGAGTTGTGGCTGCGCTGGCTCGATGCTGGAGTACGTATGGCGAAGCTGCCGGACGTCCTGCTGCAGTGGAACGACCCGCCTTCGCGGATCACGCGGAACGATCCGCGCTACGCCCCGGAGGCGTTTTTCCGGGCGAAGGCGCCGTGGGTGGCGCGTGAATTGGCGCGCCTGGCGGAGTCGCACGGGATTCGGGAAATTTATGTGTGGGGAGCGGGCCGTCATACCCGCAAGCGCGCAGCGCACCTAGAGTCTCACGGGGTGCGCATCGCCGGGTACATCGACGTCGATCCGAAGAAAACGGGTCGCGGCTTGGGTGGCACCGGCGTGCCGGTCCTTGCCGAGGAGACCGTGCCGGCGCCGGGAGAAGTGCGCGTCCTTGGCTACGTCACGACGTGGGGGGCGCGCGACTACATCCGCACCGGACTCACTGGCCGCGGATATGTCGAAGGTGCGGATTTTTTGATGTGTGCGTGAGCCTCGAAAGCGGAGCACAGATGATTCGGCTGATCGGTGAGGGACCCGATGTCTTTACCGGGTCTCTCGTCACGATCTTCGTTATGTCCCCAGCCCGATGGGACACCGGGGCCGACTGCCATGGCCGCGTCTGAAACGGAAAATCACCTCCGCCTGAAACGCCTCGCGTTCGCGTGGGCGCGGGCGAACGGCTTTCCCCTTTGCGCGTGTGAGGTGCGCGTACCGCGCAGCGGATACCGCGCGGATCTTGCGGCAATGGGGCGCGGCGCGGCCGGCGCGACCGCGGTCTTTGAGTGCAAGCAGGCGCGCGCCGATTTGCTGAAGGACGCCCATGCCGAGGCGGCGACGCGGGCAAAATTGGCCGAGCTCATGGAGCGCCGGCGGCAGTTGGAGGCACTGCTGGCCGCTCACCGGCCGGACCTGCGGCGGGGCGAGTCGCTTTGGCCGGAGTACGATGCGTGGGATTTTTCCACGTTGGAGCACCGGGGCTACCACGCGCTCCTCGCAGAGTTGGCAACGGTGCAAGGTCGGGTGCTGCACGGGACGAAATTTTCGAAGCTGTTTCGCTACCAGTGCGCTGACTTCCTCTATCTCGTGGTGGAGGACAATATCTTTGCCGAGGCCGAGATTCCCGCGGGGTGGGGACTGCTCGTGCGCGTGCCCGGCGCCGATGGCGCCGCCGATAGCCTGCGGCTCGCCCGGGCCCCGGCGAAATTGAACCCGGAGTCCGTGCAACGCCGTGCCTTGCTGGAGATGATCGCGATCGCCGGCACGCGGCTGACGCAGCGCGCGTTCGCGCCACCCCAAGCCTGATGTCCCCCTGTGCGTGGGCGCAGGGGGCTGACCGGTGCGATGAACAAAATCCCCCTGCGCGCACGCGCCGGGCTACCCGGGCCCGCCCAAGAAATGCAGCGAGAGGGCCAAGATGTGGCGAGCCGGACCCGCGCGCCTCGCTTATCCTCGTCCCGTTCGCGCGGCCACCCCGGCCCGCGTCCCACCCCACGTATGCGCTTCACCCTCCTGCTTCTGTTCGCGTTGTTGACGCTCACCCCGTTCGCCCGCGCCGCTCTCTCCGCCCCTCGGGTGCTGGTCTACACCCGCAACGGCCTGACCCTTGAGGGCAAGAAGGGCTTCGTGCATGACAACATCGCCGACAGCCTCGTCGCGATCCGCCAACTCGGAGCCGAGAATGGTTTCGCTGTCGACACTTCGGATGATCCCCGCGCTTTCGCCCTCGAAAACCTCCGCGGTTACCGGGCGCTCGTGCTCTCGAATACCAATAACCAGATATTCGATACGCCGGAACAGCAGGCTGCGCTCCAGGCCTACGTGCGTGGCGGCGGCGGGGTCGTCGGCATCCACTCCGCGTGCGGCTCGATGCGTGGCTGGCCCTGGTTCTGGGCGATGCTCGGCGGCTCCTTTGTGCGGCACCCGAAGCTGCAGGAGTTCACGCTGCAGGTCGTAGACCGCACGCATCCGTCCACCTCGTTTCTCGGGGCGACGTGGCGCTGGACCGACGAATTCTACTTCCTCCGCGACATGCCGCCGGACGTGCGGGTGCTGCTGGCCGGCGACCTCGCGACCCTTACCGATCCGCAAAAGCCCAAGGACGAAAAAACGCGGCCGCTGGCGTGGTATCATGAATTTGAGGGCGGCCGTTGCTGGTTCACCGCGCTCGGGCACCGCAAGGAAGCCTACGCCGAGCCGAATTTTCGCCGCCACATCCTCGGCGGCATCCTCTGGGCCATGAACGTTCCCGCCAAATGAAAACCACCCCGATTCCATTTACCCGGCGCGAATTTGTCCGCACCTCCATGCTAGGTGCCGGAGTTTTCGCACTGCCGAACATCATCTCCGCTCGGCTGCTCGGCGCCGATGCGCCCAGCAAGAAAATCAACCTCCTCCAGATCGGCTGCGGGCGTATCGCCCGCGGCATGGACTTGCCCGGCATTCTCGCGCAGGACCGCGCCCGCGTGGTCGCAGTGTGCGACCTCGACTCGATTCGTGTGACTGACGCCCAGCGGTACGTGGAGGGCTTTTACGCCCAGAAGGGGATTCCGCTGAAGGTCGCCGCGTACGCCGACTACCGCGAAGCCCTGCAACGTGCCGACATCGACGCGGTCGCCGTCAGTACCCCCGACCATTGGCACGCGCAGCCGGTGATCGAGGCTGCGCTCGCGGGTAAGGACATCTATGTGCAGAAGCCGCTCACGATGACGGTGCGCGAGGGCCGGGCGGTCAGCGACATCGTCAAGGCCAAGCAGCGCGCCTTTCAGATCGGAAGCCAGCAGCGCTCCGGCGCGCAGTTTCGGCTCGCCTGCGAACTCGTGCGCAATGGCCGGATCGGCAAGATCCACACGGTGAAGATCGGCCTGCCGATCGATCCCGCTGGTCCCGTCGAGCCCGAGATGCCGGTGCCATCGCATTTGAACTATGAGCGCTGGCTCGGTTCGACGCCGCTCATGCCGTACACCGAGAACCGCGTGCACGTGCAGAGCGCCGACGCGAAGAAGCGTTACGCCGACCGTCCGGGTTGGTTGCGCATCGAGTCCTACTGCCTTGGCATGATCACGGGCTGGGGCTCGCACCACGTCGATATCGCGCACTGGGGCCTCGACACCGAGCACACGGGGCCGGTGGCGCTCGTGGGACGCGCGGAATTCCCGAAGAGCGGACTCTGGAACGTTCACGGCGCGTACCACGTTGAGTCGCGTTACGCGAACGGCGCGACGGTCGTGATCGACCACACGTTTCCCAATGGCATCCGCTTCGAGGGCAGCGACGGCTGGATCTTCGTCACTCGTGAGTCGGCCCGCGCCGCACGGATCGACCCCGCGACCGGCCAGACCAAGGCCCTTACCGCGAGCAAGGCCGACATCCTGCGTGCGCCGCTCGGCGCGAAAGACCTGCGGCTCCACGCGAGCGAGAACAACGATCATCACCGCGATTGGATCAACAGCATCCTCAGTCGGAAGCCGGCGGTGACGACGCCCGAGATTGCACACCGTTCGACGAGCGCCTGCGCCCTGGCTTGGATCGCGATGAAAACCGGACGCAAACTTACGTGGGATCCGGCCCAGGAACGGTTCGTCAACGACGCCGCGGCCGACGCCCTGCTCACCCGTGCCGAACGCGCCCCCTACGGCGCGCTCCGGACAGCCGCTTCAGCCCTTCGTCGCGCAGCTGGATGAACTAGCGGGTGCGTTTCGACCCAATGGTTAACGTGGTTTCGTGCGATTCCGGCTGGGGTTAATCGAGCGGGCGATTGTTCTCCATCTTGATGTCATGGGCGCGCGGGATGCGCAGGCGCATGCAGAGGTGTCGGTCACGCGCCAGCGCACAGATAGGACGAATGGTGAGGGCGGATTGCGGACGGAGTAGGTCGTGGAGATTTTCGCCGAGCCAGAGGCCGGGGGAAGCCACCTGACTTGGTCCGTTAGCCGAGCGTCTGGCCTGCGCGGGCTTCGTGGCGTCGGCGAGTGAAACCAAGCCGAGCGTTAGGAACTGAGCGCCCACGGATCGTATCCGGTAACACGAAAGCGGAGCGGAGGACCTCTTCAGGGCTGCGGCGTACCTGCAGGTGGGTTCCGAAATTTCCGCCGCCTCGCGACTGGTCGCAAACCTCCGCGCATTGGACTCTCCGGGAGCCGGTCCGTTTACTTGAAGGCCAGGTACAGGCTTACCGAGATGGTCTGGTTGAGGCGGTCGTCCTTGCCTGGCCGGTGGACGTAGTTGTGCAGATAGCCGATCTCGGTGCGGGTGATTTCGCTCAGCTTCCAGCCGGTGCCGACAAACAGCCGGTTCTGGTCGTAGCCGTGCCGCGCGCCGTAGTCGGTATCGTTCAAGTTATAGAAATATTCGTTCCACACGAGGCCGCTCAGGGAGGGACAGCCCGGCACCGGGTGGCTGGCGCGGACCTGATAGCGGGTCCGGACCCCCCAGTCGTCACCGGTGTTGTAGTGCCGCTCCTCGACCCGAAGCCGCGCGCCGAGGGTGTAAGCGCCGGCGCGGCCGGTCCATCCGATCTGCTGCGTCCACCGCAATTCGCGATTCGGCTTGGAGGTCAGCGGGGTGTCGGTGGGGGTAAAACCGAAACCGGCGTAGGCGGTCCAGTGGGCGTTGAGGTTGTAATTCAGGCCCGCACGCCACGTGCTTTGGGCCAGCTTCCGCGAGTTGTTGGCAAATTTATTTTGGACATCGAGGGCGTACCACCAGGGATGCGCCGGATCGACCGCTTGGCCCAGCGGGCCGGAAATCGAAACCGCGTCCCACGTGTTGTGGTCCTTGATCGTCGCGCCGCTGGCGGCGACGGCTGCCGTCATGAAAAACGCGTGCGTGACGACGCGGAGAAGGTGCACGGGCGGCGAGACTCGTTGCATACGCTTAGGCTGAAACGACCGGCTTCGCCTGCTTCACGTAGTCCGGGTCGACGGTGATGCCGAATCCGGGGCCGGTGGGGCAGCGGACCTTGCCGTTCGCGCATTTCAGCGACGACGTGGCGCAGGCCACAGGCAGGTCGCTGTTTCCTTTGAATTCCATGTGCGGGCCGATGTTGGGCGTGAATGAGGCGAAGTGCACCACGTCCATGTGCCCAAGGCCGCCGCCGGACATGTGGGGCACGATCGTCATGCCCGCGAGCGCGGCCATGCGGGCGACTTTGGTGGCGCGGATGAAGCCGCCGCCGTAGTGCAGGTCCGGTTGCACGATGCTGATGCCGCGCTGGCCGATCATCCATTGCCAGTTGCGCATGCTGAACTCCTGTTCGCCCCACGCGATCGGGATCTGGAGCGTGTCGGACACCTCCTTCGTTTCCCAGAGCCAGTCGAATGGACACGGCTCCTCGTAGAACGCGTAGCCGTGCGTCTCCATCATCCGGCCGATGCGCACCGCGTTCGGCACGTCGTAGGAACTGTTCGCGTCGGCGTAGAGCGTGAAGGCGTCGCCGAATGTTTTCCGCACGAGCGGAATCAGCGTCTCGGTGCGGCCCGCCGGCGAGTCGGCATTACGGCTCATACGCCCGCCGAGGCGGAACTTGAGCGCGCGCACCCCGGAGCCCGCGACGAGTGTGTGCAGGTAGGCGATTTCCTCTGTCGGGGTGTTCCCGCGGTTGCCGCTCGCGTAGTAAACGTCGATGTCGCGGCGCTTGGCCCCGCCGAAGAAATCCGCGACCGGCCGGCGGGCGGTCTGGCCCATGAGTTCGAGCAGCGCCATCTCGATGGCGGCGATGCCGGCCCAAAGCGCGATGCCCTGGAGCTTGTAATTGCTGCCGTGCCGGTACGCGTCCCAGATCAGCGCCTCGAGGGTGCGCGCGTCTTTCTTCACAAAGACCGGAACGATGTTCTTCAGAAATATCGGCCACGCTTCCGTCATGCGTGCGGGGTTCGGCACCGTGATCGCCTCGACGCCGTCGGTTGAACGCGTGC
>CAIJFT010000029.1 GCA_903820035.1 uncultured Opitutia bacterium
AAGAACGACACCTTCCTGAACCGGGCCGCGCTGAAGCAGGCGGCAAGTCCGGCCGAGACGAAACCGAACACGATTCCGCTTTGGACCGACGACTACGCCAGCATGTTCAAGATCCTGCAGTAGGGGGCGCGGGCCGGCGCGCTGACCTACGGAAAAGTGGTTCGCCGACTGCCTCGGGCTTGGGGGCATAAATTGATTCGCGGCAGAGCGGGTTTCGCGTCGTCATGGGCGCACCCTTCCCCATGAAAAATTCCGCCTCCGCTCCACGTCAGAACGTCGTTTCGCGTCGCGCCCTCCTGCAGGGCGCCGTTGCCGGCGCGGCGGCGGCGATGGCCCTCCCGGTGATTGGGCGCGGTGCGGCGCCGGAGCCTTACCGCGCGCGAAACGGCCGCATTAACCACTCGGTGGTGCCCTGGTGTTTCCGGCCGATGACGCTGGAGGAATTGTGCGCCGCCGCCGTGCGGCTCGGGCTGAAGTCGGTGGAATTAGTGACGCCGGACAAGTTTCCCCTGCTCAAACAGCATGGCCTGACCTGTGCGCTCACCGGCAGTCACGGCTTCGCCAAGGGCTTCGCCCACGTCGAAGAACACGCCGAGTGCCTGAAGTCGCTCACCGAACGGATCGACGCCACCGCGGCGGCGGGCTTCAAGTCGGTGATCACGTTCTCCGGTTTCCGGCGCGGGCTTTCCGACGAGGTCGGCATGAAGAACATGGTCGACGGTCTGAAAAAGATCGCCGGGCACGCGGAAAACAAGGGCGTTACCGTGTGCCTCGAGATGCTGAATTCCCGCGTCACGACTGAGATGAAGGGCCATCCGGATTATTTCTGCGACGACATGGATCGTTCGGTCGAGGTGTGCCGGCGCGTCGGCTCGGGCCACGTGAAGGTGCTTTTCGACATCTACCACGTGCAGATTATGCACGGGGACGTCATCTCGCGGATCAAGCAGTACAAGGACTGGATCGGTCACTACCACACGGCGGGTGTGCCGGGGCGCAACGAGATCGATGAGTCACAGGAAATCAACTACCGCCCGATCCTGCAGGTGATCGCCGAGACGGGTTACCGCGGTTATGTCGGCCACGAATTTATTCCGCTGCGGGATAAGGTGACGTCACTCAGCGAAGCGGTCCGGATCTGCGACGTGTGAAGCCGGCCGGAGGCCGGCCGTTGAAAGGCTAGGTTGAACGTTGAAAGCCGCTCCGTAGCCCTGCGCGTGAGGGCAGGGAGGTCGCCGTGCCGCGGCCGCTGCGCTCGCGCGCAGGGCTACGGGCCAGCAGGTCGCGCGGCGGCGTATTCGAGGAACAGGCCCCATTCGCGCGGACCAAGCGGGGCGGCGCCGGCTTTGAACTGGGCTGAGACGAGGCGGCCGAGCGCGTCGAGGGCGACCGTGGAGAGCGTGTCCTGCAGAAAGGCCGGATCGGCGGCGAAGACGTGGTGCACCAGCAGGAGGGTTTCCATGGCCTTATCCTTGTTCGGGGCGCCTGGCCCCGTGAAATCGCGGTTGCGGGCGAGCAGGCCGAGACGGAGCGCGCGCAGGATTTCGGGCCGGTCGGTGTCGTTGCCGGGCAACACCGCGGTGAGGTGGGCGAGGGCGCGCAGCATGATGTAGTGGTACGCGGGGCGGGCGTTGTGCGGGTCGAGCCAGCGGCCGGCGCGGGGGCCCTCGGTCAATTGCCCGGGGACCACGCCGACGCGCGCCTTGTGCCGCGCGGCCTCGAGGTAGCGGCGCTCGCCGGTGGCCGCGTAGGCGCGGGCGAGGAGCGAGACGCTGAAGCTGTTATAATTCCAATTGCGCGCGAGCGGCCGGGCCGCGGCCCAGTCGGCGGCGCGCCGGACGGAGGCGAGATCGCGCGGATCGCGGGTGACCGCGTAGAGTTCGAGCAGGGCTAGCCCGGCCTCGGCATTGTCGAACTGGAGGCCGCCGTCCCCCAGATCGTCGACGACCCAGCCCCGGTGGACGATCGCGGCGAGCCGGCCTTCCTTTTCCGCGCGGGCGAGAAAGCGCTCGCTCGCCTTGAACGCGGCGTCGCGGGTCACGCCGCGGACCGCGGGAAACGGATACACGCCGGCGCCGGCTTCGTCCTGCGCCCGGAGGAGAAAGTCCGCCGCTTCGCGCGCGAGGGCGAGGCCGCGGTCGCCGCCGGCGAGTTGGGCGCGGTGGGCGGCGACCCCGCCGGCCACGACAGCCGCGGGTTCGCGCAGGGCGTGTTC
>CAIJFT010000030.1 GCA_903820035.1 uncultured Opitutia bacterium
GGGCGTGCTCCGCTCGATTCCGACCGAGGCCGACACGACCCAGAAGACGACGCCACTCGCCGCCGGCACGATGGCGCTCGGGGGGAAGACGTTTCTCGGCTGGATGCAACTCACGTTTGAGAACGGCCAAACCGGCTGGGTGCGCAAAGGGGACATCGTCCCGCTCTGGCGGTAATTTTCCCGTAGCCCCGAGCGTGAGCTCAGGGAACCCGCACCCTAAAGAAGTCCCCGAGCCCACGCTCAGGGCTACGACGAAGCAAGGCGGCTCAGACTCCGGCTAACGTCTTCCGTACCATCCGCGCCATCGATTCTTCAGGATTCAGTGCAACGACGCGGCCGAGTTCTAGCCACGCCAGATCCTTCGACTCGCTTGAGATCACCAGCGGAGCCCGCGGATCGGCCTCAAAGACGAACCGCAAATCGTAGTGGTAGTGTCCCGGATCCGTCTTGCGCGGCGGAATCCAATGGCGGTCGAGATCGAAGATTTCGGCGTGGACGGCGCGCACCCCAGTGAGCCCGCTTTCCTCCAACGCCTCGCGCCGCGCCACGGCCGGCAAGTCGCCGTCGCCGTCGGCGTGGCCGCCGAGTTGCAGCCATTTCTCGAGCTTCAGGTGATGGGTGAGCAACGTCTGCGTGCGATCGGGGCTGACGACCCACGCCGATCCCGTGAGATGCCCGGGGACACACGTGCGCTCCAGACAGTCGGCCTGCGCCTCCACGAAGGCGATGGTCGCGGCCGTCATCTCCGCCTCGTGCGCATCAAGCGGGCGCGCGGCGTGACGACGCAACAGGGCGAGGACGGGCTGCCGGTGCATACGACGGATCAACGGGTGTCGAACCACTTCGCCTCGGCCTTGGCGCCGGCGGCGGCCTCGATCTGCGTGAAGATATCCGGCACCGCGGTCGCGACGCGAAAGAGCCCCAGGTTGGAAGGCTTGAAGAATTTCTCCGCGAGCATGCGGTCGAACAATTGCAGCAACGGGTCGTAAAAACCGTCCTGATTGAAGATCACGCACGGCTTTCGCACGACATCGAGTTGCCGGAGGGTGAGAATCTCCATGATTTCCTCGAGCGTGCCCCAGCCGCCGGGGAGCGTGACGAAGGCGTCGGCGCGCGTTTCCATGAGCAGCTTGCGCTCACGCATGGTGATCACCGTGACGAGTTCATCGGCCTCGTCGTAAGCGAGCTCGCGCGCCTTCATAAACTCGGGGATGACGCCAACCACCTTGCCGCCTGATTTTTTCACCGAGCGGGCGATCGCGCCCATGAGCCCGGTCTTGCTGCCACCGTAAACCAGACCCCAGCCGCGGGCGACCAACTCGCGTCCGAGCACGGTGGCGGCGTCCGCATACTTCGGATCAACCCGGTCGCTGGAGGAGCAGTAGACGCACAGGAGTTTGGTCATGTGAAAGAAAGTTGAGGGCGGAGTGTTGAGGGTTTAGACTTCAAAACCAATCCCGATTCCCTTCTGACCATCAACCCTCAACGCTCAGCTCTCAACCCGACCGTACCCTACCGCGGCCGCCTCGCGCCTTCGCCCACCGGGCACCTGCACCTGGGGCACGCGCGGACCTTTTGGCTGGCGCAGGAACGCGCGCGGGCGGCCGGCGGAATCTTGCTGCTGCGCAACGATGATCTGGACGCGATCCGCTTCCGCTTGGATTTCGTGGCGACGATGCTCGAAGACTTGCACTGGCTGGGACTCCGCTGGGTGGAACCGGTGGTGGCGCAGAGCGCGCGACGCAACCGCTACCGGGCCGCGCTGGAAAAACTGCACGCCGCCGGCCTGATTTTCCCGTGCATCCGCACGCGCCGCGATGTGCAGGAGGCGATCGGCGCGCCGCACGAGGGCGCCGCGGACGACGAGCCGGTTTACCCGCCGCAGTTCCGACCGGCGGCCGGCGCACCGCTGCCGCCGCTTGGCGACGTGATAGCGATGAATTGGCGCTTCCGCGTGCCCGACGGTGAGACCATTGCCTTCGATGATGCGCGCTGCGGGCTTCAGCGGGCGGTGGCGGGGCGCGAATTCGGGGACTTCCTCGTGTGGCGCAAGGACGATCTACCCAGCTACCAACTCGCGTGCGCGGTCGACGACGCGGAGCTTGGGATCACCGAAGTCGTGCGCGGCGAGGATTTGATCAAGAGCACCTTTCGCCAGCTGCTGTTGATCCGGGCGCTCGGGCACTCCGATCCGGGCTATTATCATTGTCCGCTGCTGCGGGATGAAAACGGCACGCGTCTCGCCAAGCGCCACGACGCACGGTCGCTTCGTACACTGAGGGAGCGAGGCGTGCGACCGGAGGAGATCATCGCGGGCTTTCGCGCCGGGTGAGCCCCGATGGGGCTCCGCAGAACCGAACGGTGGCGCACGCGGCGCTTGCTCCGCTGAAGGCCCGCCCGCTGGACGGGCGCGCGGAAAAACTTCGCCGTGGTCATGCGACGGTTTCGTGGTTTTGGTCGCACGATGATCAAGATCGGTGTGCTCAATATTTCCGACCGGGCGAGTGCGGGCGTTTACGAGGACACGCCCGGCAAAGCCTGCGTGGCGTTGTTGCGCGAGTGGCTGGTGAGTCCGTTCGAGGTCGACTACCGTGTGATCCCCGACGAGCAGCCGCTAATCGAGGCGGAGCTGCGGCGCATGGCCGATGAAGCGGGGTGTTGCCTCGTGGTCACCACCGGCGGCACCGGACCGGCGCCGCGCGACGTCACCCCCGAAGCCACCGCGGCGGTCTGTGCGAAAATGTTGCCCGGGTTCGGCGAACTCATGCGCACGACCTCCCTCGCGTATGTGCCAACGGCCATCCTGTCGCGTCAGACGGCGGGGATTCGTGGCCGGACGCTGATTGTGAATCTGCCCGGCCGGCCCAAGGCGATCGGGGAAAACCTTGGGGCGGTGTTTCCGGCGGTTCCGTACTGCATCGACCTGATCGGCGGGCCGCGACTCGAGGCGAACGAGTCGGCGATGAAGGTGTTTCGACCGAAGGCGTGAGCCCTCGAGGTCGCGCTCTCAGGTGGCCGGCTACCTTTTGTGCGGCGGCGGATTGTGCCACGCGTCCGGCAGAACAGATTCGGGGCCGATGATGTAGACCTGATAGTAGAGCCAGAACACGACGGCACCGAGCAGGAGCAAAAAAAACAACTCGCCGAGGCCACCTGCGCCCTGGCGGCTGCGGCGGTGGAGGCTGCCGATCATTCCGCCGATGGCGGGAGCGATGAGAAACATCACGGCGGAACCACCGAAGAGGACCATCCCCATAATGGCCCCGGTACGAAGCAGCACGTCATCGATCACGCGCGCCTTGTAGCTGACCAACTCCACGCAGAGGTTGAGCAGCAGCAGGCAGCACGGCAGCACGTAGTAATTGCGAACAAGATGGGTGCCCTTCACGGCTCCAGCCGGATCAAGTCGGGGGAAAGTGCCAAGGGCAAAGTGACAAGCGACAAGACCTCGGCCAATGAGGGATCCGCGGTATCAGGCGAGTGTACTTGCGCACGAACGGGTTCCCCTCAACGTCTCCAGCCTACCCTGCGCCATGACCACGTACGTCTACGAAACCATTCCGCAAAAAGCCGGGGCCGCGCCGCGCCGGTTTGAGGTGCGCCAGTCGATGCACGATGCGCCGTTGACGCAGCACCCCGAGTCGGGCGAACCGGTGCGCCGGGTGATCGCCGGAGGCTTCGGCTTTATCGCGCAGAAGAGTGCTCCGCCAGCCGGCCCCTGCGGGGGCCAATGCGCGTGCTTCGGCAACAACTGAGACCTCGCCGCCTACCCCCCTTTTGATTATGCTCAACTACTCGTCGCCCAACCTCACTCAACATCCGCCCCGCAGCGTCCGAGTCCGCCTCGGCGGCTTCGCTCATCTCCCACGACTGCTCGACAAGGCCCGCGCCGTGATCGCGGGCAATGGCGGCGACTACAAGTACAACTGCCCGCTCGACAAACACTTCTTCGCCTTTACCGGCGTTGATGCCGACGCGATGTTGGCCGAGATCAAGAAGGGCGGCACCGATACGCAGATCCTCGAGTGGGTGCGCAGCCAGACCAAGCGCCAGAACTTCGAAATCCGCTCCTGGTCGGACTGGATCGAACTGTCTGGTCCCGGCGGCGCCGGCGGTCACGAGTGGATGGCTGAGACGATCAAGGCCTCGGCGCCGGATCGCGACGATATCCGCACCTTCGCCGACCTGCTCGACATGGACGATTTCGTGTCCTTCGGCGGCAAGGCCTGAGCCGTATCCGGAGATACTTTCCCGCCGACGGAGCGCAGCGCGCCCGTCGGCTTTTTTGTGTCCGGTGGCGCGCGTGAAGCCGTTCTCGATGTAGACCCGCCCGCCGGCCGGACTTGCATCGAGAACGGCCTCACGCGCGCCTTCCCCAAACCCCGCAATCCCTACAGATCGGTGTATTTCTCCGAGCGGCCGCGGGCTTTTTCCACCGGATATTTCAAGGCGTTGGCGGCCATCTTCGCTTCGATCGCCGCGGCGATGTCGAGCCCGGTGATATTGGCAAATTCGATGGCATAGATCACGACGTCGGCCAGTTCGTCGGCGATTTTGGCGCGCTTGACGGGGTCATCGGCGATGGCGCGCGACTGATCCGGCGTCGCCCAGAGAAAATGCTCCATGAGCTCACCCGTCTCGGCGGCGAGGGCCATGCTCAGGTTTTTCGGGGTGTGGAACTGCTCCCAATCCCGCTCGCGCACGAAGGCCAAAACGCGGGTTTTCAGGTCGGAAATCGTCGTGGTGGAGTCGTGGAGGGAGGCCATGGCCCGATGTTCGCCGGACGACAGCGTCACGCAATCTTCACCGGTACAAAAAAATTACCGCTTGGCACGCAGTCTGCATTATGCACGGTACCAAATCGCATAGCTGCCATGACCGCGTCTCTCCATCACCGCTCCCGCTCCGCCGGATCCTGCCACCAGCAGGTCCAGCAGCGTTGTGCCGCGATGCGACCGGTTGTTATTTCCGTTTGGAATAAAAAAACCGTCGCGGGCCACCAGAACTAAACCTCCGTACCCACGGAAACGTTTAGCCCTCTGAAGCCCGGCGGTCACCAAACCACCGAGGGAACGTTTCCATTCGTTTTTCCTCCCATGCATACGAACATCAGCTCCCTCCCGACCAACCGTCGTTCGCAGGCTCCCGCGCATCTGTCCCATGTGGCCTTTCGCGAGCCCTCGTACGACTGCCAGGAGCACCGTGACGCCATGAAAGTGGTGGTCTACGTGCCCGGGGTGTCGGCCACCGGCGTGGAGATCGAGGGCCGCGGCGCAGACCTCACCGTGACCGCCAAGAAGCCGCATGTCGTCCGCGTCAACTTCTCGGCGCTCCACCTCGAGGGCGCACAGCGCGACTACCGGCTCCGGCTCCGGCTGGGAACCGGTTTCGATTACGCGGCCATGGAGGCCGAGATCGCCCACGGCGTCCTCACCATCACGCTGCCGAAGCGGGCCACGGGGCGCAATCCGGTGCGGATGCCGCGCGCCGCGTAGTCAGGGCACCGCACCGCCGGGCCGGTGAGGCAGGACCCGAGGTCCGTAACAAGACATCTCGTAAGGACCATCGAACGGGATCGGCCCGATGGAGAAATCGGGGCCCACCGGGCAGAAAAAAGCCGCACCCCGAAAGGTGCGGCTTTTGAAATATCCGATGTTCGCGACTCAGGCCTTCTGCTCTTCGAGCTTAAGGGCGCGATAGCCACCGATGCTCTTGAAGTACAAGAGGAGGCCGAGGTAGATCGCCGCCATGGCGAGCGGGATAAACGAGTCCGCCTTCAGCGTGGCGCGGTCGCCGGCTTGGTTCGCGGCTACGATCGCCTTCTGGTCGGCCGTACCCTTGTCACCGGCCTTCTTGGCGGCCTCGAGCTTGGAGCCATCCACGGCGGTCACCGGCGAGAGGAAGAGGAACTTCGAAGGGGCGGCCGCCTTGTTTGCCTCGTAAACCGCGGCGCTGGTGGTCTTCAGGCTTTCGGACGTGAAACGGTCCTTGGCGTAACCCAGGCCAGGGCCACCCAGCAACCCGGCGGAGAGCATACCGATACCACCCATGATGGACATGGCGACGGCGCCGGAGCGGGGGAAGCGATCACCGATAACGGCCAACATCGTCGGCCAAAAGAAGGTCTTGCCGAGCGCATAGACACCGAGCGCGAGCAGCGCGATGACGAACGAATCCATGCCGGACGCGAGGCGCAGACCCACCACCGCGAGCGTGGCGGAGGTCAGAAGGAGGCCGACCGGAGAGAAGCCCAGCTTGGTCTCGATGAAGTTGGCGCAGAACCGCAGGCCGAACATGATGGCCGAAGTCCAAATAAAGAGGATCTTGCCTTGCTCCGCGGTGAAGAGATTGCCGGTGATGGCCTCGATCCAGCCGTCGGTGCCGAGCTCGACCGCGCCGACCAGGGCGTGGGTCACAAAAAGGACGAAGAGCAGAAGCGAGCCGAAGGAAAACTTCGTCAGGATACCGACCGAAATAACCAGGATACCGCCCACCACGTAGCCGATGGTCTGGGCAGTGTCACCGGAGATACCGAACAAAGGCAGCGTGCCACCGAGGAAAACCACGATCAGGCTGCAGGCCACCAAGGCGCCGAGGATACCGACGTCCTTGAACATTTCCGCGAAGCTGGAGCCCTTTGCCGCCGCTTCCGATTTGGGGAAGGACTGGCCCAAAAACATCAGCGCGTAGGCCGCGGTCGGGACCAAGTAGAATGCGAGCTGACCCTTCCAGCCGAGGTGCATCACGGTGCCGAGTACATAGGACGCGATGGCGCCGACCACCATACCGAGCGGCCAGGAGGCGTGGAGAATATTGAGGAAGTGGGTACGGTTCTTCGGAAAGATCGTCGCGACGAGCGGATTCGCCACGGCCTCGAGTGTGCCGTTGGCGTATGCAAAAATGAACATGCCCCAGAACAGGAAGCCGTAGGCGTTCTGCGGGGTGCTGGCCATGAAGGTGACGAAAGCCGAGACGACGTGACCCAGCAGCGCGAGCGCGACGAGCTTGCCGTAGCCGAACTTGTCAACGAGCACGCCGCCGATGATGATGCCGAAGCAGAAGCCCGAGAAGCCGGCGCCACCGATCGCACCCAACTGGGTGGCGGTGAAACCGTATTCCGAAGCCCAAGCTCCGAAGATTCCGCCGCGGAGGGCAAAGCCCACACCAGCGGCAAGAATGGCCATGAAGCCCGCCCACAACAGCCGCTTGGCATTGGGGACGATGGCGTCGTTACTCACTTGTTCATTACTCATAGGAGGGGTCGACTGTGATTAGGAGTTTGAGGAGAAAATCAGCAATTCCGGGTCCGGAAACAACCGGCGCAGGCTTTCTGGGCTAAAAGCGGGAGCGTAGGGCGGGATGACGCATACCGATGGAACTCGTTGCGCAAGGGGTAAACACAAGGCAGCCGACGTTGATCGGCGGCCGTGCGCTCGGCAAGGTCGCAGTTTGAATTATTCGCAGGCCGCTGCAGCACGGAAGCACGGCACCCGGTCGGCCTGACGCGGTCGGAGAGAGCATCATGATTCCCATTCCCATTTCCGGAATTAATCGCCCCAACCGCCCTGCTCCCGCACCCCCAGCCTCGACCCAGCTTCCGACGCGCACCGACGTGCAGTGGAACCGCCCCATCTTCCGCGCACCGCCCCTGACCCCCATTCCGGCGCCCCAAGCACCCTCCGTAAATCCAGCCGAACCGCGGAGAATCGACGGGCCCTTTTTCTAAGTCGGAGCGACTCCGGCGGCGCGGTCGGTCGCAGTGAAAATTTATCGGCGGACGAGTGCGAACGGACGCGATAAGGAAGGCCCTGGATCGAATGGCCCTAAGTTAGAACCGAGTTTCGTCACCCTGCGGAGCAGAGCCGCACATCACCTCCGGCGAAGCCGAGGACGCCACCGGCGTTTCCGGCCCGAACTCATCGACGGCGTCGCAGGGCTCGCCATCGCGCGTCTTATCCCCACTGTCGCGCCACGATTGGATCATGTCCGCCCCTGCGTCGCCCGAGCCAAAGCCCATCCCCACCGACTACGAACCGGCCCGCTTGCTCGCTCCGGCCGTGGCAGTCCGGACCCGCGCCGAATTGGTGCGGGTGGCGTACGGGGATTTGACCGGCGCAACCCTAACGTCCACCGCCGTCGCTTTGGCTTTTGGGTTAGCCGTCTGGCTCGAGCTACCATCGCTCCAAGTTTGGATCTGGCTGGCCGCCATGATGGCGATCAGCGGAGTCCGCCTCTGGCTCGCCTTGGCGTTTGCGCGAGCTGACCCAGGCTCGGCGCCCGGCGCCGATTGGGAGCGAAGCCATGTGATAACCTCGGCGCTGAGCGGCCTCGGCTGGGGAATGTCGGTGTGGATTTTCCCCACCCTCGGCTCCGGTCTCCTGCTGGGCAGCGTCCATGTGATGATCCTCGCCGGGCTGGTTGCGGGATCGGCACGGCTGCTGTTGCCGCTGCGGACGGGAAGCCTGACCTACCTCTACGCGATCACGATCCCGCTGGGGGCTCGCTTCCTCGCCCTGCTGACCGGCGAGGGCGTCCTGTTGGCGGCGTGTGTCGGCGTCTTTGCCGCCTACATGGCGGTGGCGAACCGCCGCCACTACCGTTCGCTGTTCAAAGCGATTGTCCTGCGCTTTGAACACGAGGCCATGGCGGCGGAACTCGCGGCGGAAAATCAACGGCGGGAAACCCGTGAGGCCGAGCTGCGCGAGGCGCGGCTCCATGCCGAGGCCGCCAGCCGCGCCAAGGGCGAGTTCCTTGCGATCATCAGCCACGAGATCCGCACCCCGATGAACGGCGTGCTCGGCATGCTGCGGATCGTGCGCGATACGACCCTGACCAACGAGCAGCGCAATTACGTCAAGACGGCGTCCGACTCCGCCGAAAAGCTACTGTTACTGCTCAACGACGTGCTCGACTTCACCAAAATCGAAGCGGGGCAACTCGAGTTGCAGTCCACCGCGTTTCCGCCCGCCGCCGTCGCCCTGAGCGTCGTGGAACTGCTGCACGCCCGGGCCCGCGACAAGGGATTGCAGCTCGAGCTCCGCCTGCCCGCGAACCTGCCCGGCGCGATCCTCGGCGACGCTGCCCGCCTCCGCCAGGCACTGGGCAACCTGGTCGGCAACGCGATCAAGTTCACGGAGCGGGGCCGGATCGACTTCAACGTCACGTGTGTCCGCCATTCTGATACAAAAGCGGAACTCCACTTCACCGTCGCCGACACCGGCATCGGCATCGAGTCCGCCGCGCTCGAACGGCTCTTCAAGCCGTTCAGTCAGGCCGACTCCACCCTCGGCCGCCGCTACGGCGGCGCGGGCCTCGGACTTGCCATCTCCGCCCGGCTCGCCGAGGCGATGGGCGGAGCACTACAGGTGCAAAGCACGGTCGACCACGGCACCACGTTCCGCCTGATCCTGCCGTGCCTCCTGCCCGAAGGTGCCGCCAAATCCAGTGCCCTCCCCCCCGCCGGTCCGGTGCTACCCCGCTTCACGGGGCGCGTGCTCGTCGTCGAGGATGACGTCGTGAACCAGCAGGTCGTCGACCTCTTCCTGAAACGTCTCAATCTCACCCCACGGCTGGTCGCGGACGGCGAGACCGCACTCAAAGCGGCAACCACGGAGACGTTCGACGTGATCCTGATGGACTGCCAGCTACCGGGTATGGACGGGTTGGAAGCGACCCGACAAATCCGTCGCCAGCTCGCCGGCGGCCGGCCGGTGCGCATCATTGCCCTGACCGCGAACGTCGGCCAGGTCTTCCGCGACCGCTGCCTCGCCGCAGGGATGGATGATTTTCTGTCCAAGCCCGTGCGGCTGGAGCAGCTCGCCGAGGCGCTGGGGCGCGGTCTGACCCCGCAACCAGGCTGATTAGCGCGGGGACTCCCGCACGAGCCAATCCACCCAGGCACTCGCGCCCGGTTCCCGCCGCAGGACCGGCGCAAGAAAGTCCAAAATCGTCACGGCCTCGGCCTCGAATTGCCAAGGCGGATTGACCACCAGCAGGCCGCACCCCTTTAGCTTGAGCGCCGAACCGTCGCCCGCGACGGTCAACTCACAACCGAGCGCCGCCGGCGGCGCCAGCAACCTCACCTCAGCGAGAAAATCGTCCGCGCGGGCGCGAACGGTCAACGGATACCATACGGCGAACACCGCCGCAGGCATCCGGCGCAGTCCCTCGCGGAGCGAGGCGGCGATCCGCGCAAACTCATCCTGCGCCTCAAAGGGGGGATCGATCAGCACGAGCGCCCGTCGCTCGGGTGGCGGCAACCAAGCGCGCAATGCGGCGTAGCCATCCAACCCCTGAATCGTGACGCGCGGCAGGCCACCGAGCTCATGCCGCAGCGCGGCGCACTCAGCCGGATGGAGTTCGCAGCATGCAAGCCGGTCGACCGGCCGGGCCAGCGCTTGGGCAATCGCCGGCGATCCGGGATAAAATCGGGGACCAGGGTCGATACCACCGCTCCGCCGGTCGAATTCCCGCACCGTTTCGAGGTAAGTCGCCACCGCCTCGGGTAGCCCGCCGACCGTCTGCCACAGCCGCCCGATTCCATCCGGCCATTCCGGCGTGCGCCCGAGCGAATCGCCCGTCGCCGCCGCCGCGAGATCGTACCCGCCACGTCCGGCATGCGTGTCGAGATAGAGGAAACCCTTCGGCTTCTTCTGCAGCGCGCGCAGCAACGCGACCAGCAGCGCGTGCTTCATCACGTCGGCGAAATTGCCCGCGTGAAAGTGGTGCCGGTAATTCATCCGCGCAGGGAGCGGCACACCTCAGCCCACCGGAATCTTCACCACGGTCTTGCGCACCCGCACCGCCTGGTCCGCGAACCGCACCGACGGCATATGCACGTCCACCGGATAAAAAATCGCCGCTTCGCCGGCCTTCAACCGGAGCCGGGATCCCTCCGGGTGATCCGCGTAGAGCGCATAGTCGCGCTCGGCATCGTAGGCCTGACTCACCGTCACCCGGGCGAGATCGATTACCTCGAGGATTTCCTCCCCTTCGAGCAACACCTGCAGATCAATGTACTTGCGATGGGACTCAAACACGCCTTCCGCCCGCGGCTTGGTGGCGTAGACCTGCTCCATCGCGTACACGCCGTCCGTCAGCTCAACGCGCTTCGATTGCCCCTCGGTCAGCGCCAGCAGCCGGGCTTGGGCCGGCGAGCCGACCCGGAAGACCTCCTCCAGATAGGCGTACGCCGCCAGGAATGCCTGGGTCCGGGGCGCCTGAGCCTTGATGGTCGCGATCGTGCCGAAGAGAGCCATGCCCGCAATCCATTGCCTCGACCCGAAGCTGGCAAGCCGCGAAACCGAGATCGCCCCGCGGCCGCCGCCGGGCGCCTCGAGGGAAATTTCAAGTCCACGCGCCCGCGGGGACCGAGAGCGAGTGGCGGCCAATCGCCGCCCGAACGGCACCTGAAACCACTCCCACTCAGCGACGTTTTTCCGTCAGCGGCAGCATGACGCCGCGGCGGAAAAGGGTCACCTGACCCGTGCTGGAGGAAACCACGATGGAAATACAATCGGTCGTGACGCTGATGGCCGCGGCCGCGGCGTGCCGGCTCCCGAGGCCGCTCGGCAGGGAATGGTTGCTGTCGGTCGCCTGAATGAGGCTGCCGGCCGATTCGACCACGCCGTCACCCCGGATCACGAACGCGCCGTCAATCGAGGAGAACTCCTTCACCGTCTCGTCCATGAACGGATTCAGGATATTGCGATCCTCCTCTTTGTAGCCGAAAAACGGATTCAGGACGAGCGGCTTGGAGAGCGACCCCACCTTTTCGTTGTCGCCGATCACAAAGAGACAGCCGACCGGCCGGCCCTCGCGGCCCTCGACGGCGAGTTCGGTGGCGACGGCGATCACGCGCTCGAGCACCTCGGGTTTCACGTCCGACGGCAGCAGGTCCGCGGTCGACCCCGTGAGCAGCGTCTGGAACTCGCGCTCCACGTCGACCACCACGAGGGTATCAAACTGGTTGCTGCCCGTAATCCCCCCGATGCAGCAGATGCGGTCGGCGAACATCACCACCCCGCGGGTCAACGCCACCAGCATCGCGCTCCGCAGCTGGGCCAGCCGCTGGTTTGAGAACGAGCGGACCTGGATCGTGTCGTTAAACTCGGTGTCGTGGTCGCCCGTTTCGAGCGAGGCCCGCGTCACGAGGATCATCTTCAGCTTCGAACGCAGCACGCCCGGCTGAATGCCGCCGATGAAGGTGTCGCCAAAGACCATGATTGCCTGGCAATTCGCGCCCTGCGCCACGCGCTCCGCCTGGCGGAACATGAGCCGGTTGACGCGGTTTTGCTGTGCCTCCACCGCCTGCAGACCGCCCACGCCGCCGATGAGGCGCTCGTGGAGCATGTCGAGGTCGGAGGCATTGACGAGATTGTCGACGAGTTCCTTGCCCTTAACCTGCCGGGCAATCGAGGCCAGCACCTGCAGGTAGTCGCGCGCGTTTTCCCCGGCGATCAGCATCACGATCAGGTGAACGCGCTCGTCGGCCAGCGCACCGTCGTGTCGGATGCCGACCCGGCTGCGCCCGATGGCGAGGACATAACGCCGCGACATCTTCACGCGCACGTGCGGGAGCGCGACGCCGAAGCCGAGGTAGGTCGTCATCGTGCTCTCGCGCGCGAGCAGGCCGCGGAGGAGCGGTTCGGACTTCAGGTCGGTGAACTTCTCGACACAGACATCGAGGAGCTCGCGCAAGGCCCCCTCGAGATCAAGGCTCCGCAGGTCGACGATGCGGCTGCGGGCGATGATCTTGTCGAGGCGCATGGGTTAGGGGGGAGTAGAAGTTATCGTGAAAGGGGCTCAGGCGTGAAATGGTCGAGTCAGCGGGAGCAGGCGTACGACACGCCCCTTTCACTTTCACTCTCACTTTCACTCCCAAGCTATTTCTCCCACTGCAGTGCGCCCTTTTTCACCTCGTAAACGAGACCGAGGACGAGGACGCCGATGAAGAAAAGAACCGGACCGAGGATCGCGATGTGGTTCGCGAGGAACTCCCGGTAGATAAACGACCAGGGAATCAGAATCACGATCTCGAGGTCGAAGAGCATGAAGAGCAGCGCGGTGAGAAAGAACTTCACCGAAAACCGCGTGTGCACCACGCCCTCGGCCGGGATGCCGCACTCGTAGGCCGAGTCCTTGATCTTGGAAGCCTTCGCGCGCTGCCCGAACAGGTGGCTTGCGCCGATCACGCCGCCAGTGATGGCGGCGGCGAGGATCGCCTGGATCAAAAACGGGACGTACGCGGATGAATTCATGACGCTGTGACACCCCACCCTGCCCGCAGCCGCGGGACCTCCGCAAGCGGGAATTTCCGCGGGGACGCTGCAACTTCACCTGGATCCCGCTGATCCCGAAGGACTCGAACGTAACGCAGGGCAAACCAACCCGATCAAGCCACCGGGTTGAGCAATTCCAAGTCGCCTACTCCACCGGGATGATCTTGGCGTTCTTGGTCTTCGTGGAACCGACGCCCAGCGTCTCCGCGAACTCCAGGGTCCGGATCTCCTCGTCGACTTTCTCAAACCCTTCCCGCCTGCGGTGGGCATTGATGCGGTCGCGGACCATGGCATCCAGCAGCACCGGATCATTGCTCAACCAGAGCAGCGGCTCGGAACGGGTGTAGAGCGAATTGAAAAAAGGACCACCGATGAATTGGTAGTGCTCGAGGCTCGTGATCGTGCACATCCAGGTCTGGCGCAGTTCAGGGATCGCGCTCATTTCCGCGACCGCAGCCGGGGCGTTGGCGGGTGAGCGGAAGAACCGCGCGGTGTTGGACGCGTTCCAGAGGGTCGCGTTGACCAACGCCCCGTTGATGCCGAGGGTCGGGTGGTCGGTGTAGACCGGCAGATTAATCCAGAAGTCGGACTCCAGAAACAGCGGCGTCGCGAGGAAACTCTTGCGGTCCTCGTCTTTGGTTGAGGTCGGCGAAACGCCTTTCGTCTGCTGCTCGGCGAAGATCGGATCGAAGCGCTGCGGGAGCGGGGAGTCGTAGAACCAGAGCGGATCGTAGAAGCGACCGGATTCGAGCACGTAGACCGGATTGCCGAAGAAGGGGGTGTGCCCCGAGACGAGCGACGGCAGGTAGCCGGTCATGCGGAGCCGGAGGGCGTTCAGGCCGACGAGGAAGATGTTCTCGTGCTCGAATCCCCGGCGTTTCAAAGCCGAGATCACGGCCTTCACGAGCGGAAGCGGAGTCGCGAGGCCGGGACCGGAGTCGGCGTAAATCTTCAAGCCCACCCGTTTCTTGGGACCGGGAACAAACCTGCGCCCGGTGGCCTGTTCAAATTGCGAAATCATCTTTTCGACCTGTTCGTTGTAGGTCGCCTCGTCGAAGGCCTTCAGTTTGGCCTCCCAGATCGGCTCCATCGGCGGGTTCTTCGCCACGACGGGCGCGGCGGCGCGGGCCAGCCCGGCGAGAGAAGCGAGGCCGAGGAGCAGTAGGGTGATAAAGCGCATAAATGGTGAGTCGTCTGGCGGCGGCCGAAGTTTCCTCCAGAACGACGAAAACCGGGGCCGGCCGGCCGTCCGGGCCGCGGAACTTGACAGTCGGGGGCACCGGTTGAAAGTGCATTCTTTGCGGTTCGTGCTGCGCCCCGATTCAGCGCAGCGAACCGTTTACCGCCTCCTCGTCGCCCCATGCCCGTCATCAAGCCCACCTGCGTGCGCGACCTCAAATTGCGCGCCAATCTCGCGGACGTGGTGGCGCGCGTGGTGGCCCTGCGCAAGGCCGGCGGCACCCGGCTGAAAGGTCTGTGTCCGTTCCACAACGAGAAGTCGCCGTCATTCCACGTGGATCCAGACAAGGGGTTCTACAAATGCTTCGGGTGCGGCAAGGCGGGCGACGCCATCACGTTTGTCCGCGAAACGGAGCTGTTAAACTTCAGCGAGGCGGTCGAGGCGTTGGGAAAGCGATTCGGGGTTGTGATCGAATACGAGGAGGGCTCGGGCGGGCCGAGCACGGAGGAGCGTTCGCTGCGCCAGGAAATCTTCGATCTGCACGATGTGGCCGCTGAACACTTTTATCAGGCGTTCAAGGCCAAGGACGGGACCGGCGACTACATGCGGACGCTCTGGACCGAGAAGCGGCGCTTCCCGATGGAGCTGGCCGACGAATTCAAGATCGGCGCAGCCGACGAGGCCGGCAGCGGACTCGGGGCGATGCTTTTGCGGCGGAAATATTCCGAGGAAGCACTGCGTCGCTGCGGGCTGTTTTTTATTTATGAGGATGCGCAGGTATCACCGACCTCCCTGCGCTCGCGCTTTCGTGGACGGCTGATGATACCGATCCGAGACCACCAAGGCAGGGTCGTGGCGTTCACCGCGCGACAGACCGAGCGCACCCCGGCAGATGATCCGGCGAGAGAAGCGAAGTACGTCAATTCGCCGGAAACCCCCATCTTCACCAAGGGCAATCTCCTCTTCAATCTGGACCGGGCCCGCACCGCCGTGGGCGAGGGTAAACCGTTCGTCTTGGTCGAGGGTCAGCTCGACGCACTACGCTGCTGGAGCGTCGGGCTAAAAACCGCGATCGCGCCCCAAGGCACGTCCATCACCGAGGGCCAGTTGCTGCTGCTGCGCCGTTACCACGCGCAGGTCGAGTGCTTCTTCGACAGCGACGGGGCCGGTCAAAAAGCGGCGCTGCGCTTCCTGCCGATGGCGTTGAAGTCCGGGATCGAAGTCCGCTTCCTGACCCTCGCGGGTGCGGAAAAACTCGACCCCGACCTGTTGTTTTTGGAGCGCGGCCTCGCGGGCTATGAGGAGGTGCGACGGTCCGCCCAAAGCGCCATCGAGTTTGCCTCGCGCGCCTTCCTCCCCAACCCGCGCACCGCCTCGGCGGAGCAGCAGGCGCGCGCCAGCCAATCCGTCGTGGAAATCATCACGGCCAGCGAAAGCGAGCTGACGCGGGCCAACCTCCTGGCCGAGGCCGCCCGCCATCTTGCCCTCCAACCCCGAATTTTGCAGACGGAGTACGAGGCGCTGCTCGCCCGGCAGCGCCGTCAGGCGTCCGCCCGCCCGATCGCGTCCGGCGAACCTGAATTTCCGCCCGAACCGGAGGGTGCGCCGGTAGCCGACGAGTCGGCCCAAACCCCGGAACGACATCTGCTGCTCCTCTGCCTGCATTTTGAAAATCTCGGCAAACCCCTGAGCCATACCCTGCCGCACGATTGGATCGACACCGGCCACACCGCCGGCGCGCTGCTCAACCGGATTCTCGCCGAATTCGAGAGCGACGCGTGGCCGGGGCGGGATCATTTGGACGGTTTGATCGAGTCCCCGGCCGAGCGGACCCTACTCGCAAACCTGATGTTTGAGGCCCCGGTGCTGGACGATCCGGTTAAGGTCGTACAAGAGGGGCTGAAACAACTCCGTGCCCGGGCTTTGGAACCCCGCCTACGGCAAATAGAACTTGCTTTGGCCAACCCCCGTGCGGACAGTGAATCTGACCCAATTTCCCTCTTGAAAGAACGCTCAGAACTGCAACGCCAGCTACGCCAGCCGCTCCTTTTAAACGGAGCGGTTTGAGCATTTGCTTCCGGCCGTTCGTTCGCTCTCTTCCTTACTCATGTCGCGCAAGTCCAAGTCCGCATCCGCCGATTCTGCCCAGTCTGAAGCCGTCGAGGCCGCCCTCGCCAAAGTTCCCGCCGCATCCGCGGACGGCACCCCCGCCGGAGCCGACAACATCCCGGCCGGTGGCATCAACGACAAGATTCGCCACCTCATCCGGCTCTCGAAGGAACAGGGTTACCTGACCTTCGACGACATCAATGAGGCGCTGCCGGAGTCGGTCGAAAACCAAGAGGAAATCGATAACGTCCTTTCGATCCTGCAGAACCTCGAAATCGAGATTCTCGAGCCGGATCAGGTCGAGGACTACAAGCAGCGGCAGGAAGAGGCCGAGGAAGAGGAGTCCCGCACGTCGCAAAACGACATCCTCGACGACCCGGTGCGCATGTACCTCAAGCAGATGGGCCAGGTCCCGCTGCTGACCCGCGAGCAGGAAGTGGAAATTTCCAAGCGGATCGAGACGGCCGAACTGAAAGCGCAGGAGGCGCTGTTCCAGGCCTCGGCCATCGGCGCCTACATCGGCGGCCTCGGCGCGAAGCTGCTGAACCGTGAGGAACGTTTCGATCGCGTCGTAATCGATAAGAAGATCGAGTCGCGTGAGGCCTACTTCAAGGGGCTGCAGAAGCTCGTCGAGAACACGCTCGGCTCCGAGTCCGGCGTAGCCGAGGCATGGGAGGAATTCCTCAAGGCCCGCGGCGAAGCCGAGCGAAAGAAAGTCCTGGCCAAGTTCCGCAAGCGCGAGAACGTCCTACGCTCCTATTTCAGCAAGTTCTACTTCAAGCTGAAGGTTTACGAGGAATACCTCGATCAGCTCCGCCCCACCCTCGATGAAATCGAGGCTTTGCAGCAGCAGCTCGAGCGGGCGAAGCACCCGAAGACCAAGAAGGACGCGGCGATCGATACCAAGAGTATCCACACCCGGCTCAAGCAGATCGAGGCCCAGCGCCGCATCGCCCCCGAGGAACTCCTCAAGGTCGTCGCGCAGTCGATGGTGCACGTCCGCGAAGCCCACAAGGCGAAGACCGAGATGGTCGAGGCCAATCTGCGCCTCGTGATCTCGATCGCGAAGAAATACACGAACCGCGGCCTCTCCTTCCTCGACCTCATCCAGGAGGGCAACATGGGCCTGATGAAGGCGGTCGAAAAGTTCGAATACCGCCGCGGGTATAAGTTTTCCACCTACGCCACGTGGTGGATCCGGCAGGCCATCACCCGCTCGATCGCCGACCAGGCGCGCACCATCCGCATTCCGGTGCACATGATCGAGACCCTCAACAAGGTCATGCAGGTGCAGAAGCAGCTTCTGCAGGAATACGGCCACGAGCCGACGCCGGACGAGGTGGCCGACGAGATGAATCTGCCCGTCGAGCGGGTGCAGCAAATCATGAAGATGGCGCAGCAGCCCATCTCGCTGCAGTCGCCCGTCGGGGACGGCGACGACACCAGCTTCGGCGATTTCATCGAGGACAAGTCGGCGGAGAACCCGTACGACATGACGGCGTACTCGCTGCTCCGCGAAAAAATCATCGACGTGCTCGACACCCTGACCGAGCGCGAGCGTCGCGTGCTTTCGCTGCGCTTTGGCTTGGTTGACGGCTACAGCCGCACCCTCGAGGAGGTCGGCAAGCAGTTCAAGGTCACGCGCGAGCGCATCCGCCAAATCGAAGCCAAGGCACTCCGCAAGATGCGCCACCCGACGCGCATCCGCCAACTGCACGGCTTCTTCGACGCCGAGCAGATCGACAACGCGCAGAATCTCCTGAAGGTCGCCGCGACCGCCCGTCCCCCGACCGGCGGAGCCCCGGCACCCGCCGCGTCCGGCAACGCCCCCGCGGGCGGCAACCTCCTCGGATCGGGCAGCCTGCCCGGCGGTCTCGGCTTTCCGTTGCCGAAATTCTAAGTCAGGAGTTTTCCGATGAAACGCACCGCCACCGCGCTTGCGCTGTTGGCGGTGTTTTTTTGGGCGGGAACCGGCTGCCAGCACGCGCCGGAGACCGGCGCAAAATCCGCAAGCACCGCCTTTCCGGCCGCCGAAGCGCTGCTGCCGAGCCCCCGCCTGCTCGTCGGCCGAGTGATCGCATTCGACGCCGCCCGCGGCTTCGTGATCGTCGAACTCAGCGGCGATGCGCCGGGCGATGCCCTGACGGAAGGAGCCGAACTGCTCAGCCGGACAGATGAATTGACTGAAACTGCGCGGTTACGGCCGACCCGCTACCGCCGCGGTCGCACCCTCGGCTGCGTCGTGACCGGCGGCCAACCGGAAACCGGCAACGAAGTCGTGTGGCTCGCGCCGTGAAGCGAGCCGGCACAACCGCTTTCGCGCTTTACAGGCAGTCGGAGGCACCTACGTTCCATCCACTATGATTTCGTCCCCCGCTATTCTGGCCGGCGTGCTTGGTCTCGGTGCTCCCGAACTGATCATCATCCTCGTGATCATGCTCGTATTGTTCGGCGGCGCGAAGTTGCCCGGCTTGGCGAAGGGTCTGGGTCAGTCGATCAAGGAATTTAAGAAAGCGTCGAAGGACGAGCCCGAGGCGGAGTCGCCCAAGCCCGCTGCCGTCGTCGAAGCCAAGAAGCCTGAGACCCCGGTCCGCCACGGGACCAACTGAGCTGAGGCAAATTCCGCCCAATTTCCCAAGCGCGCCCAATCGGGCGCGCTTTTTTGTGCGCGGCCGGCCGCGACACCCACGGGGTCGTGAAAAACGCACGCCTAATCCGCGAAATCAAAGCCACGCCCGAGCCCTTCGCCGGCCCGATAGCCTTAAGGCGCATGGCCGGCGGTGGAACCTTCCACCGGCTCCGCCAGCCATGCCTTGAACTCGGTGATGTGTACGGGCGGCCCCAGGACCAAAATCTCGTCCCCCTGCTGCAATGTCTCGTGAGCACCGGGGTTGAGCCGCCGCTGCCCGCCCCGATGGAGTCCCGCCACTTGAACGCCATGATTCTGTCCGGGGGATAACTCGCCGAGCGTCCGCCCCACCGCCCGGCAGCCGGCCGGTAAAACCACCACCTCCATTCGAACCTCCGCAAACACCGAGTCGGGCACGACGACACCCGTAACCCCCGAGAGGAATGCCCGCCCCGCCGAGACCTGTTCATCGGTTCCCATCAACAGTACCTTGTCGCGCGGGAAAAGTGCGACGTCCGGCGTCGGTAGAGGAATCATGTACCCTTGCCGCTCAATCCCGACAATGGAACAACCCAACCGCTTCCTCAGCCCGAGTTCGGCGATCGTTCGCCCCTGACAGTCCGCCAGGTCCGGCAGCGTGAAGTCGATGACGTTGAGATTCCAATCCCCGTGCGACTGCAACCAGACCGCGCTGGACGAACTGAGCTTGCGCTCGTCCGGTTCGATCGCGCTGAGAATTTCCACCTCCAGCTCGCTGTGCCAATAGATCAACTTGCGGCGCAAAACGACCACCGCGATTACCGCCACCAGCGCCCCCGCCCCCCACAGCCAGCGGACCGGTCCCTCCGTCGGCAGGATCGCCACCAGCCACAAGCCGAGGCCGGCGGCTGCGCCGAATTTCAGCACCGACTCGATCGCCGGACGCAACCGCCGCGCCTGTGGGTGACCGCGCGTGGTGACCTCCGAGTAGAGCAGGCACATCGCGGAGATGTTGCGCCAGATCGCCACCAGCGGAGCCAGCGTCACCAAAATCAATGCAATCCACATCCCCAATTGCAGGACCTCCGGGGGAAACCGCCCGGAGCCCAACCAGTCCTCTACCAGCGAAAACAGCTGGCCGGAAAAAACCACGAGGCCGGTCACAAACAACATACCGATGCTCACCTGGATGAGACGGCGGCGGCTCAGTTGCCACAGGAGGTTCTTTGCCCCGCGCTGCTGCAGTCGGGTGAGCCAGCTGTGATAGACGCGTAGCCAGTCCGCCAGCCACCCTGGCTGCCGCGCGCCGGCAACCTCCGCCACGGCGTCCGCGTGCCGCCGGAGCAGTGGGGCGACCAGCGTCGTGAGCAACGAAACGCCGACCGCCAGCGGGTAAAACCGCTCAGGCACCACCTTGGCCGTGACGCCAAGTTGCGCGATGATGAAGGAGAATTCCCCAATCGGCGTGGAGGTGAGACCCGCCCGCACCGCATCCGGCAGCGGCGTGCCGATCAGCGTCATACCGGAAGTGACCGCCAGCGGCCTAGCCACTAGGGTGAAGCCGGCGACACCCAAAATCAGCCACCCTTCGCGCCAGAGGTCGCGGCCGTCGATCTGCATACCGATGGCAACGAAGAAGACCGCGCTGAAGACGTCGCGCATCCCCTCGAACGTCCGCTCGACCTGATGCCGGTGCGGCGTCTCGGCCACGATCGTGCCGAGGAGAAATGCGCCCAGCGCGAGCGAGTAACCCGCGAACTGCGCGATCACCGTGAGGCCGAACAACAGGCCGGCGAGCCCAAGGGTCTGCACCTCCTCGTTCGCAGCGATGCTCATCCGCTTCAGGAGCCAGGGCACGAGCAGCAGACCGCTGACGCCGGCCAGCACCACGAAGGCCCCGAGCTGCAGCAGCGTTTCCGGCACCGCCGCCCCGCCGCCCTTGCCGAGGTGGATGGCCGAGTTGAGGAGGGTGAGCATCACCACCGCCACGACGTCCTCGAGCACCGACACCCCCATCGCCAGCTGGCCCGCGCGTTCGTGGTTCGTGCCCGTTTCCTGCAGGATCTTGGCGATGATCGCCGACGACGAAACCATCAGCATCGCCGCGAGGAACAGCCCCTCGATCGCGTTCCAGCCCAGGGCGACCGCGAGGAATCGGGTCAATTGATACATCAGGAGCGCGCCGGCCGCCGTCGCCAGCATGAGCGACGGGCCGAGGCGGCGCAGCTTGCGCAGGCTCAGGCTGAGCCCGATGGAGAACATCAGGAAAACCAGTCCGATCTGCGCCAGCGCCTCGATCCGCTCGAGATCGTGCACCAGCGAGATCGGCGCCGCGTGCGGCCCGACCAGCATGCCCGCCGCGAGAAACCCGACGATGACCGAGAGCCCGATCCGTTGGCAAAGCCAGCCCGCCGCGCCGCCGACGACGAGGATGACCGCGAGTTCCTGGATGAGATTGAGCCCGTGCATACCGCCCCCCCTCAAGACGCGTCGTTCCTCGCCGCCGTCAAGCCCGCCCACCGAATGGCATGACCTTCCAGTCGGACGCATAACCGCGTCGCCGCTGATTCCCCAAGGCCCTAGTTGACTGCGCCAAATGGCTGGACTGCGGACCACTCACGCGACGGCACTCGGCCCGCGCGCCATTTCCCTCGTTGACACCCCCAGCGGCCGCCGATTCGTTACCGTTGGCGAACACGCCAAAGGCTCCCTCGCTTCCCGCACTCGCATCATGGCGAATATCTTCGGTTATTTCTCCAACGACATCGGCATCGATCTCGGCACGGCCAACACCCTCGTCTACGTCAAGGACAAGGGCATCGTCCTGCGTGAACCATCCGTGGTCGCGCTGGACACCACGACCCGCAAGGTCCGCGCCGTCGGCGACGAGGCGAAGCGCATGTTGGGCCGCACCCCCGGCAATATCACCGCCATCCGGCCCATGAAGGACGGCGTCATCGCCGACTTCGATGTCACGGAGGCGATGCTGCGCTATTTCATCCGCAAGGTTTCCGGTAGCGCCCTGCGCGCCCCGCCGCGCGTCGTCATCGCCATTCCGTCCGGCATTACCGAGGTCGAAAAACGCGCCGTGAAGGAGTCCGCCATGCACGCGGGCGCCCGCGACGTCATCACCATCCCCGAGCCCATGGCCGCGGCGATCGGCGTCGGCCTTCCGATCGACGAACCCGCCGCGAACATGATCGTCGACATCGGCGGCGGCACGACCGAGATCGCGATCATCTCGCTCAACGGCATCGTGTTTTCCAAGTCGATCCGGGTCGCCGGCGATGAACTCGACAGCGCGATCATCAATTACATGAAGCGCGCCTACAATCTCCTCATCGGTGAGCGCACCGCGGAAGAGATCAAGATGCGCCTCGGCTCCGCTTACCCGCTCGACGAAGAGCTCACGATGGAGGTCAAGGGCCGCGACTCCGTGGCCGGCCTGCCCAAGACCATTCACGTCACTTCGCAGGAAATCCGCGAGGCGCTGGCCGACACCATTGCCGCCATCGTCGACGCCGTGCGCGTCACGCTGGAACGCTGCCCGCCCGAACTTTCCGCCGACCTCGTCGACCGCGGCTTTGTCATGGCCGGCGGCGGCGCACTGATCCGCAACATCGACAAACTGCTCAGCGAGAAGACCGGCCTGCCCGTCACGGTCAGCGAAGACCCGCTTTCCGCCGTCGCCAACGGCACCGGCGCGGTCCTCAACGACCTGTCGTGGCTGATGCAGAACGTCTGAGCCGGCCGCGGCGCGGCGCCACCGACCAGCGGTCGGACCGCGGCAGCGGCCGCGCTTGATTCCCGGCGCCCGCCGCGCGTTATCGTTTTCGCCCGTGCCTTCCCACCGCTCCGACTCAAGCCGCCCGTTCGTCACGCTCGCCGTGATCGCCGTCGCGTGGCTGCTCGTGCCGACGGCGGTCAAGACTTTTACCCGCGCCACTTTCTTCGAACTCACTGCGCCCGTCACGCTCGCCGCCTCGCGCGTGCGCGACCTGCAGGATTTCTGGTCGCTGCGGCTCCACTCCCATACCGACCTCATCGAAGCGGGACGCGACGTCGCGCGGCTGAACTCCTCCTATGAGCTCGCCGTGCAGCAGAATACGGAACTGCAGGCCGAAGTCGGCCGGCTGGAAAGCCTGCTGCGGTTACCGTCGTATACAGAATACCGATACGAACACGCGCGCGTCGCCCGCCGCGAATTCTCCGGCTGGTGGCAGCGGATCATCATTCGCAAGGGCGCCAACTTCGGCATTCCCAGCGGGGCCCCGGTCGTATTCACCGGCGGCGTGGTCGGCCGTGTTTCCGAGGTCCGCGCCGCCAGCGCCGTCGTCGAGCTGATCAGCAGCCCCGAGGTGCGCCTCGCCGGCGTCATCGAGGGCGACTCGCGCCCAATCAGCTTCCAGGGCGGCGTCAACCCAACCTTCGCGCCGCCGACCGGCGTGGTCGAGTTCATGCCGCTCGACATCATCGTCACCCCCAGCTCGCCCAAAAGGCTCGTTACCTCCGGCTTCGGTGGCGTTTTCCCTCCCGGCCTCACCCTCGGCACGGTCACCCGCGCCGCGATCGGCACCGACGGCCTGTTTCAATCCGGCGAAGTCCAGCTCGACGCCCGCCTCGGCTCCCTCACCGAGGTGACGGTCCTGGTGCCCGTCGCCATTCCCTGACACGTCCCCGATGCGCCGCACCTTCGTGCTTCTTGGCTGCTCGATCCTGCTGTGGACGATCCTCACGCAGGTGAACGACGCGATCGCGCCGTGGCGCGTCTATCTGTTCGGCGGCGCCCTCTTCGTCGGCTTCTCCGCCCTCACGCAGCCGCGCGGACCAGGCCTGGCCGCCTCGCTGCTCGCCGGCCTGGTGTGCGACGCCACTACGCCGGTTGCCTTCGGCACGCACCTGTTGCTGTTCGCCGCGACGCATCTTATCATCGCCCACGTGCGACACCGGATTCCACGCGACGACGCCATTGCCGGCATCGTCGTGGTGCTGCTCGCCAACCTCGGGCTGTTTCTCGTGTTCTCGTTCACCCAAATCCATGAATCGCCAGCCCCGGCGGCGGTATGGCCGCGCCTGATCGCGGACCTCGCCTGCTCGCAGGTTTTGCTCGCCGGGTTGACCCCTTGGTTCTTTCGCCTGCAGGCACGCGCACTGGTCCTCGCCCGCGTTCCCCGCTACGAGTTGACCTGATCCGTCCCGCCCGGCGCAGCCCGCGCGGATCTCCATGGCCAAGAACGACCCCCATTTCGCCGACCGCTCCGGCAGCCTCCTCGAGTCCCACAAGGGCTACGATCCACGGATCATTTTCTTCTATTTCCTGCTCGCGGCGCTCCTGCTCATTTTGGGGGTGGGCCTCGGGTACCAGCAACTCACGCAGGTCGGCACGCACGCCGAGGCCGAGCGCCAGCAGAACCAGCGGCGCGTGCTCTTCCCCGGCCCGCGGGGGTACATCTTCGACCGGCACGGCAAGCTGATCGTCGGGAACGAACACCAGTTTGCCGTGCTGCTCCACCTCGACGAATTGAAGGCCGAGCTGCAGAAGGAGTTTTACCGGATCCGCAACAACTACCGCGCCGGCGGCGACAAGGACATCCCCGACTATTCCCAGCTGCAACAAATCGCCCGTGTCACGCTGGTCCAACGCTACCTCGACCAGGTCAACACGATCATCGGCCGGCGCGAACAGGTGAAGACCCGCGAGCTCCGCGGCCATTTCTCCCGCCAGCTGCTGCTGCCGTATACCCTCATCGACAACCTCAACCCCACCGAATATGCGCGCCTGATCGAGCGACTGCCGGTCCGCTCCCCACTGGAGGTCTTCGCCACCAACCGGCGCGCCTACCCCTACGGCTCCGCCGCCGCCCACACGCTCGGCTACGTCCGGCCCAACACCGAAGTGGAAGCCGAGGACTTTCCCGGGGACGACCTCACGACCTTCAAGATGAAGGGCACGAGCGGCCGCGACGGCCTCGAAAAATGGTTCGACAGCACCCTGCAGGGCGAGGCGGGCGGCCGCATTTACCGCGTCGACCCCTCGGGCTACAAAATCAACCCGCCGCTGGTCACGCGAACCCCCAAGCAGGGCAAGCATCTCACCAGCTCCCTCGACATCGAGCTGCAGCAGGTGGCCGAGGAGGCCATCGGCGACCGGGTCGGCGCCGCCGTCGCCATCGAGATCGCCAGCGGCGAGGTCCTGGTGATGGCCAGCAAACCCAGCTTCGATCTGGCTAAATTCTCCCCCCGCGCCTCCCAGGAAGTCGTCACCGACATGAACCAGCGCGGCGCCTGGACGAATCAGGCGCTGAACGGATTCTACCCGCCGGGCTCCACCTTCAAGATTCTAACGAGCATCGCCGGCTTGCGCCGCGGAACCCTGACCACGGACCAGCCGATTGTGTTTTGTGACGGCCGGATCATGGTTGGCAACCGCTCGTTCCCCTGCGACGTCGGCAACGGGCACCACGGCAACGTACTGCTGGCGGATGCCATTTCGCAGAGCTGCGATATCTACTATTATCGCGCCGCCGAAATGATGACGCCCGATGTCTTGGCGGCCGAGGCCCGCCGTTTTCATTTCGACCGCCCGACCGAGATCGAACTGCCGAACGAGGAACGCCGGATGACAGTCCCGGATCCAGACTGGAAACTACGCGAACGAAAGGAACGGTGGTTCCCCGGCGACACCGCCAACACGTCCATCGGCCAAGGCTTCGTGCTGGTCAGCCCACTCCAGATGGCGTGCTTCACGGCCGCCGTCGCCCGTAACGAGGTTTTCACCCAACCGACCCTGCTCCATCAACCCGGACGGACTTTTCACGCCGATCCGATCGGCCTGACGCCCGAGCAGCGCACCGCCCTGATCAACGGCATGGCCGGTACGATCACCCACGCCGGAGGGACGGGCCGGACGCTGCTCACCCCGCAGTTCCGGATCCCCGGTATCACCGTCGGCGGCAAAACCGGCACCGCGCAATTGCGGGTCAACAAGGAGGGTCGCGTCGGCACCATCAACATCGCCTGGTTCATCTGTTTCGCCCCGGTGGAAAAACCAGAGGTCGCCCTCGCCGTCATGGTGGTCGGCGACACGATCGGCGAAAATTTCTACGCCAGCACCAACGCGGTGCCGGTCGCCAGCATGATCCTGCGGCGCTATTTTGCCCAAAAGGCCGACCCCACCCCGCGGATCATCGCGCCGTTCAAGACCGAGTGACGCGTGACCGCCGCTGCGTCGCGCGCAAGACCTGACGGGCCCGGCGAAACGTCCGCTCGGCCGGCGGCCACGTCGGCCGCGCGCCGAATCGCACGCGCTGCAAATCAGCCACCACCGCAGCTTCCTCCGGTGCCACTGGCGGACATTCGGCCAACCGGCGGAGCCAGCGGCCCGCCTCGCGCCGCACCGGATCCTCTCCGCGTACCGTGCGCCCGCCGCACAGCGCACGCCAGCCCGCGCCGCCAAACTCCCGGACCAGCCACAAGGTCAGCAGGAGACCAAGACCGCCCGCGCCCAAGCGCACCAGTCGACTGACGTCCCACGGGCCGGCGATCCACGCCTTCAACGCCTGCACCCCACCGCGGAAAAATTCCCGCACTTGCCGCCCGGACGTCTCGGTCGCCTGCTTCACCGCCTTGAGCGTCTCGGCCTGCGAACGTTGGTCGAAATTCACAATGCGGCGGTACCAAAACACCCTCAGGCTATCGAAGCGCGCCGTCCAACTGCGGTCGACGCGCGCCACCGCCGCCGGTTCGCCCCGGACCTGCTCGGCCGGGTTGTTCCCGCGCTCCGCCAATGGATCCGCCCGCACCCACGCACCGGTCGCCTCGTCGAACAGTTCCGCCCACGCATGGGCGTCCGCATTGCGGATCGTGAAGTTGTTCGAGTAGCCGTTCCACGTGCCGCCGCGAAACCCCGTCACCGCCCGCGCCGGCACCCCGGCCGCGCGCGCGAGCAGAACAAATGAACCCGCGAACAGCTCGCAATGCCCCGGCTCACGCGAACGCATCCAACGCACCAGCGGATCGCCTTTGCCGGCGGGCAGGCTCGAGGCCAGTGAATACGCATGATTCCGGCGGAGCCAGTCGCCAAGCCGCCGGGCCAGTTCGCCGGCGGGCAACGGCTCCGTCCCCGCCGCTTGCGCGAGCACCTGACCCAGCGCCAGCCGGTCGGGCTCCTCCAGGGTGAGCCGCACCTGGGTCTCCTCCGTCGTGCGCTGCGCGTTGCGCAACCGGCGCCACCGCTCCGCAAAAGTCCGGTCCGGCAGGCTCGACGCCACCTCGAATCCGCTCACGCGATACGCCGTCATGCTCACCGGCTCCTCGCGCAGCGCCAGCAGGGCGGGGCGTGACGCGAAACGAAAGTTCTGCACCTCGCGAAACACCAGCGTATCGAAGCGCCCGAGCAGGGGCAAAAAACGGCTAACGCCGGACTCGAGATAGAAGGTCCAGACGACTTCCTCACCCCGCACCGGCCGCGCCATACCGCGCAGGCGGCTATCCGTGCGCTCCTGCTCAAACTCCGCCGCGCGAAATCCCGGCGACGCGCGAAACACGCCGCCATCGTACTGGTTGAGCACCAGCATACGCCAGTAGGGCGACGCCGGAATCTGGGTCTGGTCCGAGACGTCGACGCTCAGGGCCACGCCGCCGTCCTGCTGAATCTCGGTCACATCCCCGAGCCGGATGGTATCGCTGAAGCCCGACCTCGCTTTTTTCGAGATGAAGCGGTCGAGGAACATGCTGTTCTCGAGCTGAAAGCGCGGAATCGCAAGAAACAGCCCGGTCGAAATCACCACCAGCCCAGCAAAGAGCCCGACCCCCAGCCCCGCCACCCGCCAGTCCAGCACCGCGCGGACGCGGCGCGCCAGCAGGCTCAGGTCGGCCTGTGCCACCCAAGCGGGCACGACGCCAGGCGGCACCGGCGCGGGCTTGGTCAACCCCATCGGGCCCTCCGTCAGCGTCACCACCAGCAGCAGCGCCAGCCCGCAGCCGGTGTAAACCAGGATCTGCACGGCAAAGGTGAGCGAGACCGAGAGCACGCCGGCGACAATGACCAGGAAAAGCCCGAGCACGATGATCTGCAGGTCATCGCGCCGCTGGCGGTAACTGATATTGCGATACAGGAGCAGCAGGATGTCGAGGCGCACCATCGCGGGCAGCACCTCGGCTTTCAGCCACAGGTCCACGACGAAGAACGCCACAATCGCCGGAAACGTCAGCGTGTGGGCAATTCCCGGCAGCCGCGCCGGCAGCCGCGGCCACCACATCGTCGCCAGGGTGGCGGCCGTCGTGAGCCCGACGAGCACCCAAGCCTCGACGTCCATGTAGAACACCGTGGCGAGACCGACGAGCGTGAGCAGCCCGCCGAGCAGCCACTGCAGATGCTGCATTTCGTCGCGCGTAAGCTGGGCGCGCTTGCGTTCGGCCGGCTTCATGCGGACGCCGCCTTCTTCCCGCCCACATATGCCGCGACCCCGCGCGCCCCGTCGGGCGCAAACGTCATCAGGTCCTGCCGCGCCGAGAGCCCGTCATGGGTCCCCGCCGCCGTCGCGGCCGGTTCCGCCACGGCAAGCCGGTTGAGCCACAATTCGAGATCCCGCCCGCGTCGGATCGGCAGGAGCGGTTCTGCATCGACCGCAACCGCCACGAGCCGGCCGGTCCGGAATAAATCCTCCGCGAGCGTCGCGACAAAGCGCAGGAGGAGCTCGAACTGCTCCGGACGCACCCAGACATCCGCATCCGTCCGTAACCACATCGAATAGCCCTCCGCGGTCTCGGCCGCAAACTGCCGCACCAGCAGCGTGCCGGTGCGCGCACTGGCCTTCCAATGGATCAACCGGTGCGAGTCGCCGACGCTGAAACGGCGCAACGCGAGCAGATCGCCCCCGCTGCCCGTACGCGCTACCCGTTCGTCGCCCGCCGCCCGCCGGGCGCCCGCGATCGCATGACGTCGGTACTCAATCGGTGCGGGCCAGACGACGGTGTCAGCCCGCACCTCGGTGCCAATGTCCTTGCGCAAAAAACCGAAGGGGAAAAGTGAGCCCACGGCCGCAAGCTCCACCCCCAGACGGCCGCGCCGCGCCGGCTTGAACACCCACTCGACCCGACCTTCACCCCGCGGATCCAGCCTCCCCGGAAGATCGAGCCGGATGCGCGTCACCGCCGCGTCCGCCCGCGCCAACAGGGCTCGTACCTCGGCCCCGGGCGCGCTGACGGTGGACTCGGCGTGCTGATGCGCGGGATCGTCCGTGCTGCGCGCAACCAACTCAAAACCGAGCCCGTAGGTCGGGAGGAAGGCCTTGCCGTTGCGCAGGTCGAGCCCGGCGACCGTGTCGTGGCCGGCGCGGAGCGGCGGTGCGATCCGCAGGCGCCACTCGACGCCGCGCAGGTTCAGCCACGAGAGCACGCCGCTCAACACCAGGCAGGAGAGCAGCAGCGAAAGCGTGATAAAGAGGATGTTGCTGGACGTGTTGTACGCCGCCGTGCCGAGACCAAGACACAGCGCGATCAGGACAACGCCCGGCACCGTGGGCAAAATGCGGTGGCCCCGCTGGGGATGAATGATCGACCACAGGACGAGACTCCACCGAAACCGCCGCCGTGGGCCCCGCGCCCCGGGACCAGACCACTCGGACGCCTCGCGCCGATCCCCGCTGGCCGGCGGCTCTGTTCCGGACGTCATCACGCCGGAGCGGGTATCGACGCCAGAATACGTTTTAGAATGGCCGTCACGGCGCGGCGTTCCTCCAGCGCGTCGCTGGTCTGGCGCGCGACGGCGAGCCGGTGCGCGAGCACCGGGGCCACCATTTCCACCACGTCCTCGGGCATCACAAAATCCCGCCGGCGTAGGAGCGCGCGCGCCTGGGCTGCGGTCCGCAAGGCGAGGCCGCCGCGCACGCTGACGCCGGAACGAAATTCTGCCTCGGTCCGCGTCGCCGCGACGATGCGCAAGATGAACTCGAGCACGCTATCCTCGACGAAGACCTGCCGCGCGAGCGCCTGCAAACCGAGGACATCCCGACGCGTGATCACGGGATTCAGGGCGATCGCGTCGTAAGCGGTGTGCGCCGTGCGCAAAATCTCGAGCTCGTCGACCGCCTCGGGGTAACCCATGCGGAGGCGCATCAGGAAGCGGTCCATCTGGCTCTCGGGGAGCGGGAACGTGCCCTCGTAGTCCACGGGGTTCTGCGTCGCGAAAACCATAAACGGCGATCCCACCGCGTGAGCCTCACCGTCGATTGTCACCCGCGCGCGGTCCATCACTTCCAACAAGGCCGACTGGGTTTTGGGCGTCGCCCGGTTGATCTCGTCCGCAAGCACGACGTTGGCAAAGACCGGACCTTTCTTGAAAATGAACTCCTTCACCGTTTCGTCGTAGATGGCGACGCCGGTGACATCGCTCGGTAGCAGGTCGCTCGTAAACTGGATCCGTGAAAAAGCGCAGTCCATTGAGCGCGCCAGGGAGTACGCGAGCGTGGTCTTGCCGACGCCCGGCAGATCCTCGATCAGCAGGTGACCGCCGGCCACGAGGCAAATGACCACCTGCTCGATGACCTCGTCCTTGCCGCGGATGGAGGCGCGCATGTTGGTGCGCAGGCGCTCCAACGCCGCACTGGCTTCGGAAAGTTGTGCCGGCTGGACGAAGTCGCTCATGAAAGGAAACGCTACGCCCCCCCCTGCCACTCGCAAACGAGAACTTTCGGTGCAAGGCCCGGCTCTTGGCCGCCCGTTACCCCGGAAAATAGCGCCGGATCGGAGAGCGGGGGGCGGGATCAATCTGCGACGAGTCGGGGCGTAAAGCCCCTCCCCCCACCAAGCCACTCCGCTGCTCCGAATTCGCTGCGCCGGCGCGCAGGGCTACGGACCGGCGCGTGCAACGTGCCATCCTTCCGCCCGGGCTCAGCCGAGAATCTCCAGCAAGCGTACGAACAACCGGTTCACCCGCGCCTGATTGTCCTTCACGAGGTCCTTGAACTTTGCAAA
>CAIJFT010000031.1 GCA_903820035.1 uncultured Opitutia bacterium
CGCACCTCCTCGTCGCCCAGCGGGCGGTTCAAGTCGGGCGCAAGGCGGGCTAGCCCAAGCGCGGCGTCCTTGCCACCGAGGGCGAGCGTGGCGAGGACGCGGCTCTCCAGCGGCAGCGCGCGACCTTCCGGCGCATCGAGGAGCGCACGGGTCGCGCCGCGGTTCAGCTCCAGCGCCCAGCGCGCGAGGTAACGTTCGAAGTCCCGCTCATAACGCGGCCACGGCGCCGCCTCCGGCAACGGTTCGCGTCCGAGCCGCGCGGCCAACGCCATCACGCGTATCCCTGCGGCCGGGACGCGGCGGAGCGCGTCGCCGACGGCCGCGCGCACCGATGGATGCGGGTCGGCGACCAACGGCGCGAGGATGGCAATGCAGTCCGACTCAGATCGGGGCGAGGCAGCGGCCAAACGCGCCGCTTCCCGCCGCAGGCTCATCCCGGGGTCCGCGGCCAACGTTTGCAGCAGCGTCGTGGCGACCGGCTGCAGACCCTCCAACGCCCAGAGCGCAGCGAGCCGGCGGTCGACGGCGGCGGCACGGTCAGCCGCCAGCCGCGCCAAATCCGGCGCGAGCGCAGTGGCGCGACGGTCGGTGAGCTCGAGCCAGGCGAGGCGCGACACGAGCGCGTTGGGACCACCGAGCTGGGCGAGCACGGCGCGGTCGTCGAGTTTCGTCAGATCGGGCGGCGTGACGCGCGGCTGGTCGCGGTGCCGGATGCGCCAGATGCGGCCGCGCGTCTTGTCGCGATCCGGATGCGTCCGGGGCACTTCGTTGTGCGAGATGATCTTGTTGTACCAGTCGACAAGGTAGAGCGCGCCGTCGGGCCCGAAGTGGATCGCCACCGGCCGGAACCATTTGTCTTTCGTCGTCAGAAAATCCGGCAGCTTTTCAAACCGGTAGCGGCCGTTGTCGGGCGTCGCGCGTACGGCGTTGATCGTGTTGGTGATCGGATTCGCCAGGAAAAAGACTCTCGCCCCGTCGGCGTTCGCGGGCGCTCCGTAGTCGCGGAACCGGCCGTCGGCATCCTCCGCCAGCGCGAGCCCGCTCAGGCCGGTGCCGCCCATTTGGGCGGGCGCGAGCGGCGGCGGCATCAGCGGCTGGTAAGGCCGGAGCCGGTCCTTGGACCCGGTGGTGACCCACACGCCTGGCTCGTACGGGATGACCGGATACCCCATGTCGTTCGCCTCCTGGAAGAACGTCTCGCCCTCGCGCGACGTCACGAGCCCCCAAATGTTGTTCGGCCCCGCGGTCAGGCTCTCGAAGCTCGCGCCGTCGGGGGTGAAGCGGCCGAGCTTGCACTGGTTGAACGCCACCTCGAGCGCGCCGTCGGCAAAGGGCCGGCCGTCGGGGCGGCGGACCTTCGAATAGTTGAAGAGGCCCTGCGCCACGAAGATCTGGCCGCCGGGCTGGCGCAGAAACTGGTGCGGAAACAAGTGAGAGTCCTGCGTGCCGAAGCCGGTGAGGATCACCTCGTGCCGGTCCGCGCGGCCGTCGCCGTCGGTGTCGCGGTACAAGCGGATGTCGGCCCCGTACTGCACGAAGGCGCCGTCGCGGTAGGGCTGAACGCCGAGCGGCATCACGAGTCCGTCGGCAAACACGCGCGGCGGAGTCGTCACCGCGGGGCGGCCGGCCGCCGGCACACCGTACGGCGCGTCGAAAACGACCACGCGGTCGCGTCCACCCGCGGCAAAGAGCGAGTCGGAGGCGGCTTTCTGCTCGTTGCCGTCGACGGGATATTCGAGCGCGGTCATCGACCACAACCGCATGCGGGCATCCCACGTCACGGTGATGAACTTGCCGAAGCCCGGCGTCTCCGCGGCGACGAGTTCCGCCTCGAAGCCCGGCGGCAATTGGAACGCGAGCCGCTCCTCCTCGGGCGAACGCGGGCCGTCGGCCACGGTATTGTAACTGATGTCGCGCGCACCGCTCGCGGGTTTGACTTCGGCCTCGGCGGTTTTTTTCGGCGCGGCCGGTTCGGCCTTTTTCTTCGGCGCGGGCGGGCGCGCCTTCGGGTGCCCGACCTGATCCCACGTCGGCGCGCCGGGCGTCGGCGGCAGTTCTTCGATCTGCACGTGGCGCACCTGCACCTGCGCCATGCCGCCGCTGTGAATCTGGATGCCGATGTGTCCGTCCTGCGCGATGCCGGTTTCTTTTTCGGTGTAATCGAGCGCGGCGACGCCGTTGACCCAGGAGCGGATGCGCGGGCCCTCGGTGCGGATGCGGTACTCGATCCAGTCGCCGGGTTTCACGGCGGCGTTGACGGCAGCGAGGTCCGCGGACTCGGCGATGACCTTGTTGCGGCGCGACTCGTCGTAGAGTTTGCCCCACCAGCCGTCACCGGCGTCGACCTGGTAGCCGCTCATCTCGGTGCTCTCCGGCACGCGCAGGCTGCGGATCTGCACGCCGCTGTTGATCATCCCGGTGTTGGGGACACCGGTAAGGCGCAGTTGCAGGCGCAGGTCGAAGTTTTGAAACGAGCGGGTCGTCGCGAGGAAGAAGTTGCGCGGGACTTTTTCGGTGAGCGAACCGCCGGTGAGGAGGCCGTCCTGCACGCGCCACCATTTTGCATCGCCCTCCCAGCCATTGAGCGTGCGCCCGTCGAAGAGCTCAACGGCGCGGGCCGCGGCGACGGCGGCGAACAGCGCGAACAAGACACGGCAAAGCACGGACCAACGCAGGCGGAGGGGCTTCATAGGGGGAAGCCCGAGCGTGCGGATCACGCGGCGGGCAACGAGCAGAAAACGGGCGCTGAGAAGTACGTGATCCACTTCCAGGTGGGGCCCGATGCCCCCATCGGGCCGACCCGGACGAGCAGCCGTTGCGAAACGACCCGATGGGGACATCGGGTCCCACCAGGCTTGCTTCACAGGCTTCCTCAGCGCTTCCCGATGCAGAACAACTTCGTGTTCGTCCGGATCAGAAGCTGGCCGTGGGACGCCACGATCGTGGAGCGGATGAAATCGTCGCCGGATTCACCCATCGCGGCCTGGCCGAGGATCGTGCCCTTTTGGGCGTCGATCACCACCACGTCGCCGGCGAAGCTCATGACGTAGATTTTGCCGTCGGCGCCGGTGGGCGAGGCCTCGTATTTTTTCAGGCCGGGCAGCGCGAGCGTCCACTTGGGTTCGCCGGTCGCGGGATCGACGCGGGAGATATTTTTCTTCCCCTCGTTCAGCACGAAAAAGTCGCCTTGGTAAAAAAGCGGGGTGGGCACGTCGGCCGACACCACGCGCTTGTCGCCCTTCCACGCGATCCCGGCGTCGGTGAGGGTGCCGTTGCCGCCGGCCTTGATGGCGAAGATGGGGTCGCCCTTCGGGGCGCAGGCGAGGATCACGCCGGCGCCGTAGACGGCGGACGGCACGAGTCGCCAATGCCCGATCTTCGTCGGATTCCAGGTGCCCCAGCGCCAGAGTTCTTTGCCCGTCGCCGGATCGTGGCCGGTCAGGCAGTCGCCGCCGGCGATGACGATTTCCGTGCGGCCGTTGTGCGTGACGGGCATCGGCGTGGTGTAAGCCTCTTTTGACTCGGAGACGGCGTCGTTGGGGCGCAACTGGCGCCACAGCTCCTTGCCCGTGGCGGGATCGAGCGCGAGGAGGAAGGACTCGTTACCCGTGGCCTTGCCGCGACCCTGGACCGCGACGTCGCGCTGCAGGACCTGCACGTAGAGTTTCCCACCGAAGAGCAGCGGCGTGGCGGAGAACGTCCACTGAAACGCAAACTCGCCGTACTCCTTCGCGATGTTGCGCGCCCAGAGTTCCTTGCCGCTATGGTCGAAGGCGACGAGCGGGCCGTTACCGTAGAAAAAGAAAACGCGGGTCGCATCCGCTACGGGAGAGGGGGAGGAGAAGTTGCTGCGGTTGTCGCGGTTGAAGCCGTCGGCGATTTTTTTCTCCCAGAGGATATTCCCCGTCTTCCGATCCAGCGCCATCGCGTGCATGGTGCGGTTCGTCTGGTGCGACGTGCTGAGGAAGATGCGGTCGCCCACGACGGCCGGCGTCGATGCGCTCGGGCCGGGCAGGTCGACGCTCCAAGCGACGCCGTCGGTCTTGGAGAACGCAACCGGCAGGTGGGTTTCGTCGGTCGAGCCGTTGAACGCCGGCCCGCGCCACTGCGGCCAGTCGGCGGCATGGGAAAGATTGGAGAGGAGAAACGCGCCCGCGAGCGCCACCGGGGTAAGGGCTTTCATCGCCCGAAAGCTAGGCGGGATTGCGCGCCCGATGAAAGCACAGAAACGCAGGAGCAGGTCAGCCTAGGTTTCCAAACTGCCCGACGCACAGACCAAACCCTTTGAACAGGAAGATCGGGAGGAACGGGGAGGGGCGGAATCAAAACTTCCCGTCTTTATCGGTCTTCCTTTTCAAGGTTTGTTCGTTTGCGCACCGCCGAATTTGCATCGCCGCCGCCGGTCGCGCCGCGATAGCGATACGGGAGCATGAAGCGCAACACCCCCTGGCTCCGCGTCCTGGCCCTTGCCCTCGCCGTCACCGGCCCACTGGGCGCCGCCGAGTCAAAATCAACCTACGCCAACGACTTTTCCCAAGCCGCGCCGGGCCCCTTGCCCGAAGGCGAGTTCTCGGTCCTCGACGGCGCCTTCGAGATCAAAGCGGAAGGCCCGGAGCGTTTCATCGAATTACCCGGCTCCCCGCTCGACACCTTCGGGGTCCTCTTCGGCCCGACCCAGGTGGACGGCGTCCAGGCGGCAGCCCGGATGCAGGGCACCAAGCAGGGTCGGCGCCTGCCGACTTTTGCCCTCGGCCTTAACGGTGGTGGCGGTTACCGGCTGCAGGTGTCGCCCGCGAAAAACCAAGTCGAGCTGTTCAAGGGCGAGGAGCCGAAGGCCGCCGCCGCGTTTACCTGGGTTTCTGGCGCCTGGACGCAGCTGCGACTCCAAGTGCGGCAGGTCAAGGCCGGCGGGTGGCGCATCGAGGGCAAGGCGTGGGTCGACGGGCAACCGGAGCCCGCCAGCTGGCTCGTGACGGCCGAGGATAACATCCCGCCGGCGAGCGGCCGCGCCTCATTTTGGGGCGCGCCTTATGCCGGCACGCCGATCCGTTTCGGTCAGCTGAAAGTCAGCCCGGCGACGGAAAAGTAACCGACCCCGCGGGGCGGGAGCCGATGTCCCCATCGGGTCGATTCCGAACGAAGATTGCTCCCCACAGGCCCGATGGGGACATCGGGCCGCACCGAAATCTACGGCTTTCCCGCCGCCTGCTGGCATGCGGCGGCAACGATTTCCAGTTGCTTGAGAAACGGCCCCAGTTCCTCGGCCGGCAGACAGGCGAGCACGTCTTCCTGCAACTCGGCCGCAATCCGCCGGCCCGCGGTAAAACGACGCTTGCCGAGCGTCGCCACCTGCACGCGGTGCGCACGGCGGTCCGTCTCGTGAACCTCCCGGGCAATGAGTTCCGCCTTTTCCATCCGGCTCAGGATCGCCGCGACGGTGTTTGGGTCCGCCGCCATCAGATCAGTGATTTCGCGCTGCGTGAGCCCGCGGGGATCGCCCTCGGAGAGCCAGCGCAGGATGCTAAATTGGTCCGGCGTGATCCCGAGGTGCGCAATGCGCCGGCGGAACGCCTGGTTGAGCCCGTACCACGCCCGGCGGAGCAGCGGCGGCAGGCGTCGCGGGGTTTCAGAGGGGGCTTTCTTCGGGGCTTGGCGGGACATCGCGGCGGTCCAATTAGTACGTGGACGTATTTCCAATTTGACTAGGCGATACGTTTGGCCAACGGGAATGCAACCATGAAGACGCCCCTGGCTTCCCTGCTGCTGTTTAGTCTCTGCGTCGCCCCGGCTTCCGCCCGCGTCGACGGCTGGCTCTCTTGGCGCGGCCCGGAGCAAAACCTGACCTCGCGCGAAACCAACCTGCCCGCGTCCGTCGCCGTCGGCGGTGCGAACCACCTCTGGACGACCGACTTTCCCGGCCAGTCCACGCCCGTGATCGCGAACGGGAAGCTCTACGTCATGGGCTACCTGGGCGACGGCGCCGACCTGCAGGAGGGCGTGGCCTGTTTCGACGCCGAGACCGGCAAGAAACTCTGGCAGCAGATGTTCAACGATTTCCTCAGCGATACCGTTTACCTGCGCTACGCGACCTCGAGTCCCACGATCGACCCGGAGACGGGCAACGTCTTCGTCCAAGGCACGCAGGGCACCTTCGCCTGCTTCACGCCCGACGGTAAACTCGTTTGGAAACACTCGTTGATGGAGGCCTTCGGCCGCCTGACTTTCCCGAACGCCCGCACCGCCTCGCCCGTGATTGATCGCGACCTCGTCGTCACCCGCGGCATCACCGCCAACTGGGGCGCCCAGGGCCCGGCCGGCGACCGGTTCTACGCCTTCGATAAAAAATCCGGCGAACTCGTCTGGTCCTCCAGCCCCGGCGACCGCCCGAAGGACAACTCCTTCTCGCACCCGCTGCTCGGCTGGCTCGACGGCAAGCGCGTGATGTATTCGGCCGCCGGCGACGGCAGCATTGTGTGCCTCAACGCCCGCACCGGCGACGCCCTCTGGCGCGTGCCGCTGTTCAAGGCCGGCATCAACGCCACGGTCGTGATCCACAATAACGACAAGCTGATCGCGATCTTCGGCACCCCGTACGAAAAGGGCGAAATGGTCGCCCTGCGCATCCCGACCAAGATGCCCGCACCCGCCGCCGACGGCGGCCCCGCCGTGCTCGATCCCGAAAAGACCCGGATCTGGCGCAATGAACTCTCCACCTCGACCAGCTCGCCGATGATCCAGGGCGACCGCGTCTACGTTGTCACCGAAACCGGCGAGCTCTGCAGCGTCAACGCCGAGACCGGCAAGATCCAGTGGCGCCTCAAGGTCGGCATCGAACAGCGCAATTCCTCCCCGCTCTTCGCCGACGGCAAGATTTACCTGCCCGTGCTCAACGGCCCGGGCAACGACGCCGGCAACGAGGAGGCGGGCGGCAAGGGTGCGTTTTTCATCATTCAGCCGACCGACACCGAGGGCAAAATCCTCTCGCAGGTCACCCTCGACGGCCGCTGCTTCGGCACCGCCATGGCCTACAACGGCAAAGTCTACGTCCAGACGACGAAGAAGATCTATTGCTTCGGCCAAAAGGGAAATAACCCCGGCCTCAAGCCCGCGCCCGCCGAGGTCGCCTGGCCCAAGTCCGGTCCCGCCGCGCAACTCCAGATCATCCCGTCCGAGGTTCTGCTCGCCCCCGGCACGAAGGCCGCGTTCCGCGCCCGCTCCCTTGATGCGAACGGTTTCGTCGTCGAAGAGAGCGTCGCACCCGAGTCGCTGAAGTGGGCCTCGTATATTCCCGCCACCGCCAAGGTGAAGGCCACGATGAAGGGAACGTTCGGCGCCGACGGCAAACTCGCCGCCGACCCCGCGCCCGTCTCCTCGGCCGGCGCCTACGAGGCCAGCCTCGGTCCCATTAAGGGTTACATCCGCGGCCGCGTCATGCCGGCCGTCCCGCTGACAGAAAATTTTGAGAAGTTCGACATCGCGGTCGCGCACGAAACCGAAGTCGACGCCAACGGCCAGCCGGCGAAGTTCGCCTACCCGCCGCTCCCCTGGATCGGCGCCCGCTTCAAATTCGAGGTCCGCGAACGCGACGGCAACAAGGTCCTCACGAAGACCATCGACAATAAATTCTTTCAGCGCGCCACGGTCTTCATCGGCGACGCCACCATGAAGAACTATACGGTCGAGGCGGACGTCCTGAGCGACGGCAACCGCCGCAAGATGTCGGACGTAGGCGTGATCAACCAGCGGTACTGCATCGTCCTCAAGGGCAACGAGCAGACCATGGAGGTAAATTCCAACCTCGAGCGCCTGCGCTTCTCGGTGCCGTTCAAGTGGTCCGCCAACGAATGGTACCACCTCAAGACCCGCGTCGATGTCGGCGCCGACGGCCAGGGCGTGGTCCACGCCAAGGCGTGGAAGAAGGGCGAGGCCGAGCCCACCGCCTGGACGCTCGAGTTCAAGCATGCGACCGCGCACGCCGCGGGCTCGCCCGGACTTTTTGGTTTCTCCCCGCAGGATATGCGGGTGTACATCGATAACGTCAGCGTGACGAAAAATGAAAACTAAGACCCCCGTGACTTGGGCCGCCGCTCTGCTCGGCTGCCACCTGGCGTTAACGTCCACGATCCGCGCCGAAGATTGGCCGCAATGGGGCGGCAACGACCCCGGCCGCAACATGATGTCCCGCGCGAAGGGCATCCCCGACAGCTTCGAGCCCGGCAAGATGAAGGCCGGCACCGAAGAGGTGGATCTCGCCACGACGAAGAACGTCAAGTGGGTCGCCAAGCTCGGCAGCCAGAGCTACGGCAATCCGACCGTCGCGGCCGGCAAGGTCTTCGTCGGCACCAACAACGACTCGCCCCGCGACCCGCAACACAAGGGCGACCGCAGCGTGCTGATGACGTTCGACGAGAAGACCGGCAATTTCCTCTGGCAGTTCGTCGTGCCCAAGCTCGCCTCGGGCAAGGTCAACGACTGGGAAAGCCTCGGCCTCCTCTCCTCGCCCACCGTCGAGGGCGACCGCCTCTACCTCACGACCTCGCGCTGCGAAATCGTGTGCCTCGACGTCAACGGCATGGCCAACGGCAACGACGGCACCTTCAAGGACGAAGCGCAGTACGTCGCCGGCCCCGGCAAGCCCAAGGTCACCATCGGCCCGAAGGACGCCGACATCCTCTGGCGCTACGACATGATGGATGAGCTCGGCGTGTTCCCGCACAACGCGTCGAACTGCAGCGTCCTCCTCGTCGACGGCAAGGTCTTCGCCTGCACCTCCAACGGTCAGGACTGGACCCACGTCAACATCCCCTCGCCCAACTCCCCGAGCTTCATCGCCCTCGACCAGGCCACCGGCGCGTTCGTCGGCGAAGACGACGCGAAGATCGGCGCGCGTATTTTCCACGGTCAATGGACCTCCCCCTCACTCGCGGTGGTCAACGGCCAGAAGCAGATCCTCTTCGGCGGCGGCGATGGCTTCTGCTACGCCTTCGACCCGACGCCGGTGAAGGAAGGCGACGGCAGTTTCCTCAAGAAGATCTGGTGGGCCGACTGCAACCCGCCCGACTACCGCGTGAAGGACGGCAAGCCGATCAAGTACCCGCACGCCAGCGGCCCGAGCGAAATCAACGCCACGCCCGTCTTTTGGCGCGGCAAGGTCTACGTCGCCATCGGTCAGGATCCGGAACACGGCGAAGGCATCGGCAATCTCGTGTGCCTCGATCCGACGCAGAAGGGCGACATCACCAAGACCGGCATCGTCTGGCAGTACAAGGGTATCCACCGGAGCATTTCGACCGTCGCCATTTCCGATGACGGCCTGCTCTTTGTCGGCGACTTCTCCGGCTTCGTCCACTGTCTCGACGCCGCCACCGGCAAACTGCACTGGGTGCACGACATGAAGAGCCACATCTGGGGCTCGCCGATGCTGGCCGACGGCAAAGTCTACGTCGGCTCCGAGGACGGCACCTTCGCCATCTTTGCCGCGAGCAAGGACAAGAAGGTCATCAGCCAGGTCGACATGCCCGCGCCGGTCTACTCGACGCCCATCATCGCCAACGGCGTGCTCTACGTCGCGACCACGACCCACCTCTACGCGATCGAACAGAAGAAGTAAGCTCCGCAGTCCCTCCCTCCTTCACTCCCTCCTCCCTCTCCGCATGAGCGCCGATCTCGCCTCCCCCTCCGCCATCAAAGCCGCCGCCGACCAACTCGACGCCCATGTGCGCGAGATCGTGGCGTGGCATTTCTCGCCGGAAACCGGCTGCCCGTTCTGGCTGGATTGGATGAAGACGGCCGGCTGGAACCCCGCGACTGAAGTCAAAGGCTACGCCGACCTGATGCGTTTCCCGCATTTTCAGGACGAGTCGTTGCGCGATCTCCAGCCCGAGGTGTGGGTGCCGAAGAAGTACCAGGGTCGGCCGTTCAACATCTTCGAGACCGGCGGCACGACCGGCATGCCGAAGCAGCGCATCGGCTGGGATGACTACAAGACCGACTACGAGGAGTTCTCCGGCAAAATCTCCGATGAACACTTCCCGCGCGGCGGCGCCTGGCTGATGGTCGGTCCGACCGGTCCGCGCCGGCTGCGCCTCGCGATCGAGCACCTCGCCAACTTCCGCGGCAGCTCCTGTTACTTCATCGATCTCGATCCGCGCTGGGTGAAGAAGGTCATCGCCAACAAGCAGTACGAGGTGGCCCGCGCGTACATGGACCACGTCATCGATCAGGCCGTGACGATTTTGAAGAACCGCAAGGTCACGGGCCTTTTCACCACCCCGAAGCTCCTCGAGGCGATGGGCGAAAAGGTGAACCTGTTCGAGGCCGGCATCCGCGGCGTATTCTGCGGCGGCACCTCGATGCTCCCGCAGCAGGTACGTTTCCTCGTCGAGGAAGTGCTCGAGCACAAAATCGGTTTCTACCCGACCTACGGCAACACGCTGATGGGCCTCGCCGCGAGCATCCCGCTCAAGCCCGAGGACAACTACTCGATCACCTACCACGCACCGCAGCCGCGCGCCGCGTTGCGGGTCGTCGATCCGAAGAACACCGCCCAGACCGTCGCCCACGGCGCCTGGGGTCGCGTCGAGCTCACCACCCTCACCCGCGAATTCTTCATGCCGCGCTTCCTCGAGCGCGACGAAGCCGTCCGCCGCGCCCCCTGCGCCCGCTATCCATGGGACGGCGTGGGCGAGGTCCGCCCGTTCGGCGCGCTGGAGAAGACCATCGTCGAGGGAGTTTACTGAGGCCAGGCGCAGCCGGGCCGGTTGAGAGTTGAGGGATCAGGGTTGAGAGACGGGCCAAGCCGTCGCTCGCCCGCCGCAACTCCCAACGCTCTCAACTCTCAACGCTCAACTCTCAACCCCGCGGTCAGCACCATGTCCTCCCTCCCCCACCTTCCCGCCCTGCGGCTTGGCCGCATGTACGCCAGCCTCGACCTCGTCGACACCAAGGACTGCCGCAGCGGCGCCGCCGTCGCGCAGGTCAGCCAGGTCAACGCCGGTATCATCCGCAAGGACATGGCCAAGATCGGCCAGGCCCGCGCCGCGCTGAAGAAGTTCACCTGCGCGCAGCTCGTGCAGATGACGGTCAAGGCCGCCGACCTTTTCCTCAACGGCACCCTGCCGCTCGGCGACAAGGGCCACACCCAGACGCCGCAGCAGTATATCGAAACGCTATCGGCCACCAGCGGCCTGCCCTACGTTCTGATCCGGCGGAACATGACGCGCATCAACACCGCGATGAGCAACATCGAGACGCTCCTGCGCGGACTCACGCGCGGACTCGACCTCTCGGTCATCGACACGGGAGTCGGCTCGCAGGCCGGCGTGCCGGTCAGCTACTTTGCCTCCACGCCAAGCCTCGGCCTCGTGATGCCGAGCAACTCACCCGCGGTGAACTCGCTCTGGCTGCCGAGCATCGCGCTCAAGATTCCCGTCGTGCTGAAACCCGGCCGCGAGGAGCCGTGGACGCCCTACCGCCTGATCCAGGCCTTCATCGCCGCCGGCGTGCCGGCCGAGGCTTTTGGTTTCTACCCGACTGACCACGAGGGCGCGGGCGA
>CAIJFT010000032.1 GCA_903820035.1 uncultured Opitutia bacterium
AAATCCATCCTCGTCGACTGCTCACACGACAACTCCGCCAAGAAACCGGAGCTACAGCCCGAAGTCCTCCGCGCCCTGATCACCCAGATCGCCGCCGGCAACACGTCGATCATGGGCGCGATGGTGGAAAGCAACCTGGGCGCCGGTAGCCAGGCCTTCCCGCAGCCCAAGGACAAACTCCGCTACGGCGTATCCATCACCGACGGCTGCATCGACTGGCCCACCACCGAGGCGATCGTGCGCGAACTGCACGCCTCCCTCGCGCCGCGGTTCTGATTTTGCCCACGGAATACACGGAAAAACCGGAAGCCGGATTAGCATCGCACGCGCGCTTTACCCGCCGCTCTTAATCTTGGCCTTGGTTTGATTTCGTCCGTGTATTCCGTGTGTTCCGTGGGCTAGCCTTTTTCCTCCTATGAAATCCCCCATCCGCGTCGCCGTCACCGGAGCCGCCGGCCAAATCGGCTACTCCCTGCTCTTCCGCATCGCCTCGGGCGCGATGTTCGGTCCCGACCAGCCGGTCATCCTCCAGCTGATCGAAGCCCCCATCGAGAAGGCCCTGAAAGCCCTCGAAGGCGTGGCCATGGAACTCGATGACTGCGCCTTCCCGCTCCTCAAGGGCGTGGTGCAGACCTCCGACGCCTCCGTCGGCTTCAAGGACGCCAACTGGTGCCTGCTCGTCGGCGCCAAGCCGCGCGGCCCGGGCATGGAGCGCGCCGACCTCCTCAAGGACAACGGCAAGATCTTCATCGAACAGGGCAAGATCATCGACGCCGTCGCCGCCGCGGACGCCCGCGTCGCCGTCGTCGGCAATCCGGCGAACACGAACTGCATGATCGCGGCCTCGCAGGCCAAGCGCCTGCCGGCCGACCGCTTCACCGCGATGGTGCGGCTCGATCAGAACCGCGCCCAGACCCAACTCGCCAAGAAGGCGGGCGTCGATCTCACCACGGTGAAGGACATCTTCATCTACGGTAACCACAGCCCGACCATGTTCCCGGCCTTCGCCCACGCCACCATCGGCGGCCAGCCGGCCGAGCAGGTCATCAACGACAGCGCTTGGCTGCAGGGACCGTTCTGCGAGACCGTCGGCAAGCGCGGCGCGGCCATCATCGCCGCCCGTGGCGCCTCCTCGGCCGCCTCCGCCGCCAACGCTCTCGTCGACCACGTCCGTAGCCTCGTCACCCCGGGTGCCATCCACTCGATCGCCGTGAAGTCGAACGGCCTCTACGGTTTCGACGCCAACGTCTGGGCCGGCATGCCCGTGCGCACCACGACCCCCGGCTCCTACGAGGTCATCACGACCTACGCGATGGATGACTTCGCCAAGTCCAAGATCGCCGCGACCAACAAGGAACTCGTCGAAGAGCGCGCGTTCGTCGCCGAGATGATCAAGTAAGCGGACGTTTCGTCCCGAAATTTCCGGCCGGCCACCTCCAGGGTGCGCCGGCCTTTCTTTTTCCCCTCGGCCGCCGCGGGGAGTTGAAAGGGGAAAGTTGAAGGTTGAAAGCGCCCCGATCGACCGGAACGCCAAGGCCTCTTTTCACTGAAGATACAGGCGGTGCCCGGCGAACGGCCTGGTCGTTCCTTCAACGCTCAACTTTCAACTGCCTGAGCCGCGCTCAGGCATCAGGCAATCAGCCCGCGCAGCGCCTTGCTGATCTGAAACGCATCGCGCACCGCGGTGAACGCATCGATCAACTCCGCCGGCGCCAGACCGCGCGGAAAAACCACCTCCAGCGCCCCGCCCGTGCACCGGACCTCGGCCTCCACCCCGGTTACGCTGATCGTGCAGTCGCGGCAATCCGACGGGAACCGCACCGCGAGCCCACCCTCGCCGTCCAGCGCCTCGATCGCATCGATCACCGCCTCCACCCGCGCGCCTTTTTTCAGCGCAAACGAGAGCTCGGTGAAGCGCCCGGCAAACACCTGGGAAAATTCCTCGCGCCGCGCGACCGCCACGTCGTGCAGCTCGCGCAGCGTCGTCGTCACCGCATAGCGCGCCGGATCGCCTTCCTCAAGCGCGTACGTGATCTCGAGCGTGAAGTCCTTCGCGGTCAGCACCGCCGACGGACTCGTGACCGACAGGCTGACGTCCTTGCGTTTATACTCCAACGCCGTCCGCACCTCTTGAAACAGCCGCTCCGCCTCCTCCGCCAACTCGCCTGCACAGATCTTGCCGAGAAACGCGTTCGTCACCGCATTGGCCGTGTCCGGCAGCGAATGGTGCCCTTTTTTGAAACCAGCGAGCGTCTTGACCGGCCCGCTGCCGCGCCCGACGAACGCAACGCCGCCAATCACGCGGGAGGGAAGTTCGTCGGTCATACGCCAGCGAGCAAACCGCGCCGCGCCCACCCCGCCAGCCCGAAATCCTCACCGAACTGTGCACGCGCGCCCCAATCTCGGCCCGCCTTTGGGCGGGCCTACATAAGGGCGACGACGCCACTCACGCCGCGGCCGGCCGGCGGAACAGCCGGCGCGCCAGGCTGATCAGCAGCATGATCGCCAGCACCGGCAGCCACACCGGCGCGAGGACCACGGCGGCGAGCAGTGCAGCGACCAACAACGCGACCAGGAGGGAAACCCCCGCCACCGCCAAGCCGGCCACCACCAAGGCCAACACGCAGCCCAACGCCAGCGTCAGCGGCAGGAGCTTGAGCGCCACGAGGGCGACGATGACCAGCAGGGTGATCTTGAGGACAGTCTTCATGTCCCCAAAAACCCGGCTCGCCGCGAAAAGTTGCAACGAACCCGCCGACGGGACTCTTTTTCCTCCCTTGCCCTCCGCCTCCCCTATTCCCGTGGTCTGCGCCGTCATCGTCGACGACTCCGGCCGCGTGCTGCTCGCCCAGCGCCCCGCCCACAAACACCTCGGGCTGAAATGGGAGTTCGCCGGCGGCAAGGTCGAGCCCGGCGAAGCTCCCGAGGCCGCCCTCAGCCGTGAAATCCGCGAAGAACTCGGCTGCACCCTCACGCTCACCGGCGCCCTGCCGCGCTTCACCCACGCGTACGGCACGGTCACGATCGAGATGTTTCCCTTCACCGCCCGCCTCGCCGCCGGCAGCCCCGCCCCGCACGCCCACGAACACGCCGCGCTGCAATGGGTGCCGCTGGGCGACCTCTTGAAATTCGACCTCGCCGCCGCCGACCTGCCGGTGGTCGCAGCGCTTCAAGACATCACCTTGGAACAGGAAGGCCGGGAAGCGCGGGCAGGTCACCCAGAACCCCTTTCCGGCCTCCCCGAGCTTCCTGTTCAACGATTGTCTACCCCCGCGGAGCCCGCGGCTGATCCCCCGTCTCCTTCCTGAATGAACACCGCCGCTCCGCTCCCGCTCCACGCCGTCTCGCGTCTGCCCGCGCCGGCGGACAACGTCGCCATCGCCATCCGGCGCATCGAGGCGGGCGAAGTGCTCGACTTTGGCGGCACGCCGCGGGCCCTGCCACACACGGTCCTCGAAGGCCACCGTTTCGCGGTCGCCACCATCGCGCCGGGTCAGGACCTGCTCTCCTGGAGCCTGCCCTTCGGCCGCGCCCTGCGGCCGATCGCACCGGGCGACTACGTCACCAACCACGCAATGCTGGAAGGCCTAGCCGTCCGCCAAATCGGCGGCGCCGCGCTGCCCGACGCGGCCAACTTCGCGGACTCACTCCAGCCATTCACGCTCCAAGAGGAGGTCATCCGCCCCGCCCCGGCCGTACCGCGGGCCCAGCCCACGCGCACGTTCGCCGGTTACCGCCGGCCGGGCAACCGCGGCGTCGGCACGCGCAACACGATCGTCATCCTCGGCACGTCGTCGCGCACCGCCAGTTTCGCGCGCCAGCTCACCGCGCGGTTGCAGGCCCTGGCCCGCGTGCACCCAGGCCTGGACGGCCTCGTCGCCATCGCGCACACCGAGGGCGGCGGCACCAGCGCGGGCAACAACACCCTCGAGGTGCTGCGCGCGCTCGCCGGCTTCGTGGTCCACCCGAACGTCGGGGCCGTGCTCGCCGTCGACTACGGCGTCGAGCCGCTCACGAACGCGAAACTGCAGGACTTCATGCGGACCCACGGCTACCCGCTCGACGCGGTTCCGCATCACTTCCTCACGCTTGATCGCGGCCTCGCCGCGGGCCTTGCCGCCGGCGAGGAAATTGTGCGCGCCTGGCTACCGCAGGTGGCCGCGCTGACCCGCACCCCGGAGCCGCTGAGCGGGCTGCGTATCGCCCTGCAATGCGGTGGCTCCGATGCATTCTCCGGCGTATCCGGAAATCCCCTCGCCGGCGCGCTCGTGCACGAGGCCATCCGCCACGGCGGCACCGGCGTCCTGACCGAGACCGACGAATCCATGGGCGCCGAGGACTACCTGCTCCGCAACGTCCGCGACCTCGCCACCGCCCGCGCGTTCATCGGCCAGATCGACGGCTTCCGCGCGAAGCTCGCGTGGCACGGGCTCACCCCCGAGAGCAATCCGTCCGCCGGCAACCGGTTCCGCGGCCTCTACAACATCGCGCTCAAATCGCTCGGCGCCGTCCACAAGAAGGACCCGCGCACGCGCCTCGACACGGTCATCGACTACGCGCAGCCGTTGCGCGACCTCCCCGACCCGGGCTTCACGTTCATGAACGGCCCGGGCAACGACCTCGAAGGCATCGCCGGCCAGGTCGGCGCGGGCTGCAACCTGATCCTCTTCGTCACCGGCAACGGCTCGATCACCAACTTTCCGTTCGTGCCCACGCTGAAGATCACGACGACCACGCGCCGGCACCAGCTGTTGATCCACGAAATGGACATCAACGCCGGCCGCTATCTCGACGGCGAGGCGATGGAGGCCGTCGCAGCCGATGCGTTTGAGACCCTGATCGCCACCGCCTCCGGCCAAAAGTCCAAGGGCGAACACGCCGGCCACTCGCAGGTCTCGATCTGGCGCAACTGGCGGCAAACGGATACCTCGCAGCTCGCCGACCTGCGCGCCCGCACCGCGCCCGATGGTCTCCCGCTTCCCGTAGTGCAGGCCTCCGCCGTCACCGGGCCCGAAGAGTCGGCCGCCTCGCCCACTTTCCCCGCTTTCCGCCTCAACGCCGGCCGCTTCGCCACCGAACGCATCGGGCTCATCTTGCCGACGAGCCTCTGCTCCACCCAAATCGCCCGGCTCGCGGCCGAACGGTTGAATGCATCGGGCCTCGGTCGCGCCGCCGGCATTTCGCGCTTCGTCGGCTTCACCCACACCGAGGGCTGCGGCTTCGGCGGTGAAACGATGTATCATCTCCTCCATCGCACCTACCGCGGTTACCTCACGCACCCGAATGTCGCCGCGGCGCTGCTGCTGGAACACGGCTGCGAGAAGGTCCCCAACGACGTGATCCGCCACCACCTCACGCACGCCGGCGTCGACGCCGCGCAATTCGGTTGGGCCAGCGTCCAACTCGACGGCGGCATCGACAAGGCGCTCGGCCGCATCGAACAATGGTTCACCGAAAAGCTCGCGACGCTCCCGGCCGCGGTGCCCGTCACCGCGCCGCTCGGGGCCCTGCAACTTGCCCTGCAAACGGCGGCGCCGGTCGGCCCGGCCACCGCACACGCCTTCGCCGCGCTCAGTCGCGCGGTGCTCGCCGGCGGCGGCTCGATCCTCCTCGTGGAAAGTGATCCGCTGTTGGCCGATCTCGCCTACCGCACCGCCGTGCTCGGTCCGACACCCCCGCACGCCAGCCTCCTCTACGGCCAGCCGGTGACGCGCCCCGGCCTTCATGTGATCGCCAGCGAGACGGACCATTGGGTTGAAAATCTCACCGGCCTGGCCGGCAGCGGCGCGCACCTCGCGCTCACGGTCGTACGCGATCACGCGCAACAGGGCCACCCGCTGATCCCGGTGATCCAAGTCGCCGAAGCCGACCAACGCGGCCGAGTCGCCGCGGAAGACATCGACGCGTTCCTGAGCGGAGACCCATCCGTCGATCTTGAGAAACTAACGCAACTCGTCGCCGCCACCGCCAGCCACCGCACCCGCCCCGCGGCCAACGCCCACGGTTTCGTCGACTTCCAACTGACCCGAGGTCTGCTCGGACTCACGACGTGATCGGGTCACGCGATCGTTTTGGGTTCAGCCCAAACGGCTCCCGTGAAGCCCAAGAAAAAACTCCCTTCCCTTTCGCACCCTTCGCGCATTCGCGTGCCTCCGAATTGGCCAAACGAAAACGAAGCGCGAGCCGACCCAGCCCATCCCCCAAAGGCCGCTTTCCGTGGCCACTGCGCCCCGCCTCTTTGGTTGCAACTGCAGACCGGGAGACGTTTTCCGAGCTTTCCTAAAGTCGGAAGCTCACGCGAAGCCGCGATAAACACCCTTCGCCTGTGCTCCCTTCGCGAGCGCAGGCTCCCCCAAACCGGCCCGTCACCGCACTTGCGTTCGGCGCCATCCGACCCATCGTGCGCCTCGTTCTTTGATTGGTTGCACACCATTCGAATTCATCCGGAGCAGTACCGGCGAAAGTAAGAGGAATACCGGAGGCCTCCCCTCCGGCGTCTCCCTTTCACCGTCACTCCTCCTTTTCTCCCTTTTGGGGGTGTTCTGGATTCTACCCTTGGTTGGAGTGCGCCGCTGCCTGTCGAGAGTCGTGGGTCTCTCGTTAAATCCCCTGCGAAACAAATAAACGGCAAAACTGAAGAAATGCCCCTGGCTGCCTAAGTGCAGCCACGTTGGTCCAACGACACCTGCTAGTTGGAACTAACGACGACAGCAGGCATAGCGCGTGGAGCGGTCCGCGGACCGCGCGTTGTATCTTCCATCCGGGGACTGGTTGGTGCTCAAGCGCGTGTGACGGCGTGGCATCGACGAGATTAAGGTCACACTAAACATGGTAGACGCGGTGCGCAAAGGTCAGGGGCACGCGGGTTCAACTCCCGCCACCTCCACCATTTTAGCAACGACTTACGCTATTCCTCTGTCGCGGGGGCCATCAATTGTCATGGAATGACAGCTGATGCTTCTTTTCCACTTAGTGACAACACATGCTTCCCGGTGGCGTGCAAAACACTTAGCGGTTAGGCGTGTCAAAAGGCTAATGGGGTATGCACTTGAAGTAAGCTGACCGGCGTGGCCGGGCAGCTCGAATACATGCCGCGGCATCAGAGTAGCGTGCTCGCGAGATTGAGAGACGCGGCGGGCGCGTCTTTCAGCGCACCGGATTTCTCCAAAGCAGCCACGATCGCGTCCCAATTCGCGCAGGGCAACTCCGACGAGAATCGAGCCAGTCGGAAGAACAGACTAACATACGGGTCAGGATTACCATTCGCGGTCATGGCCTCGAGGCACGCCAGGTAATACCAACGTCCCCAAACAAACAGACTTTTGAACGCCATCGAATCGGGTTGGCCACGACCGCTGGGCGAGCCGCAAGGACGTTCGCGGACGGCCCGGCGGTCCGTCCCTACCGGCGCTGCCGCGCCAAAGTCCAAATCACTTGGGACATTGGTATAAGCCTACTTGCCGGCGGTCGTGTCCCCGAACAGCTGCAACTTCGCCCGTTCAATCTCAGCTCGAACATACTCCCTGCATTGGGGAGCGCGAAGGACTCCTGGTGATTTGAAGCACGAGGAAATGTCCTGAAAAGTGGGCACCTTACCTTCACCAATTATGTCGTCCACATATCGCTTTACCTTGTTTTGAAAGCGCTGGAACCGGACCGCGACGATGAGCTTCCGCTGACTACGGGAACGCTTGCTCATGTCCTCACATACGCGCGGAGCGAGCGCCTTCAGGGTGCCGGCGGAAACACCCAGTTCTATGGCAGCATGTTGCACGCATGGCGGATGTTCGCGTGAGGCGATGGTCGCCAAGCCAGAGCGTAGTCCCTCTTTCTGTTCCGGCGTCAGCAACCGGAATTGCCATGCCCGTGGGATACCATGGTTCGGGAGGGAATGGGCCGTGATCACGCGACTTCCTCGGCATACGTCCAAGAGGGGCAATCCGTTACGGAGGCTCAGTTCCCAGAGTCGCTGCAGCGAAGGCTGACGATCAGTATATCGCCAGTAACAAACCAGCGACTGAGGCATGCCGATCAAGCGGGCCTTTGCCTTCACCGACGTGGCGCCCTGTTGTTCAGCCCAACCAAACAAAGCCGTTTTCATCAGGTCTCCTGTGGTTTTGAGTCTGCCGGCGGTGACCTCAGCGATGACGATGCCGAGCTGGTCGGCCACCATCGTCTCGTGGGGCGAGGCTGGCACGGTCGTAGCCACGGTCAATGGATGGTCACACCGTTGACAAAGTGCCATGCTTCCGTCGCACCGATAACGCCGCTGGGCGGCCCCACAGTGGCCGCAGGCATGCACGAGCCGTCGGCGATGGCGGGAACAGCTGGTCGCCAGCTCAAGATCCCATAACTCCCTGAAATAGGGAATGGGATCCTCCGCAAGGCAGAGCGGGCACCACGCTTGGTGTTTCCGCATCAAACGCGAATGCGATGCCCCGTCTGTGGTGGCCCCCCAGTTCATCAAACGCACCGAATCGCGACCGGTCAGTCGGGCAAGTGCTTCGGCAAATTTGAGGCCGGTGCCAGATGTGCCCACCGAACCTAGCGCAAGGCTTGCGCTTCCAATATCCCTTAGAGTCGCCATGTCGGGGTGCGAACTCTCGTAACACCGCATGATCTTCCCCCATAGTAATTCCCCAAAGGTAAGGCCATTATACGGAGGGACGCTCATGAGGAAGCTGGTTATAGATTCAGCTTTGGTTGTCCCCATCGCGATAGGCTCGCGACTGAGCAGCAGCGTGCGCGGCGGGTAACTCCGTTATGCAGCTACGTCGCTCACTTTGGGAACGCGAATGTCCATTGGCACCTGCATGCCATTTACCGTGCTGTGGTGGGGATCAACATTGTAGGGGCCCACACAGCCATTCGAGCGTTTGCGTGCCCCGATCAGGACCGACCTCATGGCTTCGATTGGCACCAGGATTGCGCGATGATCGTCGAGGATAAAGGCGACGCGCTTGACGATCGGACTCTCGAGGACTGATTGTGGAATATCTGTCCGGTATCCTGAAGTGTTTGCCCAATTATCATGGATTCTACGAATCCACGTCCCGTTAACTGTGATGCTTGCGTGCGACATGGTTAATTCTCCTGTTTTATTGCTTCATCGATTGTGTGAGAACGAATGTCGCCGCGGGTGATCAATTCGCGTTGGAAAATCAGAACCTGTTCTATCACGGCACCGACGTTCCCAGACAGTATTCGTTCTATCACGGAAAGGGCTTCTTGCCCGCGACCAGCCCTCCGGAGGCAGTCGACCATTATGGTGCCAACATTAGCATCTGATCCAGCGGGCGTGGCACTGACCTCCAAGGAACGGGCTAGGCAATTGGCCGCCTGGCCGCGCCATTGCTTGCTCCCAGCGGCCGCCTCGGCGTCATCCATGATCCAGGCAACCCTGAGATATTCCAAACCGGCCTCTACAATTTTGCCGCCCGCCTCGAGCAACAGTCCCGAGCAAATGAACCTAGCCGCCAGCGGGGGTAGGGTCTCGTTCTTCAGATGCTGCTGATAATCCTGCGACTCGAGTATTCCGCGTAGCTTGGAATCAAATTGGGAAGCGTCGCGGGCACAATGGCCGCAGGTTGGGCATTGTTGGACCCAAGCAAGCATGGTGGACCGCGCCATTTCAGGCGGTCGCGTGTCCAGGTCCATCGGACCAAAGCGGTTCGTGCTGGACAGATCGCTGTGTTGAAAATTGTGGCCGCAGGCGCCGCACGTAACAGTGGTTTCAGAGAATGTTGTCATTTGAATGATTTGGGGTTCGTCACCGATTGGGTGGGTTGGCCTATGCCGCCCTTAAGACGAGGGGCATGACTGGAAGCGTGCGGCTTAGGTCCTCAGTTGGCTCCAAGTCTTGTGTGGCAGGCCCAAGATGGGATCGGTGGACCATCGGTCGGAGCAAGGCCCGCGGGGCGCGGTAGATGGTCAGCAACACAGCCGAACGCTCTATGGCGTTCCCTGAGAAAATGTAGACATGTTCGCCATAAAGAAAGGGGCAGGCTTTGCCGTCTGGATTAACCTCACCGGGTAAGACATGCCGAATCGCGTCGACCGAGCTGGCAGGCACCAAGCCACGGGCCAACGCACGGCACGCCATGCGCTGCGTTGCGTTGCTGTTCCAGTGCAGACGCTCCCTTGCACGGCGGAAAGCATGCCGGCTGACATGGATGTGATAGCTTGAGCAACCCTCTGACGGCAACTCTACGGCGCGCGCTTTCATGGTAACTGCGACGGGTTGCCCGGTTCACTTTGCGGAGCCTGAGCTGGTTTGTCTTTTTCGACCATATCAAGGTATCTCTGCATCCCTGCGAGTCTATCAGCGGCTGTTGCGGGCCGCAGAATCCAGCTCCCGCGACTTACTTCACTCATGATCACCTTGTCTCCAGCGTTGATCTTGGAGTCTTCGTAGAATTTCCGGATGAGACCTCGTTCCCGGAGCTTGTTGCCCGGGTCGCAGAGCTCGGTCTCGAATTTGGCGCCATCCGGTAGCTGAATCGCAAATTTCTCCCCATCTCTGACCAGACCTTGTTGCTTTGCGTCCGTTAGCGTCAGCAAGTGTTGGTTGAGCATACCTTGACTGATCTCAACCGTGATGTTTCGCAGGCCGGAGGATGACACATCCACTTGATCACCGTCAAAACTCAGGGAGTCGGTGAGGACCGCTACGGCATGGTCCCGGATCGCTTCCAACGCCCTGAGGTCGGCCTTGAGTAGTTCGATTTCTTTGGCGCAGTTCTGAAGCCATGCCATATCCCCGTCCGGATAGGCTTGGTCCCTGATCTGGCCTGCCAGCATGTCAATCATCGCCTCCAGGTGCTCCTGGAGCGATAGCGCGCTCGATCTGACTTCATTTACGGTTGTGAGATCCATGGACTATCACTGTCCTGATTTTAGAGAATCATCAATAACATTTTATGTTACCATAATTAACATGATTACAATGAATGGTTTCCAGATATCTTAGTTACTAATAAACCATTTATTGTTAGACTCATGTTAGGAGTGATTTTTCGGGGTATGCGTTAAGAAGGCCAACCCACTACATGATCGCATCAATCGATGGAATCTTGCTGGTGAAGCAGGGCTGTCGCCGCGTCCTGAAAAAGGAAGGCGCAGCTCGAGCCCGCAAATTTCTGCGGGGTCAACGCTTCGAGGCACCACTAAATGACCGCTGATCATTTCAAGACCCCTACAAAATGACAGCTGATGCTTCCGGAACCCGTGGCCCAAAATTTCCTTCTAAGTCGGAGTTAGTGACAACTCATGCTACGATTCACTGACATTTCTTAGTAACCGATACATCCTCTCCAATTCCTCTCAAGGAGGGTGACAATGCGCGCAACTTCCGGCAAACGTCGGAAGCGGATGGCACACACCGGCAAAAACAAACTGCGCCGTTGGGAATTTCCCGCGGGCTCGGGCATCGGCATCCGCGAAATCATCAACCGCAATGCCGGCGCCGATCACGGTCTGTCCTATCGCGTGACGATTCCGGCGCGCCTCGCCGGCTCGCGGCAATTCCGCCAATTCGCCTCGGTTGAAACCGCCGAGGCGTGGGCTCAACAACAGAACCAAGGCATCCGCCAGGACGGCCAGCGCCACTTAGTGCTGAGCGGCGTCCAGCGGGCAGATGCGTTGTCCGCACTTTCCATCTTGGACGGCTCGGGCCTGACGCTGACCGAAGCGGCCCAATTGGCCCGGGATCACCACCGCCCTCCGGCCAGCGTGCTGTCGGTGACGGAAGTCGTCGCCAAGCTCTTGGCGGAAAAAGAAGCCGAGAATCTCCGGGCCCGGTCCGTGCGCGACCTGCGCAACCGGCTCAGCGTATTCGAGAAGGCCTTCGGCTCGCGCCCGGTCGCGGACATTGCCCGGACGGAAGTCGAGGAGTGGCTGCGTGACCTCCGGGCCGATCCCGAAGCGGGGGGCAAGGCCCTCTCCGCGCGCTCGAAGAAGAACTACCTCATCACGGTCCGGACGTTTTTCAATTGGGCGGTCGCCAAAGGCTATCGCACCGCCGAAAATCCGGCCGCCGGCATCAGCACGCCCAAAATCGACTGGAAGGCACCTTCCATCCTGACCGTCGCCGAAGCGAAGAAACTCATCACGGCCGCCCAATCCGAGCAGGACGGGCGATTGCTGGCCACGGTCGCCCTCGGGCTGTTCGCGGGCATCCGGACCAACGAGATTACGCGGCTGGATTGGAAGGCGATCGATCTCACCGAGGGAATCATCACCATCGGTGCCGAAATCGCCAAGAAGCGGCGCCTGCGCGTGCTGGAACTGATGCCCGCCTGCAAACTGTGGCTGAACCGCTGCCGCGAAAAAACCGGGAGCGTCGCCCCGGGCAAATTCAATGAACGGTGGGCGAAGCTCGTGAAAAAAGCCGGCTTCACCGATTGGCGCGAGAACCGCTCCAACGCGATGCGCCACAGCTTCGGCTCGTACCACTACGCGCTGCACTCCGACGCCGCCAAGACATCCGCGATGCTGGGCCACCGCGCCAACGACCAGGTGCTCTTCGACAGCTACCGACCCCTCGCGCGGAAGAAGGACGCGGAGGCGTACTTCGCGATCGCACCCTGAACAAGGTCTGACGACGTCGTCACAAAGCAGTGAGCGCAACCGATCTCCCCTAGCGGAGGCGACAATCACCCCGAAAATCGAAATAGTCCGAATAGGTATCTGATGAAAATCCTTCTCGCCGGCGCGACCGGGCTCGTTGGTCGCCACGTTCTCGAACAAGCCCTGGCCGATCCACGGATCGTGCGGGTGGTGGCGCCTTCCCGTCGACCGCTGCCGGCGCATCCCAAGCTGGAGAATCCGCTGGTCGATTTTTCCACCCTGCCCCCGGACGCACCGTGGTGGCCGGTCAACGGCGTGGTTTGCACCCTCGGCACCACGCTGCGGCAGGCGGGCTCAAAGGAGGCGTTTCGCCGCGTAGATCATGACTATCCCCTGGTGTTGGCGCAAATCGCCCGGGCTCACGGCGCGACCGCGTTCGCGCTGAACTCTTCGATGGGCGCCAGCGTCCACACGAACAACTTCTACCTGCGGACCAAGGGTGACGTCGAAGCGGCCGTCGTGGCTTGCGGCTTTCCCTCGCTCACGATCGTGCGGCCCGGGCTGCTCGGCGGCCATCGGGCGGAATTCCGATTGGGCGAACGCATCGGTTTGTTCGCCCTGCGCCTGCTCGGGCCTTTGTTGCCGCGACGTTACCGGATTTCGCCGGCCGACCGCGTCGCCCGCGTGCTGCTCGACGCCGTGGTCTCGGCCCGGCCCGGAACCCATATTGTCGGAGCGGAAAACTTCGCGGCGTAAGGCAACGGCGTGATCGCGGAGTGACATTCGCTGCGCCCATCAGGACTGCCCGACGCGGCGCGGCGACGTTCCAACGTGCAGCGCCAGCTCCGCCGCTTTCCAATGCCTGCAGTGCCGCCCACACCGCCTCCCGGCGAAAAAGCCGGCGGCGGCCGAGGCGGATGACCGGCAGGATTCTTCGCGCGGTGAAATTCCGGATCGACCGCGGGCACACGTTGAGCACCACCGCCACCTCCCGCTCGTTCATGAGCACCGGCGGATTCCGCCGCAGGTACTCAAGGTCGCGCCCGCCCGAGGCCTCGGTTTTGGCAAACGGGGCCGCCGGCGCC
>CAIJFT010000033.1 GCA_903820035.1 uncultured Opitutia bacterium
GCTGCCGGACGAACGCATTCCCGGCGTTTCACATCCGGTTTCGCCCACCCTCTTCGCGCGCGCCAAGCTATTTCTCCAAAACATCGGCGGCTTCGTCTCCTCGCGCACCGCCGAAGCGGAACTCGTCCGGCTCGGCCAGCTGGCGGCACCGTACCCAGAAACGCGTTTCGCCGGCGACGCCGGGACAGAGATTCGCCGCGTCCTGCGCCAGGCCATGCCAGAGGCCCGCCCGGAGGACCTGCTGCTCGCGCCGTCCGGCATGAACGCCATTTACGCCGCGTTCCGCGCCTCCGCCGAGGTGCAGGCCGCCCGCGGCCGCACCGTGTGGTTGCAACTCGGCTGGCTCTACCTCGACACCATCGCGATCCTCAAGGCGTACACCCGTACGCCGGCCGACTACGTCTATATCCGCGACCCGCTGGACCAGGACGCCATCGAACGCATCTTCGCCCGGCACGGGCACCGGATCGCAGGCGCCTTCGTGGAGCTGCCGACCAACCCGCTCATCCAGACGCCCGACGTCCCGCGCCTCTCCGCCCTCTGCCGGCAGCACGGCGCACACCTGCTCATCGACCCGTCGGTCGCGTCCATCTTCAACCTGAATGTCCTGCCGCACGCCGACCTCGTGGTGTCCAGCTTGACCAAATACACCGCGAGCGAGGGCGACCTCACCGCCGGGTGCATCGCCGTCAACCCCGCGGCGCCCGACGCCGCGGCGCTCCGCCGGGGCAGCACGGCGCTGGTCGAGCCCGTCGAGCCGCGCGACCTTGCCCGCCTCGCGACCCAGATCGGCGAAACCAAAGCCGTGCTCGCCCGCATCCACGCCAACACCGCGCGCGTGGTCGCGTTCCTTGAGTCCCATCCGCAGGTGCGCGACGTCCATTGGGCCCTGCGCGCCGAATCGCGCGCCAACTACCTGAAGATCGCCCGCGCCCCCGACGCCACCGGCGGCATGATCACCTTCACGCTCCGGATGCCGTTGGCGACATTTTACGATCGGCTGCGCCTGCCGAAGGGCCCGAGCTTCGGCATGAAGACGACGCTCATCTGCCCGTTCATGTACCTGGCGCACTACGACCTCGTCTCGACGCCCGCGGGCCTGGCCGAACTCTCCGCCAGCCGCCTCGACGCCGACCTCCTGCGGCTCTGCTGCGGCGTCGAGCCGGTCGAGGACATTATTGGCGCCCTCGCCGAGGCGCTGGGATGAAGCCGACCCCGGGGAGTTGCACGATCGCGATCAAGGCGATCCCAAACGCCCCGCGCAGCGAAGTCATCGGCTGGCTCGGCGACGCCTTGAAGGTGAAGGTCCACGCCCCGCCGGTCGAGGGCCGCGCCAACGAAGTCCTGTGTGAATTCCTCGCCGCCGAACTCGATCTGCCGCGCCGTGCCGTGACCGTCATGCGCGGCGACACCTCCCGTCAGAAAGTGCTGCGCATCGACGGTCGCTCGCTCGCCGAGCTGAAAGCGAAGCTCGGCGTGTAGCGCCGCGCTGGAATGTAGCCCTGAGCGTGAGCTCAGGGACCAAAGACCTTTCGACCGCCCATCCTCCCTGCGCTCACGCGCAGGGCTACGTTTTCAATCGCCTCCCCTAGTCCGCCGTGCAACCCGCACGGTCAGGAACACCGCGGCAAACGTGAGGCCGAAGGCGATCCCGACCCAGACGCCGGTCGCACCCCACGGGCCGCGAATCCCCACGAGGTAACCCACGGGCAGCGCCACGCCCCAGTAAGCGATCAGCGTGATGACCGTCGGCACCTTCACATCGCCGATGCCACGGAGGATGTGCGCCGCGATCACCTGCACGCCGTCGGCCATCTGAAAAAAGGCCGCCACAATCATGAGCTGCGCGGTCAGCGCGATCACCGCCGCATCGGGCACAAACCACGTTGCGATCACCCGGCCGCCGCCCGCCAGCCCGAGGGCAAAAACCGATCCCACGACCAGGCCGAACCAGAGCACACCGAACGCAATCGGCCGCAGGCGGTCGCGCGCACCCGCGCCCACCGCATGACTCGCCCGCATCCCGACCGCGATGCCGAGTCCGAGCGGCACCATGAACAAAATCGACGCGCAATTGATCGCAATCTGGTGCGCCGCCAGCGCGACCGTCCCGAGCCAGCCCATCATGATCGCGGAAAACACAAAGGCCGTGTTCTCGAAGAAGAGCATGCCGGACGCAGGCAGCCCGACGGCCAACATTTCGCGGAAGCGCGCCCGCGAGTAACCGCCGAACCACTGCCGCGGCCACGCCGCCCGCACCTTCGGGTCGCGCCGGAGCCAGATAAAGATCACGACCGCGCCGATCGTGCGCGATACCAGCGTCGAGATGCCGGCCCCCGTGAGGCCCAGCGCCGGCACGCCCGCGTTGCCGTAGATGAAAACCCAGTTGAGCGCCGCATTGAGCCCGACCCCACCGAGCAAAATCACCATCGGCGCCCACGGGTGGCCCATCGCTTCGGCAAACTGCCGGAGGGCGAGGTACACCAGCACCGGAACAATCGACGCCGCAAAGAGCAGGAAGAACGGCGTCACAATCGCGACCACCTCCGGCGGCTGGCCGAACCGGTGCAGCTGCGTGCTGAGCCCGGCCATCACGAGCATTTCCAGCACGCCGAAACCAGCCGCGACCGCTATCCCGTGCCGCAGATACTCGGCGGCCTCGTCCGGCTTTTCCGCCCCCCGCGACCGCGCGACGAAAATCGCCACCGGGATCATCAGTCCGATCCCGAGCACGAAGAAGAAATTGAACAGGTTGCCGCCGAACGCCGACGCCGCCAAGGGCACCGTACCCGCCCGCCCGATCATCGCACTGTCGGTCAACCCCATCAGCATCTGGCTCACGTGCCCGACCACGATCGGCACCGCCAGGGCGAGCGTGGCGCGGAGTTCCTGCAGTTGGACGGAAAGGCGGGACATGACGGCGGAAGAACCATCAGGCCACGTCGCCGCCCCGATGAACACGAAAATTCCGTCGCCGGCCGGTACCGTGTGCGAGTTTCCGTCCGCGAGCCCGTTCGCGAGCGTGGCTTGGCGAAATCGGGCGCGCAGCAGCGCGCCGGCCTACGCGGGTAAATCCACCCCGCCCTTCACATCCCTCGCCCGGACCGCTAGCCTTCCGCTCTCCTCGCCATGGCCCACTCCCCTCGCCTCCTCCCAGCGCTGCTCGCCGCCCTCCTCGTTGCCCGATTGTTTGCCGCCGAAAACGAGGCGGTCTACCGCACGCCGAGCTCCGCGCTCGCCGCAATCGTCGATGCCCCGCTCGCGCCGGTGACCTCCCTCAGCCCGGACCGCCGCAACCTGCTGCTGCTCGACCGGCCCGACGCCCCGGGCATCGCCGACCTCGCGCAACCGGAACTGCGCCTCGCCGGCGTCCGGATCAACCCCGTCGCCCACGGCCCGAGCCGCGCCACGTTCTCCACCGGCCTCACCCTCCAATCGCTTGAGGGCGGCGCCGCCCGCCGCGTCACCGGCCTGCCGGAGCGCCCCGCCATCGGCGACTACGCCTGGAGCCGCGACGGAAAACTCATCGCCTGCACCCTGCGGCGCGAGGGCGGACTCGAACTCTGGCTCGTCGACACCACCACCGCCCGGGCCCGCGCGCTCACCGGGCCGATCCTCAACGCCGTGCTCGGCGATCCGCTGGTCTGGCTCGACGCCGGCACGCTCCTCATCCGGCGGCTGCCCGCCGACCGCGGGACGCTCCCCGCCGCCGCGTTGCCGCTCGGCCCCGTCGTGCAGGAGAGCAACGGCCGCAAGGCGCCGGTGCGCACGTATCAGGATTTGCTGTCCAACCCCGACGATGAACGCCGGTTCGAATACCACGCCACGAGCGAGCTGGCGCTCGTCACCCTCGACGGAAAAATCAAGCCGCTGCCGGTGCGCGGACTGGTGTCGTTGGTGTCCCCCTCGCCGGACGGCCGGCTCTTGCTCGTGTCGACGTTGCACCGGCCGTACTCCTACCTCGTCACCTGGGGGCGCTTCCCGACCAGCGTCGACGTGCTCGACCGCGAAGGTCGGCGCCAGTACCGCGTCATCGACCGGCCGCTGCGCGAGAACACCGCGACCGATGCCGTCGAGCCCGGCCCGCGCAACGTGACCTGGCGCGCCGACCAGCCGGCGACGCTCTCCTGGGTGACCGCACTCGGCCGCGGGGTGCAGACGCCGGACAAGACCACGGCGCGTGATGCCTGGTTCACGTTCGCCGCACCGTTCGCGGACAAGCCGGTCGAGCAACAGCGCTTCGAATACCGCGTCGGTTCCGTGCTCTGGGGCGACGACACCTTCGCGCTGGTCAACGAGTCGTGGACCGCCACGAAAGCGCAACGCACCTGGCAGGTCGCGCCGGGGAAGCCGGGCTCGCCGCGCCGCCTGCTGCACGAGTTCAACAGCGAAGACCGCTACAAGGATCCGGGCCGGCCCGCGACCACCCGCAACGCCTACGGCCGGCCCGTGGTGCTGCGCAGCGCCGACGGCGGCACGATCTACCTCGCCGGCGCCGGCGCCTCGCCCGACGGCGACCGGCCGTTCCTCGACGCGTTCGAGGTCGCCACGAAAAAATCCCACCGTCTCTGGCGCTCCGCGCCGCCGCAGTACGAGGAATTCATCGCGTTCACGGACGGGTCGTCGACGCGCGCGCTGATGGCCCGCGAATCGCCGACCGAGCCGCTGAACTACGTCGTGCGCCACCTGCCGACCGGTGAACTCACGCCGCTCACCCGCTTCGCGAATCCCTACCCGCAGTTCGCAGCGGTGAAGTCCGAGGTCATCCACTACCAGCGCGCCGACGGCGTCCCGCTCTCGGGCAAACTTTACCTGCCACCGGGCTGGACGCCGGACCAGGGTCAGCTGCCCACGCTGCTCTGGGCGTATCCGCGCGAATTTCTCAGCGAGGAAACGGCGGGACAGGTGAAGGCCACGCCGGAGCGGTTCGTGCGCGTGAGCGCGCAGGGTCCGCTGCCGTTTCTGCTCGCGGGCTACGCCGTGCTCGACGATCCGGCGATGCCGATTGTCGCGCGCAAGGGCCAGAAATCGAACGACACCTATATCGAACAGCTCGTCGCCAATGCCCAGGCCGCGGTCGACGAACTCGTGCGCCGCAAAGTCTCCGACCCGAAGCGCCTCGCGGTCGGCGGGCACAGTTACGGCGCATTCATGACGGCGAACCTGCTCGCGCACACCCATCTGTTCCGCGCCGGCATCGCGCGCAGCGGCGCGTACAACCGCACGTTGACGCCCTTCGGTTTTCAAAACGAGAAGCGCACGTTCTGGCAGGCGCCGGCGGTGTACGCGGCGATGTCGCCGTTCAACTTCGCCGACAAGGTGAAGGATCCGCTGCTCCTGATCCACGGGCTCGCGGACAACAACCCCGGCACCTTCACGCTGCAGAGCGAGCGGTTCTACCAAGCCCTGAAGGGCCACGGCGCCACGACGCGCCTGGTGTTGCTGCCGCACGAGTCGCACGGCTACCGGGCGCGGGAGAGCCTGCTGCACATGCTCTGGGAAATGGAAACCTGGCTCGACACCTACGTGAAGCCGCCGCCCGGCGAGAAGACGAAGTCGGAGTGAGGGCGGCCTCCAGTGGGACCCGAACCATTGAACCGGAAGATCGGGGAGGGCGGGAAGAGGCGGCTCCCAACTTCCCGCCCTTCGCGATCTTCCTGTTCAAAGCCTGCGCGTCGTCGCGTCGTCGACTCATTCGAGCGATTGCCAAGCGTCCGGCGCGCCCGCAAGGTGCGCGCATGGGTCACCCCACCCCCTCCTCGGCCCGCGGCGAACGTTGGCGCAACGGCCTCCTCTGGTTCGCCATCGGCGCGGTGGGCCTGGCCACGCTCTATTGCAGCCTCGTGCGGCCGGCGGTCACGACGTTGCCGAAGTCCATCACCGAGCCGATGGCGGGAGTGGTGCCGCCGATGCCGCCTCTACCGGAGCTTCCGCCGCTCCCCGTGCCGGCGATCCCGACGATCGAGTTGCCGGCGTTGAAACAGCCCGCCTTCACTCCGCCGGCGGCGCCGGTCGCAAAGAAGCCCGCCGCGCCGTGATCGGAGTGTAACGCCGCCGTCACGTTTTCGCGTTGCTGGCGTCGGGCTTATTCCGATACAGACGGCTTGTCCAAGCCCCCATTCGTCCCGCGCCCACCCGGGCACCCAAAATCCCCCGTATGCTCACCACCACCCTGTTCGGACTCGTCCTCGGCGTCGGTCTCGCGGCCTTGATCACGCTGCTCTTCGGCGTTTACACGATCGGGCCCACGGAACGCGGCGTGCTCACGACCTTCGGCCGCGCCCAGCGCACCACGGGCACCACGGCGGAGGACCCGCAACTCGGCGCCCTGCTCACCGCCGAGGAAAAACTCCGCTACACTTATCCCTGTGTCCGCGTGATTCCACCCGGCGGTCCTTACTTCAAGTGGCCCTGGCAGCACCTCTCCAAAGTCGACATGACGATCCAGACGGTCGACATCACCTGGGACCCGGAAATCAAACAGGACTCGATTGAGGCCGTCACCAAGGACAACCTGACCGTGCAGATCTCCGGCCAGATCCGCTGGAAGCCCTGCGAGCGGAACCTCTACGCCTACCTCTTCGGCATCTCGCACCCCGCGGCCCACGTCGTCGGTTACTTCATCTCCGTGCTGCGCGACCGCATCGCGACGTTCCACGGCGAAAACGCGGAGGGCGCCGTCGAGGGCGTTTCGATCAACGACCTCCGGCGGAATCTCTCGCTGATCAACAGCTTCATGGAGGACGCCTGCCGCAAGACCGCGGCGCGCTACGGCATCGACCTCGACGCCGCGCTGATCACCAACATCGACCCGCCCGCCGACGTCGACGAGGCGCTCGCCTCGATCAACACGACGCAAAACCAGGTCGCCGCCTCGATCAGCCAGGCCAAGGCCGACGCCGATCAGAAGTTGAAGATGGCCGAGCAGGCCGTGCAGATCGCCGAGAACCGGGCGCAGGCCGAGGCCTCGCCGATTCTCGAACTCGGCAAAACCCTCGGCGCGATGCACGCGGAGGGCGGCAAGCCCGCCCTCGACAGTTATCTGCGCAACGCGAGCCTGCCGCTCCGCGAGAAATCCGCCCAGACGATTCTCAAACTCTAACCGCCCCGCCATGAATCTCCTCATTGCCATCGGCCTCGGCTTCCTCGGCACCTTCGCCGGGACCTTCTTCCTGATCCTCCTCGGCCGCATCTTCCAACTCTGGCGCGTACTGCCGGAACGTACCGTCATCGTGTACACGTTCTTCGGCAAGGTGGTCGGCCAAGTCGAGGAACCCGGGCTCTTCTTCCCGATCGCGCACTTCGGCCCGAAGGCGCTGCTTTTCCCCTTCTTCGGCAAGGCCTACACGGTGCGCACGCTCATCCAGCAGGCCTACCTGCGCAACCAGCTCGTCAACTCCGAGGAAGGCGCCCCCATGGGCGTCGGCATCTGGTTCGAGATGTTCGTGAAAGACCCGAAGGCGTACTTGTTTCAAAACTCCGACCCGATCGGCTCGCTGAAGGCCAACGTCGCCACCGCCGTCGTAAAACAACTCTCGAACCTCCGCCTCGAAGTGCTGCTCGAAAACCGCGACGCGCTCTCCCGCAAGGTGCGCGAGGAAGTGTCGCCGACGTCCTCGCAATGGGGCTTCAACCTCGGCTCGACCTACATCCGCAAAGTGGCCTTCCGCGACCGCGGCATGATCACCGAGATTCAGCGCAAGGTCGTGAACCGGCTGCGTCAGGTCACCGCCGCCATGCGCCAAGCCGGCGAAAACGAAGTCGCGATCATCCACTCGGAAGCGGACAAAAAGGCGTCGCAACGCCTCGGTCAGGCCCAGGCCGTGCGCCCGCAGGTCGTCGGCCGGGCCCTCGCGGAAATCCAGCGCCAACCCGAAGTCGCCGCCGCACTCTTCACCCTGCTCGACCTCCAGGCCACGTTGCGCAGCCCCGGAAAGATCACGCTCACCAACGGCGACTCGACCGGACTGTTGTTGAACGTGTAGCGCGCCCCTCTCGTGTAGCCCTGCGCGTGCGCGCCGGGCTACGGGGATCGTTTCACCACCCGATTCATGCGGGGTCGGGACTCCCCGCCTTGGGAATGTGCTCCGCGAACCGTCGAAGGTCTTTCAACCTTCATCTTTCATCCTTCAACTGCGGCGGCTGCCGCCCGCTTCAGCGCTTCCCCGTCAGCATGTCCTCCATCAGCGCGATGGCGGTGGCCTCGGTGATGTCGCGGACGTCGAACTGGCGCACGACGCGACCGGCCTGCACGCCCTTGCCGATGATGTCGCTCGCGGAGGCCTGACCAACGATGGCGGCGTCCTTCAAACGGATCGCCGTCGCCTGAATGTCGGGCACCGCGGTCATCACATCCCCGGACACTTCCGGCACGACGATATTGCGGCTGGAGATCAGCACCTCGATCGCGATGTCCGCGATGTCAGCCAGCGCCTTGCGGTCCTTGCCGGCGAGATCGGAAACGAGGTGCCCGCCCGGTTGCTCGGGCAGCAGCGCGGCGGCAAGCTTCTGGTCGGCGAGCTGCGCGCCCGCGTTGCGGAACGCCCGGCCGATCAGACGCTCGATCTCACGCACCGTCTGCTGGTCGGCGAGGGTCGGCGCGGCGGCGTCCTTCGGCTTGTAGGTATTGGTGCCGGTCGTCTTGAGCGAGGTGTCGGTCTTCTCGAACTGCTCAACGCGACCGGTGAGCTTCAGGCCGGCGGTCGTGTCGACCAGGGTGCGGTTGACGTAGACCACGACGCGCGGGGCGCCGTCCTTGACGTAGACCTTGCGGAAGCCCTCGAGGATCCCGCTCGCGGCCTGCCGCGCGATCAGCGTGTCACCACTCGGGCCATACACGCGCTGGATCTCCGGTCCGATCGGCAGCCCGGGGGCCGGCGTCCGCGGCAGCGCCTGGGCAATCGGCGGTGGAACCGGCGGCGCCTCACCGGCGTTTTGAGCGGAGACCAACGGGGCGGCGGCAACGGCGAGGAGCAGGAAACGTTTCATGGCGGGGGGGATTGAGACGGAGCGCGGGCAGCCCGCCCGCAAGGTGAAAGGGTGAAGAGCGTGGCGCAGATGCCCGCGCCCCCGGTCAGCGCGCCTGACGCACGCGGACGGTGTACTTCTTGGCCAAGGTGTTCATGGCGGTGAAGCGCACGGCCTCGGTGGCGTTCTCGGCAAGGATCAGGGTTTGCCACGCCGTCTCGTCGCCGGTCGAGAAGCCCTGGTCATCCTTGAACACGCAATTGATCTGAACCTGGATGCGGCGGCTTTCGCGGTTCTTCACATTGGCCACGACCTCCAGCCGGCCGTCGGCGAGCGGGCGCTCCTGGAGGCCGGTGCAGGTGACGGACACCTGCGCGGGCTGGTCGAGCAGGACAAAGCGGTCGGAGTTTTCGAGGGTGAATTTCGTGGTATCCAACGGCGCAAACGGGCCGGGTTCGGTCGCACAGCCCGCGAGGAGGACGAGGGCAAGGATCGGGGTGAGAAGGGAAACGGACTTGGTGTTCATGGACGTGGGCTCTGGGTGGAAAGGTATGACCCGGGTTTACGGCTGAAGTTCGCTCAAAAATACGACGGTGTCGCGCTCTTCGGTCCCCACGGTGAAGCTGACGCTCCGGGTGCGACGAGCGAGGACGTTGCCCTCGCGGTCGAGAAACTCGATACGACCGGAATGCTCGCCCGGCGGCAGCTTCAACGCCGCAAAACTCAACCGCTGCGGGAGGTTGTTCCACTGGCGGATGTCGGCTTGGGTTTGGGTCGCCGCGGCGGTGATCTTGCCGATCACGCCGAGGAGCCCGAGGCCGACGGCCACATCGTTGTTGCCCCCGCCGCCGACCTCCCGGCCGTAGCGGTCGCGGCGGCGGGGCTGCTCGGCGGCGATGACGGCGCCCAGCAGCGCCACGTCGCTGGCGGCGTTCACGCCCGCCTTGAAGAAGGCCTTGTTGCCCAAAATATGATCCATCACGCGGCCGCCGCGCGTCGACGCCTGAAAGCCGAGGTCGTCATAGGCCGGCAGCGGAATGACCCGGCGACCGCCCTCAAGGACCAGGCGGGCGGAGCGGCTGGGCGAATCTTCGACATGGAAGCGCAGCTGCTCGCCGTATTGCCCGGCGGCGTACTTGCGCGGACCGTAGCCGAATTCGGCAAAGACGAGGACGTTGTTCGCCGGCGCGTACGCCGGGAGCGAAAACCGCTGGCCGGCATTCGCCTGGGCGCGCGCCCACGCATCGCTACCGTCGGCCTGCAGTTTCGTCGAGGCCAGGCCATCGAGGTAATCGAGCAGCACGTAATCGGAATTGTACTTCTCGTTGACCGGGTCGGAGTCGATCACCTGACCCGAGCGGAAACAGGCGCGGGCGTTGTCGGGCTGGCCATCCCGCCAATAGAGGATGCCGCGGTAATAATAGGCCATTACCCGCTCGTACGGTTCGCCAATGAAGGGCTTCGAACTCTCGGCGTTGAACAACCCGCGGGCCTTCGCGGCCTGCTCGTCGTTGGTAATGATGCCGCCGATGCGCAAAATTGCGTCGTCGAGGCGGCTCTTCGCCTCGTCGTAACGCCCCGCCCGCAAGGCCGACGCCGATAACCGGTAGTCGTAGAGCACGCGGTCCTTTTCCGGAATCACGGGCTCACGCCGCTCGACCGCGGAGCCACCGCCGCCCGAGCGGCGCCGGGCCGGGGGCTCGTCGGGCACGGAGGCGCAGCCACCCAAGAGAGCGGCGCAACCGAGCAGGCAGGCAAAGCGGAGACAGGACGTCATTCGGGACTGGGTGTCGGGACCGGCACAGGGCACGGGCCCTGCTGGTTGAAAGTTGAAGGTTGAAAGGTGAAAGCAAGACCGCCGGCCAAAGCGGAGCCCGTTTTCCTCCCCGTCGCTGCCGCACCCGAAGGCGCGTGATCGGGAGCAACACCGCAACGTCTCAGACCCTCGAGCCTGGGTCTTTCAACTTGGAGCTTTCAACGGCGGCGCGCATCGCCCTCAGCGATAGGCGGCGTCCTCGAGGCCCTGTTTCTTGATTTCAGCCGAGTCCTCCCAGACGATGCGGCTCGTGCGAGCATCCGTCAGGCGAAAGCTGTAGAGCACGTAATCGCTGGTCCCCGCGGAGGTCCGCGTGGTCATGCCATCAAGC
>CAIJFT010000034.1 GCA_903820035.1 uncultured Opitutia bacterium
CGCGCTCCGGCGGGAAGATCGATTTTCCCGCCCACTTCATCGAGGGCTACGCGTATCTGCAGAACAAATTCTACGGCGATCGCCCGGGAAAATTCTTCGACCGCGACGACGCCGTCCTCTGGTTGCCGCGTCGCTTCGTGAAGTCGGGCTCGGTCGAACTCAACACCCTCGTCGCCCGCGGCCGCGACCGGCTCTACCTCGCGTTCACCAACCAGTCGCCCGAGCCCGTGACGACCGAGATCACGCTCAACGCGGCGATCCTGCCGCAGCTGGCGGGCAAGACCTACCGGACGCGCGTGTTTCAAAACGGCGCGGCGGGCGAACTCCGCGACGGCCGTCTCACGGTCACCGTGCCGGCGATGGGGCTCACCGCGGTTGAGGTCGAGGGACTCGTGGTCACGCCGAAGTTTCAGGACCGCCTGGTCGGTGCGCGCGCCGCGGATGCGTGGCGGCAGGACTATCTCGAGCTGCCCTTCGGCGGGACCCGCGCGATGATTTTGAATTTCGGCCCGGCGGCCACGACGGCGTACGTCTACCTTCAGGCCGACGAGGCGAAGTTCAAGGAGGTGACGCTGACCTACACGATCGGCGGGCGCCCGACGACGCTCACGGATGCGGTTTATCCCTATGAGTTCACGGTGACCGTGCCGGCGGGGACGACGGCGTTCGACTTCGAAGTCCGGGGCACGACGCCCGCCGGCCAGGTTGAGACGTCGGGGCCAGCCACCTTGCGCCGATGAAGGCGGTGAACGTTTTCACCATGCCGGCAGTTGAAGCCGTGGCGGCGGTCTCCGACGCTCGCGCTCGATTCCCCCTTACGTCCCGTGTCATTTAAGCTTCCGCATCTCCGCTGGTGGATCGCCACGCTCCTCGTCGGGGCGGCGGTGCTGAATTACGTCGACCGGCAGACGCTGTCCGCGCTCGCGCCGACCATTCAAAAGGATCTGGCGATGGACGACCGGGCGTACGCGGACGTCCTCAATATCTTCCTCGTCGCCTACACGATCGCGTATCTGGTTTCCGGCCGCATCGCGGACCGCATGGGCACGCGCGCGAGCATGGTTTTGTTCGTGGTGTGGTGGTCGCTGGCGAACATGCTGACGGCCGCGGCGCAAGGCGCGCGCTCGATGGGCGCGTTTCGTTTTCTGCTCGGGTTGGGCGAGGCGGGCGTCTGGCCGGCGGCGTCGAAGGTGGTGTCGGAGTGGTTCCCCGCGCGCGAGCGGGCGCTGGCGATCGGTCTCTACACCATGGGCGCCACGCTCGGCGCGATGTTAGCGCCTTCGCTGGTGATTCCCTTGGCGACGCATGCGTGGAACGAAACGCTGCCCGGCGTCGCGGGCTGGCTGGGGCAGGGGACGGGGTGGCGGCTCGCGTTCATTCTGACGGGAGCGGCCGGACTCCTTTGGCTTGTGCCGTGGCTGGGCCTCTTCCGATCGCCGAAGGAGAGCCCGTTGATCACGCCGGGGGAACTCCAGATGCTGGAGCAGTCGGGTGCGGCAGAGAATCCCGGTGGCGACGAGACGCCTTGGACGTGGGCGCAGGTGTTTGCCTTTCGCGGCACGTGGCTGCTGCTCGCGGGCCGGCTGATCACGGACCCGGTGTGGTATTTTTATCAGTTCTGGTTCCCGAAGTA
>CAIJFT010000035.1 GCA_903820035.1 uncultured Opitutia bacterium
CGAGGCGTTTTTCCCCCCGACCAGAGGAATATCGGCGAGACCGATTTCCGTGAACCACCGGACATACGCATTCATGGTGCCCTCCTTTGGCCGGGAAGATGCGCCCATCCGCCCGCATCCACTCTGCACATTCGGGACAATCCTCCGCAGAAATTGCCACGGGACCCATGCCCGGCGATACGCTCCAATCGCTGCGGCCGGCGCGGGAGCGTCGCCCGAGACCGCGGCGGCCTTGAGCCGCCCCACGAGCGGACTGCGGGAATGGAGTGACACGGATGTCCGCGCCGTTAGGCTGGTGGTGTGATGGCCCGTCCGTCCCCGCCTAAACGCTCCGCCGGCTCGTTGCCGCCGGCCGCGGCAGAGAACGCCGACCCAGGCCGAAGCGAACTCCGTGCGCACGCCGTGGCCCAACTCAGCGATGCGGCGGCGACGCTGTCGGGGGCGAAGGCGGGCGAGGGCCTAACTCCGCCGCCGGAACACCACGTGCAGCAGACCGAATGGGAGCTGCAACAGGAGCGGCTGCGCCGCGCCCACCTCGAACTCGCCCTGGCCCGGGAAGAGGCGGACAACCGCTTCGAGGACGCGTTTGCGGGGCAACTGATTCTTCGGCGCGACGGCTCGATCGTGCGTGCCAATGCTGCCGCGGCGGAACTCCTCGGGGTCGAACGGGCCGCGCTGCCCGGCGCGCGCCTGACCCGCTTTGTCACCCGCGCCGCCCGCGGCGCACTCCGCGAGCACATCCGGAACCTCGCCGGCACGCCGAGTCTGCACGAGGTGGAACTGCAACTGCAGTCGACCTGCGGCGCGGGCCCGCGAACGGTGCGCGTCCGCAGCCGGCTCCGGGCCGACGCCGCCGGCGGGCCGGCGCGTTGGGAAGCGGCTCTCCTGGAAGTTGCCCCCGGCGGGAAGCAGGTCATCGGCCGGGCCGGCACGGGCACCGCGGACGAACCGGACGCCCCGGCAGGCAACTCCGCGGTCGAAGAAGCACTCCTCGCCGCGCAGCAGGATCGGGAACGGCTGGCGGGGATCATCGATGCGGCGCGCGACGCGGTCATCACCGTCGACGCAAAGTTCAACCTCCTCCTCTTCAACGCGGCCGCCGCGAAAATGTTCGGCCGCACCAACGCTCAAGTCGTCGGCCGCCCGCTGGATATCCTTATTCCCAGCTTCCGCCCGCAAGCCGTGGCGGAACGGCAGGCGGCCGCCGACGGCGCACCCGGCCGCCGCCCGGAGCCGTTGCCGCCGGTCCGCGGCATTCGCGCCGACGGCACCGAGTTTCCCGTCGAAGCCTCCCTGTCCCGTTCGTCCGCGGGCGGCCGCGACGTCTACACGCTCATCCTGCGCGACATCAGCCGCCGCATTCGCGTCATGGAAATCATGATTCAGAACAAGAATGCGCTGATGGATTTTTTCACCGCGGCGCCGCTCGGCCTGATGTGGGTGAGTTCCGACGGCCGCATCGAGCGCGTGAACCGGGCGCAGCTCGAGCTCATGGGTCGGACCGACCACGGCATCCTTGGCCGACCGGTGACGGAATTCCACCCCGACCCGGCGGCGGTCCAGGACATCCTCGACCGCGTCGCGCGGGCGGAGACGGTTCAGAACCAACGGGCGCAGGTCAGCCGCGCGGACGGCACCATCCGCCATGTGCTGGTCGACGCCAACGGGCGCTGGAAGGACGGCAAGCTCGCCCACTCGCGTTGGTTCGTGCGCGACATCACGAGTCGGGTGGACCTCGAGCGCGAAATCCTCGCGGTGGCGGAACGAGAGAGGGAGCGCATCGGGCGCGAGCTCCACGACGATCTTTGCCAGGAACTGCTCGGGATCGAGTTCATGAGCGAGAGCGCGGCGCGGCGCTGGGAGGCCGTGACCCCGGGAGCGGCACAGGACTACCGGGTTGTTTCGGGTTCCATCCGCGCCGCCATCAGCCACGCGCGGGAGCTGGCCCGCGGCCTGTCGCCGCCGGCAGTGATGGTCGACCGCGGGTTGGTGCCAGCCCTGCAGGATCTCGCGTTGCGCACGCAGCGGGTTTTCCAGCGCAAGTGCACCTGCCGGTGCCCGGCCCCGGTGGTGCTGCACGACGAATCGACCGCGATCAACCTCTACCGCATCGCCCAGGAAGCCGTCAGCAACGCGATCCGGCACGGCAAGGCGAGCCGCGTCGAAATCGCCCTCACCGCAACCGGGCGGGATTTGGTGCTCGCGATCCACGACAACGGCTGCGGCCTGCCCGACACCGCGGGCCGGTCGGAGGGCATGGGACTTCATATCATGCATTATCGCGCCGGAGTCATCAACGGCTCCCTGAGCGTGCAGCGGCGCCCCCGCGGCGGGACGACGGTCCGCTGCACGGCGAAAGACGCCATCCGACCGCCCCCGCCCGCCACGCTTTCTTCCCCACCATGAAGCCGACCAAGCCAGCCGCCCCTGCGAGTTCCCGCCAACGCATCCTCGTCGTGGACGATCACCCGATGACCCGGGAAGGCATCGCCCACCTCATTCGCCACGAGGCGGGGCTGGCGGTTGCCGGGGAGGTCGGTACCGCCCGCGCCGCGCTCGCGGCGGTGAAGCGCAATCCGCCGGACCTCGTCCTCGCCGATCTTTCGCTGGAGGAGCGCAGCGGCCTCGATCTGATCAAGGACCTCCACGTGCTGCATCCCGCGATTCCCGTATTGGTATTCTCGATGCACTACGAAAGTCTCTACGCGGAGCGGGCGATCCGGGCCGGCGCCCGCGGCTACATCATGAAGAGCGAGGGCGCGGCCCGGCTGCTCGACGCCATCCGCAGCGTGCTGAGCGGCAACGTCCACCTCAGCGAGGCCATGCGCGACCGCGCGGTGTTTCGTTTCACCCACGGCCCCGCCGCGGTCAAGGGCGACAACGCCGCGGCGTTGAGCGACCGCGAACTCGAAGTATTTCACCTCATCGGCCAGGCGCTCGGCACCCAGGACATCGCCACCCGGCTCCAGATCAGCACGAGCACCGTCGAAACCCACCGCGCCCACCTCAAGCAAAAGCTCGGGCTGCGCACCGCCACCGAGCTGGTGCGCGCCGCGGTCGAGTGGCACGAACGCGGCAAGGGCTGAACCGCGGGCAGGCCAGGGGGAGCCGGCATACTTTGATTTCAGTCTTGGCCCGAGGTCCCATCGGGCAGGACGACCACGTCGAACAGATCAAGTTTTGCCGGAGCCGCGTTTGAGCCGGGGGCAGAACGCCGCAGGGTCCAAGAGCCGCGTGGTTGCGGCGCCCCCACGCGGCGGCAAAATTCCCGGGACCGCTGTCGGCGAAACGAGCCAACCCGACGGGGAGCGCTGGTTCCCGCTGGACCGGCATCGTGGAAACCCTGATGCGTGGATCGCTGGCGCCACGATTCCGCGCCGCGCGGCGGGGGTGTATGATCGGAAAAACCGCCCCCCCTCCCCCATGAAACGCACCCGCCCGCCGATCCCCGCGGCCAATCGTCCGACCCCGCCCGCCGACCTCGGCTACATCGAAAGCCTGGCGCGTTCCATCTGGTTGCACGAGGGCGCACGCCCGGGCCTCGAGGCACGCTGCCGCGACGAAGTCGCCTGCCAGTGGTGGCTGACGCAGCATCTGCTCGCGACCGACCGCCGCAGACCGTAACGATGCTTTACCTCGAACCGCTTTCCGCCCCGCCGCCAGCCGAGCCCCCATTGGTTGAGAGTCTCCGCCATTCGACGATTTTTCAGGAGTACCAACGCGCGTTCACCATCACCACGGGACTGCCGCTGAGCTTGAAGGCCTTCGACGCACTCGGCCTCGCGCACGGGGGCACGCGGCACCAGAATTCGTTCTGCGCCCTGATGAGCGCACGGAGCCACTCCTGCTCCGCCTGCCTCGAAGCCCAGCAGCGGGTCCGCGAGTGCGCCGTGACCGGGGCGCGTACCCTGCTCTGCCCGGCCGGCTTTTTGGAATCCGCCGTGCCGGTGGTGATCGGAACCCAGACGGTCGCCTACCTGCACATCGGCCAGGTCCTGCCCCGCCAACCCTCGCACGCGCAGTTTGAACGCACCCTCGACGAACTGGGGCGGCGGGGCGTCCAGCTCGATCCGGAGCGCGCCCGGACGGCGTATTTCAGCGCCCGGGTGGTGGATCCCCGCCACTACGAGGCGATGCTGCGTATGCTCGGGATCTTCGCCCGGCACCTGGCCGTCATCAGCAACCAGATCATGCTGACGTCGCATCCGGTGGATTCGCCGCTGATCGCCCGCGCCAAAGCCTTCATTGCTGATCACGCCGACGAACCGCTCAGCCTCGCGCTCGTGGCCCGCGCGGTGAACACCAGCAGTTTCTATTTCTGCAAGGTCTTCCGGCGCTCCACCGGGCTCAAGTTCATCGACTACGTCGGGCGCCTGCGCGTCGAACGGGTCAAGCGGCTCCTGTTGAATCCGCACTCCAATATCAGCGAGGCCGCCTATGCCGCCGGGTTCACCTCGCTGTCCCAGTTCAATCGCATCTTCAAACGGGTGGTCGGTGAAGAGCCCCGCCACTGGCGCAAAAAGCAGACCACGTAACCCGCCCCGCCGGCTCAGATGCGCAAGCGGGCCGGCGGACCGCGCCGCCCGCCGGGCGGCACCACCGGCCAGCAGCGCGTGCCGCGCGCCGCCACGAACGGCCGGACATTGGAGGCGAAACAAGCCGACGCTTCGTCCCACGCCACCCGCGGACACGGCATGCCTTGCTGCACCCACACGTGGTGCGCGTAGGCCAGCAGATCGCCGTCGGTGTAGTACAGACGGGCGGGGAGCGGATGAGAGAACGGCTTCATGGCAAACGGAGGTTAAACTCGGCGCGACAACGTAGGCGTGAAGTCCGCCGGTTTCTCGGCAAACCTTGCCCCCTCATGGGCGAATCTTGACCTGTACCTCGCGCCGCGATCGCGGCGGAAAACCGGGCGGACAAGATCCGCAGCACAAAATCCGGATACAACCCGCCAAGAACCGGCGAGCGGGATGGGCCCGTCGGTGGTATCAAAGGGCACCGCGGCCCGCTGTTTTACGCCGCGCCACCCTCGTGCACTCAAGCGACCCACTTTTTCCAACGCGCAACCGACCGACCGAGGTTCACCCGGTGCGGATCACCCTTGATACGCTCACCCTGCCCGGCGAGCTGGCCCTCCCGTCCCGGCCGCACGGCATGGTCATCTTCGCCCACGGCAGCGGCAGCAACCGACACAGTCCACGCAACCAGTTTGTGGCGCACGCGCTCAACGAGGCGGGATTCGCCACCCTGCTCTTCGATCTATTGACGCCGGGCGAAGAGTCGACCGATACCCCCGACTGCCACCTGCGTTTCGACATCCATCTACTCTCGGGGCGACTCGAGTCAGCCACCCGCTGGATCGTCGAGCAGCCGGCGACCCACGCGCTGCCGCGCGGATATTTCGGCGCCAGTACGGGCGGCGCCGCGGCTCTGGTCGCGGCCGCGGAACTCGGCGAGGCGATCTCTGCCGTCGTTTGCCGCGGCGGGCGACCAGACCTCGCGGGCCTCGCGCTCCCACGCGTGCTGGCGCCCACCCGCCTCATCGTGGGCGAACGCGACACCACGGTGCTCAACCTGAACCGACAGGCGCTGTCCGTCCTGCAGTGTGTTGCTGATCTCGGGATCGTGCCGGGCGCTTCCCATCTCTGCGAGGAACCCGGGGCCCTAGAGCAAACCGCCACGCTTGCGACGGCTTGGTTTCGCCTGCACCTGCGCCGGTCGCCTCGCCGAAAGTCGCGAGTCTAGTCACCGCTAGGACGGTCCGGCCGGACGAACCACCGGTCGGGCTGCAGGATTCCCGCTCGACTGTCACCCTGCGGTTGTCCTGATTTTCGCACGCATGATGCCCGCCGCCGTCACCGTTTCACTCGTCCCCGAAGCCCGTGGGGGACCGTTTGTTTTCTGGGACGGCTTGGCCGACGCCTGCCAGCGCGCGGCCTCGCTCGGTTTCGACGCCATCGAAATATTTCCGCCCGACGCCGCCGCGATCGACGTGGCCACCGTCCGCGAACTCATCACGCGCCACCGCCTGAAGGTCGCCGCCGTGGGCACCGGCGGCGGCTGGGTGCGGCACAAGCTCACCCTGACGCATGCCGACGCCGCGATCCGGCGCGACGCGCGGAGCTTCATCGCGGCGTTGATCGAACGGGCCGGAGCCCTCGCGGCGCCCGCCATCATCGGGTCGATGCAGGGACGCAGTGAAGGCAGCGTGAGCCGCGACCAGGCGCTCGCCTGGCTCGCCGAGGGTCTGGACGAGCTCTCCGCGCTGGCCGCCGGCCACGGCGTGCCGCTTCTCTACGAGCCGTTGAACCGCTACGAGACGAATTTATTCAACCGGATTGGCGACGCCGCCCGCTGGCTCGAGGCGCGGAAGCTCACCCGCGTGCAGATTCTCGCCGACTTGTTTCACATGAACATCGAGGAAGCCGACTCCGCCGCCGCGTTGCGCGAAGCCGGCCGATTCGTCGGCCATGTGCACTTTGCCGACTCCAACCGGCGCGCGATCGGATTCGGCCATACGTCCGTACCGCCGGTCATCGCCGCCCTGCACGACATCGGTTACCAAGGCTACCTCTCCGCGGAAATTTTGCCTCTGCCCGACGGCCAGGCCGCGGCCGCGCAGACGATGGCTGCGTTCCGCGCCGCCACGGGCCGCCCCTGATTCTTTCCCATGCTCAAGACTTCCCTTACCCACCCCGAGATTCTGCGGGTCCTCGCGCGCGCCGGCCACCATGCGCGGATTTTGATCGCCGACGGCAATTACCCCGCGTCATCGAAACGCGGCCCGCAGGCGGAGTTGATCTGCCTGAATCTCGCGCCCGGCGTGGTGACGGTTTCGCAGGTCCTGCGCGCCATCCTGAGCGTCGCGCCCATCGACCACGTCAACACGATGGGCATCCCGCCCGACGACCCCTACGCGCAGCAGGGCGAGCCGCCCGTCTGGGCCGATTACCGCAAGATCCTCGCCGAGGCCGGCACCGGGCTGAAACTCGAGCCGATCCTGAAGTGGGATTTCTACCAGCACGTCGAAAGCCCCGACCACGTCCTCACCATCCAAACGGCCGACCAATCCCTCTGGGCCAACGTCCTGCTCACCATGGGCTGCCGGACGAGTTGAGCCGGCGGGGCAACCCGTTGAGAGCTGATGGTTGAGCGTTGAGCGAGAAAGCAACGGGCGGATAATCGATTAAATGTCCGGTTGGCGGGAGATTCCTGCTGCGCTTGGACCCTCAACCCTCACCTCTCAACCGGCTGCCCCCCCTGAGTCGCCTCCTTCCCGTCTTCCCCTTTCCCCATGCAAACCCGTCGTCTCGGTAAAACCGACCTGCACCTTCCCATCCTCAGCTTCGGCGCCAGCTCGCTCGGCGCGGAGTTCCGCAGCGTCACGCTCGACGAGGTGCTCGCGAGCGTCCGCGTGGCGCTCGATTGCGGTCTCACCCTGATCGATACGTCGCCGTTTTACGGTCGCGGGATGAGCGAAGTCCTGCTCGGCGTCGCCCTCAAGGGCGTGCCGCGCGAGAGCTACACCCTGTGCACGAAACTCGGGCGCTACGACCTGCAGCACTTTGACTTCTCGGCGAAGCGCGTGGCGGAAAGCGTGGATGTGTCGCTCCACCGGCTCGGCACCGACCACCTCGACATCATCCTTTGCCACGACATCGAGTTCGTGCCGATGCAGCAGATCGTCGACGAAACAATCCCCGCGCTGCGCAAGATCCAGCAGGCCGGCAAGGCGCGCTACATCGGCTTCAGCGGTTACCCGATGAAGATTTTCCGGTACATCCTCGACCAGACCGACGTGGACTGCGTGCTCAGCTACAACCAGTACACGCTGCAAAACACGCGTTTCGCCGACGACGTCGTGCCCTACCTCAAGGCCAAGGGCGTGGGCGTGATGAGCGCCGGCCCCTTCAGCGCCCGCCTGCTCACCAACGCCCCGCTCCCCGCCTGGCTGAAGGAGCCCGAGACCGTGAAGGCCGCCGCCCGCGCCGCCGCCGCCCACTGCGCCCGCAAGGGCGTGGACATCGCCAAACTCGCGCTCCAGTTCTCGCTCGCGCACACCGATATCGCGACGACCGTGGCCGGCAGCGCCAACCCGAACAACATCCGCACCTGGGCCAAGTGGGCCGCGGAGCCGATCGACCAGCAGCTGCTAACCGAAGTGCAGGCCATCTTTGCGCCGGTGAAGAACCTCGGCCACCCCGAGGGGTTGCCGCAGAATAATTGAGTGAAATTGAGGGTTGAGCGTTCGATCCGCTCACCGTTTTCGCCCCGAGCCAGCCACCTCCCGTTTGCCCATGAAAGCCATTCTCCTCGAAAAACCCCAGTCGTTCCGCGCGATCGAAATCGCCGAACCCGCCGCGCCCGCCCCGGGCGAAGCCCTGGTGAAGATTCACCGGATTGGTATCTGTGGTACGGACTACGGCGGGTACCTCGGCAAGATGCCGTTTTACTCCTATCCGCGCATTCCGGGTCACGAGCTCGGCGTGGAGGTGCTCGCGGTCGGGGCGGGTGTGACCAACGTGCGCCCGGGCGACCGGTGCTCCGTCGAGCCGTACATCAATTGCCAGGAATGCTACTCGTGCCGCCGCGGTCTCACCAATTGCTGCGAACACCACCAGACCCTCGGGGTGATGTGCGACGGCGGCATGTGCGAACGCATGCTGCTGCCCGCGCGCAAACTCCATGTTTCGCAGCAGCTATCCCTGGAGCAACTCGCCCTCGTCGAGACCCTCGCGATCGGTTGCCACGCCGTCGACCGCGGTGGCGTGAAGGCCGGGGAGAATGTCCTCATCATCGGCGCCGGGCCGATCGGCCTATCCGCGATTGAGTTTGTGCGGGTGGCCGGCGCGACCTGCATCGTGATGGACGTCAACGAGGCGCGGTTGAAATTCTGCCGGGATCGTCTCGGGGTGCCGCACACGATCGTCGCGGGCAACCCGGATACGGTCTTGGCCGAACTGCAGCAGATCACCGGAGGCCAGCTCGCCGACGTCGTGATCGACGCCACCGGCAGCAACAAGGCGATGAGCTACGCCCTGAATTACTGCACCTACGGCGGCCGCCTCGTCTACGTGGGCATCACGCAACAAGAGCTGTCGTTTCTGCACGCTCCGGTCATGCACCGGCGCGAACTCACGCTCCTCGCGTCGCGCAACGCCCTCTCCCGCGATTTCGCCCGCATCATCAAACTCATCGAGGACGGCGTGATCGACACCGCCCCGTGGATCACCCACCGCGCGACCTTCGCGGACATGATCACCGAGTTTCCGACCTGGCTGAAACCCGAGAGCGGCGTGATCAAGGTGATCGTGGCGCTGGAGTAAGTCCCGCGGCCCGCCGGTTGCTTGCTGCCCGGTCGGTCGCCGGGCCCGCCGCTCAGGTGCATCGGGCCAGCGGGCGCATTCCGCCACGGCGGCCAGCGGGAAAAAACGCCGACTACCGCTGGGTTTCCGCCCTGGTCGGGGGCATCCGGTCGACAAACGTCGCGTCCGTGCGGCGCAACTCGGCGATCGCCTTGGCGCGGAGCTCGCGCAAACGCGTGGCGTGCTCCGGCTTGACCGCGAGATTGGTCAACTCCTCCGGGTCCGCCACCAAGTCATAGAGCTCCTCCGTTTCCCCGGCGACGAGGTTGCGGATGTATTTATATTTTCCATCGCGCAAAAGCGCGTACCACGGCACGCCGCTGGATGAGGTAAGGCTTTCGTCCGTGGGTATCACATCCGTCTCGGCACCATAGTTGCGCGACGTGTGGGTCATCAGCAGCGGCGAGTTCCACGTGTTTGTTTCGGGATTCTGCAGGAGGGGACGGATGTCGCGGCCATGGGTCTTCCACGGCACCGTAACCCCGGCCGTGCGACAAAAGAGATCGACCAGATCGGGCCCGTTCACGGGATGCCGGCATACCTTGCCCTCCGGAATCTTGCCGAGCCACGAAATGATCAGCGGCGAGGCGACCGTCGCATCGTACGGCGCCACCTTTTGGTTGAACCCGTGCTCGCCCAGACCGTAACCCTGGTCGGACGCATAGACGACGAGCGTGTTCTCCAACTGACCCGAAGCTTCAAGCGCCGCGAGCACCCGACCCACGCCTTCATCGACGGCGGCCATGCACTCGTTCACCTGCTGGATCCACGCGTCATAGGGCAACCCCGCCACGCTGGAGTCGAAGTTACCGGCCTTCCTGACCTTGGTCGCCATGGCCGGCTTGCCATCGGCCCCCAGCATCCACGCCTTGGTGTTATTCAGGTACGCGGGTTTGTCCGGCCAGGGGCCGACAATATCCGCGGGCACCGGCGCGCTCTTCCCGGCAAATTTGCCCCGATGGCGGTCCGCGGGCGTCGTCGGGCCGTGGATTGCACCGTAACAGAGCCACAGATACCAGGGTTTGTTCGGATCGCGATGCTGGCCCTGCACATACTCGATGGCCCAGTCGGTGTAGTTGTCGGTCGAGTAGCCCGGCACCCGCCGGTCGACGCCGTTGAAGGTCAGAATCTGGTCCGTGTAATAGTTGCCCGCATTCTCGGGGTGTCCCGGCCGGTTCCACACAATCTGATAATCCCAGTCGCGGCCGTATCCGGTGTCGGTGCCGGTGTGCCACTTGCCGATCTGGGCGGTGTGATAGCCCTGCTTGCGAAACTGGGCCGGCACGAACGGGGTCTGGGCGGGATCATACGAACTGCCGGGATACTGCCCGGCCATCGTCATGCTCATCACGGCATGCTGCAGCCGGCCCGTCAGCAGCGAGGCCCGCGAGGGCATGCACCAAGCACCAAAATAACTGCGCTCAAACCGGACCCCGCGCGAGGCAAGGCGGTCGATGTTAGGCGTCTTCACCCACTCCGGCCCGCCCTGATAGCAGCTGAGCGTCTTGTAGGATTGGTCGTCGGCAAAGAGGAAGAGGATATTCGGTCGCTTGCCCCCGGCGCCATCGGCGCCGGAGACCCGGCCCATGGCGCCCAAAACCAGGGCAATGAAAACGGCCAAACGAAAGAGCGATCGGTTCATGGATAATTCAAGCACAGGTGGGGAGACGGGGAGTTCTACGGAGCGATGGATACGCGCCCCGCAGTTGTCCATTTCATACCGCGGCCCTGCCGTGGCCTGATGAAGATTGAACTTCGAACGGGTGACTCCGCGGCGGATTTCCGAGGTGAAAAGATCCACCGCGCCGCGCGAGAGCCGAAGGCGAAAATACGGGCGCGCCCGGGCACCCCGTTGTCGCGACGCTCCAACGCGGCTGCGAACTTTCTGCGATCACGATAGCCCGGGCGTAGTCCGTGGTTTTACAACCGACTCTTGCCAGCACGGGCGACCGGAGCACCCTCACGGGGTCCCTCCCACGCTCGTTTCTCCTGCCCAAACCCCTCGGTTCCCAGCCAAGAGTTCACCATGCATCGACGTCTGACCCTCCCCCTCATTTCGCTCGTCGGCCTCCTCGCGGCTGGCCCGGAGCTTTCCGCCCAAGCCGTATCCGCCACGCCGGAAACCGTGACCAATCCTAACGGCCAAGCGGCGCGCCGGCCGCAACCAGCCCCGGCCAATGTCGGCGGAGCCCGGGGCGAGGACGTCCTCGAGTTGTCTCCCTTCATGGTCAAAGAATCGACCGACGAAGGTTGGAACGCGACGTCCACGCTGCTCGGCAGCCGGATCAGTCAGGACCTCGTTAAGGTACCGGTGACCGTCGACGTGCTGACCAAGGACTTCCTCAATGACATCGGCGTGTTCAACATGGACGACGCCGCGGCCTTCGTGTCCGGCCTGACCGTCACACCGCGGCTCGAGTCCCGCAATGACAACGGCCGCATCACGTTTCGCGGCCTGAACGGCAGCGGCAACACCTCGCGCAACTTCTTCCAGTGGTCGGTGCCGTCCGACACCTACAACGTCGAACGTTTCGATTTCGGCAAGGGCTCGAACTCGCTGATGTTCGGCGATTCGACCCCGGGCGGTCAGGTCACCACGACGACCAAGCGTGCGCGTTTTACCAATACGAATGAACTGCTGACCTTTTACGACAGCCTCGACTCGTATCGCGTGCAGCTGGACCTCAACCGCAAGATCACGCCCAAGCTGGCGGTGCGGCTGAACGTCGTAAACCGGACCGACAACGCCTACGTGCACGGCAGCTTCCAGACGTTCCGCGCCGGCGACATCGCGTTCACCTACCGGCCGTTTCCCAACACCCTCATCACGGTCGAAGGCGAGCGCGGCCAGTACATCCGGCGCCGCGCCGACAACACCGCCGCGATTTTGCCCGTCGCCGCCCCCGGCCGAGGCTTCAACACCAACAACCGCTGGTACGTCACCTCGGACGGCGAAGTGATCCAGCGGCCGAGCGCCGCGGTACCGACCATCGACACGACCGGACCGAGCGGCACGGCCATCTCACTCCTCGAGGGCCAGTCCGCGGCGGTGCGGATGCCCGACGGCAGCACGAAGACCTTCAGCGGCTTCAGCCGCTCCTTCAACATCCTCGGGTTCGGCGACTATCTTGATCGGCCGTTTAACGTCGTCACCGCGATGGTCGAACAGAACATCGGCAAGCTCTCGATCCAGGCCTCGTACAACCAGCAGTTCCAGCATCAGGACCGGAACGACAATTCCTTCGGCGGCAGCGCGTCGCCTCCGGTGATCAACGTCGATAGCCGCGGCCGGCCCTACCTCGACCTTTCCGGGAATCTCACGGCTTGGAAAATCTTCGGCAACGTCTTCAAGGCCGGCCGTGTTTCCGCGGTGTACCCGCTGGAGTTCGGCCGCTGGATGAAACAGAGCCTCGTCGGCACCGTCACCCACAGCAAGGACTACGCCTTCGGCCGCCGGTTCGGCTGGTCGAATGTCGCGGCCCCCGGACTCGCCGCCAACAACGGCGTGCAGATGCGCGCCTACCTCGACGATCCCGCCGGGCTTGAGGCGGGCGGCTGGAACAAGTTCCTCTTTCCGAATCTTCCGCGCTCCGCCACCTTCCAACCGGAACTCGTGGAAAGCTACGTCAACACCGGCCCGTTCATCGACGTCCGCTACACGCGCAACTACACGGCCTCGATCTCCGGCGAATACTTCGGGGGCCGGCTCACGTCGCTCTTTGGCCTGAGCTACAATCGCATCTCGCGGAAGATTCCGGTGGACGCCGCCTACGCCACGGACGCCCGCGGCCGGATCACGTTTTACGGCACGCCGGAAACGGACCCCGCGTTCTTCGGTTACGACCCCGGATTTTCGCTCGGGGCCAACAGCACGATTGCCGGGCTCACGTACGCGCTCATCAAGAGCGAGCCGATCAACACCAACGTCTACGCCATCTACTCCCAATCCTTCAACTGGCAGTCGCAGCTGATGTTCACCGGCCGCAGCCTCGGCCCGATCACCGGCACCACACGGGAAGCCGGACTCAAGGGGGATTTGCTGCGGGGGAGGATTTTCTACACGGCGGCGGTGTACCGGATCGAACGGCAGAACGCCGGCTTTGCCTGGAACCCCGACACCCTGAATCAAACGCAGCTCGAGGATCTGTTTAACCCGAACAGCATGCTGCCGGCGGACCCGCGCTACTTCCACGTGGAAACCGGTCTCAACAACGAGCGGCGCACCGTCAATGCCCAGGAGAAATCAACCGGCTTCGAACTCACGCTCATCGGCCAGCGCGTCGCGGGACTGCAGACGCGCGTCACGTTCTCCAAGACCAAGGTCGAGGCCACCCGGGACTTCAGCGAGTTTCAAGTTCTGCTCGATGCCGCGATTGCTCGTACCACGGCGGCCAATGCTCCGGGCGGCGACAAGACCCAGGCCGAAAGCGCGACCTACGTTACGAACGCGAAGGACATCGTCGCCTCCAACACCAACATCACCGTTGTCACCGGCCGCCGCAGCGCGCCCTACACCGCCAGCACCGCCCTCGATTACCAGTTTCCGAAGCCGATCCCGTTGCGCCTCGGCCTCACCGCGGTGTGGACGCCGGCCTACAATCTAGCGATCCTCAACGGGGTGATTTATACGGGCGGCGCCTCCTGCCCCATCGGCCTCTACGCGATGCACGACCGGAAGATTTTCGGCCGGTCGGTGTCATTCCGCCTCGGGGCCAACCGGGTGTACGACCTCGCCCAAGGCGGCGGCAAATACTACAAGACCGGCGCCAACAGCCTTAACGCCACCACCGGCACACCGAACTACATCTACCGCTACACGGATCCGATGGTCACAAGCCTGAGCGCCACCGTGAGATTTTGATCCCGGCCGAGATCGGCCCGCCCCCACCGCGGACCGGGCCGGATCATCGCCGGCTAACACAAAAAAACGAAGGACCCTAAGGTCCTTCGTTTGGCGTAATCCAGACGGTCGTAAGGTCGACCGCCAAGGGGTCACATCATCTTGGCGTTGCCCAAGCCGCGGACGAAGCCACTGTTATCGGTTGACGCGTCGGCGGAATCGACGAACTGGTGAAAACCGTTGGCATCCTCATATCCCTCGGGCGCCTGAAGCAGGCCGAAAACCATCTTAACCAGACCGGCAACCAGAACAGTGGCGGCGACGAGAAGAAGGAGGGACGTGGTGCTCATGGGGCAAAAAGTGCGACGGCGACCGAATGGCGCCTAGCGACTTCCAGAAATCGGCCGGATTTTACAGGAATTTAGACAATTCGTTCTACCCTGTTTGAAGTCGGCCGGAGCAGCGTGCCGCCGCCGCTAGTCCGGCTTCTGCAGGTCATTGCTAATTCGATTATTTAACGGCATAAGCAGCATCGTACTGGCGACCTTGACCACGGTTTCTAGGCTGGGACCATGAATCGCCTGCCCATCGCGCTGCTCGTTTCGTTCTTCGCCCTCCACCCGGCATCAGCCGCGCCGCGGCAAACGCTCAACTTCAATCCGGACTGGCGGTTCGAGAAGTCAGACCCCGCAGGCGCGGCCGAAGTGGCCTTCGCGGATCAAACGTGGGCGAAGGTTTCGCTGCCCCACACCTTCAACGATATCGACACCTTCGACAACTGGTCGACGCCAGGCCACCGCGGCGAACAGATCCAGTGGAGCGGGCGGACGTGGTACCGGAAAACATTCACCGCGCCGGCGGCCTGGCAGGGCAAGCAGGTCTTCATTGAATTCGAAGCCGTGCGGCAGGTCGCGGAGATTTATCTCAACGGGCATAAACTCGGCATCGCGCGCACCGGCTTCACTCCCTTCGGCTTCGATCTCACGCCGCACCTGAAGATCGGCGCCCCCAACGTCCTCGCCGTCATGGCCGACAACCGGTTCATGCGCGATCCACTCGACGCCGCCACCGCCGCCGAAATTGCCAAGCGCAACGGGACCGAACACAGCGCCGCCCCGCTCAGCTCGGCCGCCAATCCGAACCTCGCCACCCTGCACGCCGCGATCAATGAAACCATCCCCGAAAAACTCGAGGACCTCGGCGCGGACCAAATCCCCTGGAACAACCCCCATTGGCATCCCGCCCATGGCGGCATCTACCGCAACGTCCGCCTGATCGTCACCGACCCGCTGCATATCACGCTACCACTCTACTCGTTTCTCCAGACCGCCGGGCCCTACGCCTACGCGACCGACATTTCCCCGAGCTCCGCCAAAGTCGGCATCGAGGTCCCCGTCCAAAACGGACGCACCGCAGCCGCGGACGTCGACGTGCTCGCCATCGTGCGCGACGCCGACGGCAAATCCGTCATTTCGTTAACCCGCAAGCTGTCCATCGCCGCCGGCGCAGCCGCCACCTTCAAGCTCGAGAGCGAACTCGCCTCGCCTCGCCTCTGGGAGCCGGCCTACCCGCACATGTATCGGGTTCAGCTCACCCTGCGCGCCGGCGGCGAGATCATTGATACGACCGAAGTCCCTCTCGGCGTTCGGGCGGCCCAGTGGGATCTGACCAACGGGTTCACACTCAACGGGCGCAACTTCAAGCTCACCGGCTGGGGCCAGAAGGCCACCAACGAGTGGCCGGGCCTCGGCGCCGCCCTGCCGGACTGGATGCACTTCCTCACCCTCGAGCTCATGCGGCAGGGCGGCGGTAATTTCGTGCGCTGGGGCCACGTCGCCGGCTCACCCGCGCAAATCGACGCCGCGGATCGGCTCGGGATCGTCACGCTCCAACCCGGCGTCGACGGGGAAGCCGACACCGTCCGCGCCGCCTGGACCCTGCGCGCGAGCGCGTTTCGCGACGTCCTGATTTACTACCGCAACCATCCTTCGATTTTGATCTGGGAGGGCGGCAATCAAAAGGCCACGCGCGAGCACGCCCGCGAACTGCGCGGACTCATGGATAAATTCGATCCGCACGGCGGCCGCGTCTACACCCACCGGCGCGCCGACAAAATCACCGCAGAGTTCATGGACATCGGCGTCGGCACCGAGGGCGGCCGCGAAATCGCCTCCCTCCCGGTCGTCGAAGGCGAATACAACCGCGAGGAGGCGCCGCGCCGCGTGTGGGACCACGCCTCGCCGCCGAACTTCGGTTACCCCGAGGCCAAGGGCATGACCTACCAACTCACGTCGGAACAATTCGCCGCGAATCAGGTGGCTCAATACATGAAGAAGCTCGGGCCCGCCGGCCACGGCGGCGGCGGCAACTGGATCTTCACCGACACCACCAGCGGCGGCCGCGTGCCGGCCGAAGTCGTCCGGGCCAGCGGCGAAGTCGACGCGGCCCGTCTGCCGAAGGAGGCCTTCTACGTCCTCGCCGCCATGTGGCGCCCCGAACCGCGGGTGCACGTCATCGGTCACTGGACCTACCCCGCCGGCACGAAAAAGGACATCTTTGTCGCATCCAACGCCGAGGCCGTTGAGCTGTTCGTCAACGGTCAGTCTCTCGGTCGCGGTACGGTTTCGGATCGTTATCTCTTTACGTTCAAGGACGTCGTCTTCGCCCCCGGAGAGATCAAGGCCGTGGCGACGCGCGGCGGCCAGGTGGTCGCAACCCAGACCAAGCGCACAGCCGGCGCGCCCGTGGCGCTCAAGCTCTCCGCGCTGACCGGACCGAGCGGGCTGCAGGCCGACGGCGCGGATATCGCGCTCATCGATGTTGAAGCCGTCGACGCCAACGGCGAACGCTGCCCCACGGTGCAACCGCGCGTGGATTTCGTGACCGAAGGCCCGGCGGTCTGGCGCGGCGGCTACAACAGCGGCCGGATCAATTCGACCAACCACCCGTATCTCGATCTCGAGGCCGGCATCAACCGCGTCAGCGTCCGCGCGACCCGCGCCAGCGGCACGATCACGGTGCGCGCGAGCAGCACGGGCTTGCAACCGGCCAGCGTGACACTCACGTCGCTACCGTTTGCGGCCGAAGGCGGATTTACCACTACGGCGCCCGCGCTCACACCAACCACACTCCCCGCCACGGCACCGACCAGCGTCGCGTTCACCAGCAAACGCGCGCAGTCGGGGCCGACCGTAAAGGCCGCCGCGACACCGGGGCGTTTCATCAAGTCCTTCAACTACACCGCGCCGAACGCGGCGATCGTGCACGTGGAGACCAACCTCCGCGACGGCCGGAATGTTTATTGCGACCGGGACTTCACGTTCTCCGCGCTGCCTGCCGACTTGGTCGGGGCCGACTGGGCTCAGGCGGCCGACGAGGATCAGCGCTACAGCGCCGTCGATCTGATGGAGATCGCCGTGCCGGCCGGTGCCACGGTGACCGTGGCCCACGACGCCCGCGCCCCGCGGCCGGGTTGGCTCACCAAACAGTTCCAAGCCACGGCGCAGACCGTGACCATCAACGGGAAGACGATGACGCTCTACCGCCGCCGGGCCGCGCGCGATGAAAGCCTCACCTTCGGCTCCAACACTGAAGGCGCTCCCGTCACTGCGCACATGTACCTCGTGTTCGTCAACGCGGCGCAGTGATTCCCTCCTGAACCAAAGCTCGAACCCATGGAACCGGAAGGGCGGGGAGATCAGAAAGAGACGTCCCAATATCTCACCGTCCTCCCCGGCCTTCCTGTGCCATCGTTGGGGCAACAGCGTGGCCCGCGGGCACAAACCTAGAGGGGTTCCAGACTTCTGTAGCCTGCCCCCATCGCCTCCGCGCGAGGCGTAGTCACGCCGACGCCGGACCTGCGGTCGACCCCTTCCGTTTCGACACGGCGCCCACCGGTGATAGCAAATTGAGGCGTGAACCCCCGCCGCGCCTTCTGCCTCGCCGCCTTGTTGCTCCTCCCGGCTTTTCTCCACGCCGCGGATTCCGATTTTCCCCTCGTGCCGGCGCAGGAGTGCCGCCCGCGGGCGGGGTGGCCCAACTTTTTCGCGAAGGCTGCGACGCCCGGCGCCGACCTGCGCATCGCTTATTTCGGCGGCTCGATCACGGCTCAGGCCGGCTGGCGGCCCAAAACCCTCGCCTATTTCCAGCAAACGTTCCCCCGCGCGAAGTTTTCCGAAATCAACGCCGCCATTGGCGGCACCGGCTCCGACCTCGGCGTCTTCCGGCTCAAGCAGGACGTGCTCGACCACAACCCCGACCTCGTGCTCGTCGAGTTTGCGGTGAATGACGGCGGCGCTGCGCCCGAGCAGATCTTTCGCTGCATGGAGGGCATTGTGCGGCAGATCCGGCGCGCCCGGCCCGACTGCGACATCGGCTTCGTCTACACCCTGACGGAAGCCCTGGCGGCCCCGATGCTGGAGGGAAAGTTTCCGCGGTCGGCGAGCGCAATGGAGCGGATCGCGGACTACTACGGCATCCCGAGCATCCACTTCGCCCTCGAAGTCGCAAAGCTCGCGCGAGCGGGCCGGCTGGTGTGGAAGGCACCTTTGCCCAAGACCGACGCCGAAAAGCAGGCCCTCGGTGACAAGGTCGTCTTCGCCCCCGACTCCGTCCATCCGCATCCGGAAACCGGACACGAGCTCTATCTGCAGGCGTTCGTCCGCGCCATCACCCCGATCCGCGCCGCCTCGGGCCAGCCGGTCGCCCACCTCCTCCCGCCAGCTCAGACCGCGGCCAACTACGAGCGCGCCCAGCTCCTGCCGATCACCTCGGCCAAGGCGTCGGCCGAGTTCGTTCCGCTCGACATGAAGTCCGATCCGTTCGGCAAATCCTGGGCCAAACGTCTCCCCACCCTGCTCCGGGCCGAGAAGGCCGGAGCCACCCTCTCGTTCCGGTTCAAAGGCACCCGCTGCGCAATTTACGACCTCCTCGGGCCGGATGGAGGCCAAGTCCGCGTTACCCTCGACGACCGGGCGCCGGAGGTTCGGCCACGCTTCGACGCGTACTGCACGTATCACCGGCTGAGCACGCTCCTGATCGGCACGGAGCTCGCCGATACGGTCCACACGGTGACCATCGAGCTCCTGGCCGAGTCACCCGACAAGGCCAAGCTCCTCGCCCAACGGAACCAGAAAATCGAGCATCCCGCGAAGTACGCGGACCTGCGTTTCCACCCCGGTGCGATTCTGCTCGTCGGGGAACTGCTGCCGTAAGGTAGGCCTGGGCGTGAGCGCCGGGACCGCGACCGGTCGGAAGGTCCCTGCCCTCGCACGCAGGGCTACTCGCATGCGCCGCGCGCGCGTTCTCGTCCAGGTAGGTCCGCGCGCAAGCGCGCCGGCCGACAATCCCCGAACTCCACGCTTGCCCACCGGTAAGCTAGCTTACCAACTGCACTCCCACATGGCGGAGAACCCCTTCACGCTGGAGCATAGCCTTGGCTTTATCCTGAGCGACATCAGCCGGCTCGCCCGCACCGAGTTTGACCGGCGCGTGCGCCACCTGGGCGTGACCCGGGCGCAGTGGCTCGTGTTACTCTACCTCGCCCGCCAGCCCGGTTGCACCCAATCGGATCTGGCCGAGGCGATGCAGGTCCAGAAAATCACGGTCAGTCGGCACGTCGACCGCCTCGTGCGCGCCCGTTGGATCGACCGCCGTGATCATGCCGCGGACGGTCGCGCCTACCGGCTGTTCGTTTCCCGCCAGGCGCAGCCCATTATCCGGAAACTCACCGCCGTCGCGGAACAACTGCGCAACGAATACATGGCAGGGCTCTCCCGCGCGCGCCGCACGGCCCTCATCACCGACCTGCTGCGCATCAAATCCAATCTTGCCCGTCTCGACGCGAATGCCCGCCAACGCCCCCATGAAACGAACTAACCCGCCGCTTTATCTGACGCTGCCCGTCCTCCTGCTGGCCGCCTGCAAACCCGGCGGCGGCAATCCCGCTGCAGCCGCCGGCGGTCCGCCGCCCGTACCGGTGCAGATCGCCCTCGTCGAGCAACGCGACGTCCCCCGCCTCGTCGAGTCCGTCGGCGTTATCCAGGCCCTCCGCACCGTCGCCGTAAAGTCGCAGGTCGATGGCATGATCGCGAAAATCCACTTCCGCGAGGGCGACGAGGTGAAGGCGGGCGAGCTGATGATCACCCTCGATCGGCGGCCGTTTGAGAACTCGCTGCGCATCGCCCGCGCTGACCTCGCCAACGCCCGCGCCGAAGCCGTCCGCGCCGCCAGCGATGTCGAGCGCTACCAGCAACTCACCGCGCAGGATGCCATCTCCAAGGAGCAATTCGCCCAACTGAGCACCAAGGCCGAGACCACCCGCGCCCTCGTCCAGGCCAAGGAGGCCGCCGTCGCCAACGCGGAACTGCTGCTCGGCTACGCCGAAATCCGCGCTCCGATCACCGGCCACACCGGCCAACTGCTGCTGCACGAGGGCGCCCTCGTGAAGGCCAACGACGCCGCCCAGTCGATCGTAACGCTTAATCAAATCGCACCCGTCGCCGCCGCCTTCGCCGTACCGGAAAACACCCTCGGCCCCATCCGCGCCGCCATGGCCAATGGCTCCGCGGCCGTGACGGTCAGCGACAAAGTCTCCGGCGTGGCCCGGACCGACGGTAAACTCACCTTCGTCGACAACTCGGTCGATGCCAGCACCGGCACCATCACGCTCAAGGCGGTCTTCGCCAACGCCGACGACAAGCTTTGGCCGGGACAGTTTGTACAGGTGCAAACCCGCATCGGCGTCGACGTCGGCGCCCTCGTCGTCCCCGCCGCCGCGGTGCAAACCAGCCAGACCGGCTCGTCCGCCTACGTGGTCAAGGCCGACCAACACGTCGAGCTCCGCGCGGTCAAAGTCCTGCGCGCCTCCGGCGACTTTCTGCTCCTCAGCGAAGGCGTGAAAGTCGGAGAGACCGTTGTGACCGACGGCCAACTCCGGCTCGTCCCGGGCGCACTGATTCAGCCCAAGTCGCTCCCGACCCCGGTGTCCGCAGCCAAGGCCAACTCCGTCAAACCATGAACCTTCCCGCGCTTTGCATCCGCCGGCCGGTGATGACGACGCTCCTCACCGGCGCGCTCTGCGTCTTCGGTGCCATGGCGTACCGGTTCCTGCCGGTCAGTGATCTGCCGAACATCGACTTCCCCACCCTGGTCGTCACCGCGTACCTCCCCGGTGCCACGCCGGAAACCATGGCATCCGCCGTGGCCACGCCACTCGAGCAGCAGTTTTCCACCATCGCCGGCATCGACACGATGACCTCGTCGAGCTCGCTCGGCGCGACCTCGATCACACTCCAGTTCGCCCTCGAACGAAACATCGACGCCGCGGCGCAGGATGTCCAATCGGCCATTGCGGCCGTCCAACGCCGGCTGCCGAGCGACATGCCGGCACCGCCGTCCTTCCGGAAAACCAATCCCGCCGACACGCCGATCCTGTTCATCTCGGTCGTCTCACCGTCGCTCCCCCTCTCGGTGGTGCACGAGTTCGCCGAGACGCGCATCGCTCAGCGCATCTCGATGATCGACGGCGTCGCGCTCGTTCAGGTGTTTGGCGCGCAGAAATACGCCTTGCGGGTGCAACTCGATCCCCGGGCGCTGGCGGGCCGCGGCATCACGCTGGACGAGGTGCGCACCGCGCTCTCCTCCCATAACGTCAACCTGCCGACCGGCATTCTCGATGGTAACCAGCAGACGATGACGGTCGTCGCGTCGGGCCAGCTTTCCAACAGCGCGGAGTTCAGCCAACTCGTCGTCGCCTACCGCAACGGCGCGCCCGTGCGCCTCGGCGAAATCGCGCAAGTCATCGACAACGTCCAGGAGAACCGCGTCGGATATTGGTATTACAAAAACGGCGTCGGCAGCCGCGCCATCGGCCTCGGCATCCAACGCCAACCGGGCTCCAACACGATCGAAGTGGTCAACCGCATCCGCGCCCTGATGCCCGCGCTCAAGCAGCAGCTGCCGGCCTCGGTCGACCTCGAAATCCTCATGGACAAGTCGATTTCGATCCGCGACTCGGTGGAAGACGTGCAGTTCACGCTCCTCCTCTCGGTCGCGCTGGTCGTGCTCGTGATCTTCCTGTTTCTCCGGACCCTGACGGCCACCATCATCCCGTCGGTCGCGATCCCGATGGCCCTGCTGGGCACGTTCATCGCGATGTACTTTTTCGGATACACCCTGGACAACCTCTCGCTCCTCGCGCTCACGCTTTCCGTCGGGTTCGTCGTGGACGACGCGATCGTGATGCTGGAAAACATCGTCCGCTACATCGAGCTGGGCAGGCCGGTGCGGGAAGCGGCGTTCAAAGGGGCGGGCGAGATCGGGTTCACCATCATGTCGATGACGCTGTCCCTCGTGGCCGTGTTCATCCCGGTGCTGTTCATGGGCGGCATCCTCGGCCGGCTCTTGCACGAGTTTGCGGTCACGATCACCGCGTCGATCCTCGTATCGGGCCTCGTTTCCCTCTCGCTCACCCCGATGTTGTGCAGCCGCTTCCTCAAGCCGCACCAACCGGGAACCAAGGAGCAGCACGGCCGGATCTACGCGGCGAGCGAGCGGGTCTTCAACGGCATGGCGGGATTTTACAGCCGCACCCTCGGCATCGCCATGCGCCACCGCGCCGCGACCGTCAGCGTGGCCGGGCTCATGATCATCCTGACCGTGGTGGTCGGGCGTCAGCTGCCGACGGGCTTCATTCCCACCGACGACACCCGGCAACTCTTCATCTTCACCGAGGGTGCGCAGGACATTTCCTTCGCCGAAATGGTGAAGCACCAAGAGGCCGCCTCCGCGATCGTAGCGGAACATCCCGCCGTCGAGGCGTTCATGTCCGCCCTCGGCGGCGGCTCGACGGTCTCAACCATGAACCAAGGCCGCATCTTCATGCGCCTGAAACCGCGCGATCAACGGCCGTCGGCCCAGGAGCTCGTGCAGGACTTCCGCAAAAAACTCGCGGTGATCCCCGGCCTGCGCGCCTATCCGCAAGTGCTGCCCCCGATCCGCATCGGCGGGTCGCTGACGAAGGCGTTGTACCAATTCACCCTTTTCGGGACCGACCTCAACGAGCTCTACGCCTCGGCGCAAAACGTGGAGACGAAAATGCGGGCGCTGCCGGGCCTGCAGGACGTGAATTCGGACCTGCAGATTTCCAATCCCCAGCTGCGCGTGGCGATCAAACGCGACCGCGCCGCGGCGCTCGGCATCTCCCCGCAGCAGATCGAGGAGGCGCTCTACAGCGCCTACGGTTCACGCCAGGTCTCGACCATCTACACGCCGACGAACCAGTACTTCGTCATCATGGAAATGGCGCCGGAGTTTCAGAAAAATTCCGACGCCCTCGCCCTGCTCTATCTGCGCAGCAAGTCGGGCAAAGCGGTGCCGCTCGACGCCGTCGCCGAGCTGAAGCGCGAGGTCGGCCCGCTGACGGTGAACCACCTCGGTCAGGTGCCGGCTGTCACGGTTTCGTTCAACCTGCGCCCCGGCTTCTCGCTCGGTCAGGCAACGGACGCCGTCACGGAGTTGGCGCAAAAGGAACTGCCCGCGACGATCAGCTACGGTTTCCAGGGTTCCGCCCAGGCCTTTGCCTCGTCGATGCAGGGCCTCGGCCTGCTGCTGATCATGGCCGTGCTCGTGATCTACATCGTGCTCGGCATTTTGTACGAGGACTTCATCCACCCGGTCACGATCCTCTCCGGCCTGCCGGCCGCGAGCTTCGGCGCCCTCGGCACACTCTGGCTGTTCAAGGAGGAGCTGAACGTGATGGGCTACGTCGGGATCATCCTGCTGATCGGCATCGTGAAGAAGAACGCGATCATGATGATCGACTTTGCCCAGGCCGCCCGCGCGGAGGGCGAAGGCTCGGCGGAAAAGGCGATCGTCCAGGCCTGCGTCGTCCGTTTCCGACCGATCATGATGACCACGTTTGCCGCCCTCGCGTCCGCCATTCCGATCGCGCTGGGACTCGGCGCCGGCGCCGATTCGCGCCGTCCGCTCGGATTGGCCGTGGTCGGCGGACTCTTGGTGTCGCAGATGCTCACCCTCTACATCACGCCGGTGATCTACATCTACCTCGACCGTTTCACCAAGGCCCGGCGCAAAACCACGCCGAATGCCGTCGGCGCAGCGGACCCGGTGGCCGCGAAATAGTCCGGGGCCCATGCTCTCCGTCCGCGTAATCCTGGCGATCTGGGGGACCAGTGCCGCCGCAGCAGGCGCGGAGTTGACCGTCACGCTGCGGGAAGCAGACCAACCGGTGGCGGCGGCGGTGCGGCTGCATGACGCCGCGGGCAACCTCTTCGTCCCCGAGTCCGCGCTCGATCTTTCGTCCCTGGGTTTCCACTACACAGCGTCCGACCTGATCCATTACGCCGACTGGAAATCGACGCGCGTGCGCTCGCAGGACCCGCACTTCGGTTCGGCTTTTTTTCGCGCCGCCCATCCGCCGGGAACCGGCTGCTTCTTCGTGACCGGCGGTTTCCGGGTGGAGGTTCCGCCGGGACGCTACACCCTCGTAGTAACCCGCGGCCTCGAATACCGGCCGGTGGAGCGCACCCTGGAGATCAGCGGCGCGCAGTCGGTCGCGATCGCGTTGGAGCGCTGGGTCGACATGGCCGAGCGCGGTTGGTACTCGGGTGACGCCCACGTGCATGCGGCCCGGCCAAGCCCCGCCGCCGACGCCACGATTCTCGCCTGGGCCGCGGCCGAGGACGTGCGCGTGGTCAACGTGCTCCGGATGGGCGATGCGCGAGAGACCTTTTATGAACAGTACGGCTACGGAGCCGCCGGCACTGTGACGCGCGACGGACGCGGCTTGATTCCCGGTCAGGAAGACCCGCGGACCGCGGGGTTGGGTCATACGCTACACCTCGGTCTGGCGGCGCCGGAGCGCGATGGGCCGGCCTACTACGATTACCGCCCCGTCTTTACCCGGGCACGGGCCGGCGGCGCACTCTCCGGTTTCGCCCATGTCGGCCGCCGCCGTTGGTTCTTTGCGGCGGACCGCGGGCTCACCCTGGCGGCGCCGGCCGGACAAGCGGACTTCGCCGAGATCGCCGAGATGGGCTACATCGGCGTGGGCCTCTGGCACGAATTCCTGAACCTCGGTTTCCGACTGACCGCCATGGCGGGCAGCGACGTGCCCTGGGGTGGCACGATCGGAGGCACCCGGGTCTATGCGCAGCTCGAAGGACCGTTCACCCCCGCGCGCTGGCTTGAGGCGGTGCGGCGGGGCCGGACCTTTGTCACGACGGGGCCGATGCTGGAGTTTACGGTTAACGGCCAGGGCCCCGGCTCGGTACTCGCGTTGCCGCCCGGCGCAAGTGTGCGGGTGCGGGCGCGCGCCTGGGGCGGGACCGCCGCAACGCGACCGGCGAAACTGAAACTCGTGGCCTTCGGCCGCACGGTGCAGGAAACGACGGGGGAATTTCTGGAATGGGAAACCACCGCCGAGCGCAGTCTTTGGCTCAGTGCCCAAGCGGAGACCAACCGCCAGCCGTTGATGGACGCTCCGGGGTATTTTGCCGGCGCGGTGAGCACGCCCGTCTATCTCGAAGTGGCGGGCGAACCCTCCCGCGATCGGGAACGCCTGCCCGAATTGCTCGCGGCCCGTCTGCAGTCACTCGATGCCATCGAGTCCTGGCTCGACGCGCCGCCGCCGCCCGCAGGCGGGCCGGGGGGCCGGGAATCCGGTGCGGCCCGCGACGCCAGCGCGCGTCAAATCCGCACCGAGGTGGCACGAGCCCGGGCGTGGTACCGCGACCTCGCCCGGTCGCAGCCCTGAATCGTTGGCGAGAGAAACGCTTGCCCCGCGGGGAAGATTCGGGCGAACCTCCGTGACCCCGTTACCCGTGCGCCCCGCCCGACCCAACTCCGGAGTGACCATCCGCTGCTTGCTGCTGCTTATCGCAGCCAGCGCGACCGCGACTCCGTGGCTGGAGGGAGCCAAGACCGACCGCATCGACAAGGCTGAGCTCCGGGACCTGCGGGCCGGCGGAGAACCCGTTCCCGTCAAGGGCAAGCAGGGTCGGCGGGACGAACCAGCGGAGACGAAGAGTGGACGCGCCGCCGAGGTCGACGCGCGAAATCTGGCAAAACTGCGGGAACGACTCGAGGTCCCGGATGACGCCGAGTGGAATATCATCTTAGAGCGGATCCGAAAGGTCGAAGAGATGCGCCGGCTGGTGTGGGCCGGCACTTCCGGAGGCCGCGGCGCCCCGGCCTCGGCGGAAAAAGGCAAGCGCTCCTCGGTGCCGGAGCAGAACGCGCTGCGTTCGGCGGTGACGGACAAGTTGCCCGACGCCGAAATCAAGCTGCGGCTCGCGCGGGCGCACGAGGTGCACCAGCACAACGAGGCGAAGCTCTTCCAAGCCCAATCCGAATTGCGGTCGGTTCTCACCGTACGGCAGGAAGCCGTCGCAGTCATGGCCGGCCTGTTGCCGCCGTAAATTCCGTCCGTCTCGGCGCCGAGCAGAAGACCGGCCTTTTGGGTGTTGCCGGTACCGTGCCCGCCGCCTTCTTTCAGCCGGCTCCGCCGCGTCGCCGACGCGCGCAGCCCACCCACTCCATGAATCGCTTACTGCTTTTGTCCGGTCTGGCACTTGCTCCCGCGCTGTTCGCCGCCGAGGCCAAGACTACGGCTGAAACCAAACCCGCCGACGACACCATCCGGCTGACCGAATTCACCGTCACCGCCGAGGAAGACCGCGGCTATGCCGCGTCCGAAACGCTCTCCGGCAGCCGCGTGGCGACCAAGATCATCGACCTGCCGTACACCGTGAACGTGCTCACGAGCGAATTCTTCGCCGACTTCGCGATCTTCGACCTCAACGATACGCTCACCCAGATCGGCAGCTTCACCGGCCTCAGCGGCGGCGGCGGATTCACCCTGCGCGGCTTCTCCTCCTCGTCGCAGTTGCGCGACGGCTTTTACCGTATCGGCCGTTTCGGGACAAGCAACGTCGACCGCATCGAGATCATCAAGGGCTCCAACGCCGCGATCTACGGCCGCACCTCGCCCGGCGGCATGGTCAACATGATTTCAAAGGCGCCGCGCTCGACGCCGGGCTACAAGTTCACCTTCAACGCCGGCAGCTATTCCACGTTGCGCGGGGTCTTTGAAGCCACGGGGCCCGTGGTCACGACCTCCCTCGGCAAGACCTCGTTCCTCCTCGCCTCGAGCCAGGGTGACCGCTCCTACGACGTCGCCTTTGCCCGCACGCGCAACCTCGAGCACTACCTCGCACTCAAACACCAGTTCAAGGACGGCTCGGCGCTGACGGTTTCCGCGGAGTACTTCCTCCAAGTCATCCACAGCCCGCCCGGATCGGCGCCGATCGTCATCGACCAGAAAGGAACCTCGACCGCCAACGACGACGTGGCCGTCGGCTACGCCGAAAATCTCGCCAACTACAACCCTTACGGCCCGCACAGCGAGTCGACGCGCGGCAACCCGTCTTTCAGCGCAATCTACGAAAAGAAATTCAACCCCGTCTGGAGCCTCCGCCTCGGCGCCAACTATTACCGCGCCCGCTCGTGGAAGGCCAACGACAACACCGGATTCGGCTCCATCAACATCAACCCCGCCAACGCCGCCACGCCGATCACCTCGACGCGCGGCAATCCGGTGAAGCAACTCTACTCCGAAGACGGCGGCTGCTTCCAAGCCGACCTGCTCGCGCACACCTGGTTATTCAACAAGCAGGTCGAAAGCCGCAGCCTCGCGACGATCGATCTCAACGATTACTATCGCTGGGATCCAAACTGGACGTACGCCACCACCACCGAGCCCGTCCTCGCCGCCTGGAACGCCACCGGCTCCGGCCGCATCGTCACGCTCAATAAGAACCTCGAACCGGTCGCGCCGCTCACCTACTTCCCGAACGACTGGGTCTGGGGCCACGAAGTGCCCGGGCAGGCGCGCAAAGGCCGCATCTCCGTCCTCGGCGGCCTGCTTCGCCAACAAGCGGGCTTCTTTAACAGCCGACTGCTCGCCTTCGCCGGGGCGCGCTTCGACGCCGTACGTTTCCGCCACCGCGACTTCCTCACCGCCGTGACCACCTTCAACCAGTTCCCGCAGTACGCGAACTACCAGAAGGGCGACCAGATCCGCCGGCTCGAAACCGCGCTCAAACCCAACGTCGGCGTCAATTACCGTCTCGTTTCCAACCTGCGCGTCTTCGCCAACTACAGCGAAAGCTACTTCGTGAACCAGGGCGACGGCCCCGCCCTCCTCGCCGAACCGAACTACGCCCCGGAAGTCGCGACGGGCTACGATTACGGATTCAAGGGCGCCCTGCTCGACGAACGGCTCACTTTCACCGTGAGTGGCTTCTACGCGACCCGCACCAACGTCAGCGTCACCGAGGTCATCGAGTCGCCCGTCGGCTCCGGCAAATTCACGACCGCCACCCGCCGGGACGGCGACCAACTCGTGCGCGGTTTCGAAATCGACCTCAACTGGCGGATCGGCCAATCCGTCAGCCTCAACGGCAGCTGGGGCCATGTGTATTCGATCTACACCAATTTCGGCTCCGCCAATCCGATGTCGGTCGGCCGGCGGGTGAACAATGTCTCGCCGGAAAACGGGAGCCTCTCCCTGCGCTACTCCCCGCGCGACGGCTGGCTGCGCGGTTTCTCGACCAACGTCGGCATCACCCGCGTGACGCGCACGCCGACCGAGGCCCCCAACGCCGGCGACACCTACACCACCACCACCGCCGGCGTCCGGGTGCTTTCGCGCACGACCCGCCAGTGGGCGCTCACCGTGCCGGGCTTCGACCTCTGGAACGCCGCCCTCCGTTACACCACGCGCAGCAACCCGCGCACGAACCAGCAACTCGCCTTCAACGTGAACAACGTCTTCGACCGCGACTACCTCAAGGTCGGCAAACAGAAGGGCGACCGCCGCGCCTTCTTCGTGTCGTACTCCTTCGGTTTGGGCAGCCTGCGGAATTGAGGTTGCCGGGTCGTAGCTCTGCGCTTGGGCGCAGGGAGCCCCGGCGGTGCAGCCCAATGTCCCTGTCGGGCCTGAACGTAAGGCGAAACGAACTCGACCGATGAGGACACCGGGTCCCTCCGGATCAGTCTCCCCGTCGGGAACGCCACAAGATTCATACTGGTGTATCGCGCGTCGCCCGTAAAATCTCCCGTCATGCCGAAGTTCCACTCCATCGAGTCCGTCCTCACCGACATCCGCCACGGGAAGATCGTCATCGTCGTCGACGATGCCGACCGCGAGAACGAAGGCGACTTGGTGCTCGCCGGCCAACACGTGACCGCCGCCTCGATCAACTTCATGGCCAAGTTCGGCCGCGGCCTGATCTGCGTGCCCACCACCGGCAGCCGCCTCGAACAACTGGGCATCGGTCGGATGGTCCAGGACAACCGCGAGGTCTTTAAGACCGACTTCCAAGTCAGCGTCGACGCCGCCCGCGGCATCGCGAGCGGGATCAGCGCCGCCGACCGGGCTCGCACGATCGCCCTCATGGCCTCCGCCACCGCCGCGCCAAGCGACCTCGTTCAGCCCGGCCACGTCTTCCCCTTGCGCGCCAAGCCCGGCGGCGTTCTGCAGCGCGCCGGTCACACCGAGGCCGCCGTGGACCTGGTCCGGCTCGCCGGCCTCCGCCCGCTCGGCGTGATCTGCGAGATCATGAACGACAACGGCACGATGGCCCGCCTGCCGGAGCTGCGGAAGTTCGCCCGGAAACACCGGCTGAAGATCTGCACGATCGCCGACCTCATCGAGTACCGGCGCACCCGCGAGAAACTGGTCGAGCGCATCGAATCGATCAAGATGCCCACCGAGTTCGGCGACTTCGACCTCTACCTCTACCAGTCCAAGACCGACGAACAGAACCACCTCGCCCTCGTCTACGGAAAAGTCGCCGGCAAGAAGAACGTCCTCGTCCGCGTCCACAGCGAATGCCTCACCGGCGACGTCTTCGGCTCGCGGCGCTGCGACTGCGGCCCGCAACTGCACCAGGCCATGCGGCAGATTGCCGCCGCCGGCAGCGGAGTGATCGTCTACATGCGCCAGGAAGGCCGCGGCATCGGTCTCGGGCCGAAGATCAAGGCCTACAAGCTGCAGGAGCAGGGCTTCGACACCGTCGAGGCGAACCAGAAGCTCGGATACGGGATGGACCTGCGCGAGTACGGCCTGGGGGCGCAGATTCTGATCGACCTCGGGCTAAAGACGATCCGCCTGCTCACCAACAACCCGAAGAAGATTGTCGGCCTGGAAGGCTACGGCCTGGAAATCACGCAGCAGTTGCCGATCCGGGTCACGCCCAATCCCCACAACGCGCGTTACCTGAAAACCAAGAAGCAGAAGCTCGGGCATCTGCTGTAGGCCCCGCCGCCGGGCGAAGGGCACACCGGAGAACCGGAAGGCTACACCCCAATCCGGTTCACGCGAAGTCGGAGCGGGTC
>CAIJFT010000036.1 GCA_903820035.1 uncultured Opitutia bacterium
CTGTTTCCGGTGGCGCAGGCCGCCCACGAGCAGGGCGAGCCCCATGAAGCCGTTGAGGACGAGCATGACGACGGCGAACATGGTATCGCGCGCGAGGGTGGGCTTTTCTTCGCCGGTCGACATCACGAAGCCGACCATCGACACCTCCAGGCCGGTGATGGCGAGCGTCAGCAGCAGCGTCCCCGCCGGTTCGCCGAGGCGGTGCGCGAGTACGTCGGCGTGGCGGACCATGGCGAATGCCGCCGACAGAATCACACCGCAAATAAGTGCCAGCCAAGTGATCACCAGCGCCGGCTGATTCAGCGCGCCGGCGATCCAGCTTTTGCCCACGAGGGTCAGGCCCAGCATGCCCACGGTGAGAGCCAGCGGCCACTCATCGGTGAGTTTGGGGCGACCGGCGGATGAGGCGGAAGAGTGATGAGCCATGGACGGGTGAGCGCTGGAGGGATTGGGCCGTAGACGGGGGGCGACCCAAGATCCACTAGTTGCGCAGTGTGCCCCGGAGGCATTTCCTTGAAAGCTCCAAGTGCAAAGGCAAAAACCGGTTTTTGCCGCGGCCGCCGGGTGCCGGGCCTGCGTGGGGAAGATGAAGAAAACCGGGGACCGCCGGTCTGACGGTTGGGGCGCGAGCTCGCGTTGCAGCGGACCGCCGGTGTAGGGACTGCAGCATCATGACGCGTTATCGCCGGTTTCTTCCGCTACTTGTCTGGGTCTGGCTCGGGACGGGGGCGCTGGCCGAGGTCGAGCTGACGCGGCCGTTTGCCGGTATCGCGCTCGTGCGGCGGACCGAGACCATCCCGCGGCCGGTGACGATGCACGCCGTGCTCGTCGATCTCGGTACGCCCGGACTGGGCTTCAAACTCTCGCCGCCCGCCGGGGCGCGCGATACCGTGCGGCAGACCACGCTGGATTTTCTGAAGCAGGAGAAGGCGCAGGTCGCGATCAACGTCCACTTCTTCGTGCCGTATCCGACGCCCGATACGGAGGTCGACGTCGTCGGCCTCGCGGTTTCAAACGGCGTCGTGTACTCTCCGTTCGAACCGCAGCCGGTCGCCGCCGGTTATCCGGATCAGAGTTTCGCGATCGTGCCGTATGTGACGGCGCTAAACATCGACCGCACCAACCGCGTGACATTCGTGTCGCGCCGCGAGGTGGCCGTCGACCGCACGGGGGTGCGGCGCAGCGAGCCGCTGTGGAATGCGTTCTCGGGTAGTGCGCAAATTGTCACGGCCGGCGTGAAATCCATCCCGGCCTATACCAACGCGCCCGGTGGCTTGAAGGACTCGAAGAGTTTCTCGGCGGCGAGGTCGTGGTACGACATCCCGCGGGCGCGCACGGCGGCGGGGCTGACGGCCGACGCGAAGACGATGGTCCTCTTCACGGCGGATCAGGCGGCCGGGTCGGCCGGCCTGACCGTCGGGGAAGTGGCGGACATATTGATCCGCGAGTTTCACGTGACGAATGCCCTGAATCTTGACGGCGGCGGTTCGACGGCGCTGGCGATGGAGGAACCGGTGACGCACGTTGCGCGACTCGTGAATGTCCCGAGCGACGGCCCGAACGGTCGCGCGGTCGGGAGTAGTCTTGCGGTGTTCGTGCGGCGCTAAGGTGCGGCGTAGCCCGCGGTGTGAGCCGCGGGACCGAGGGCGATGCGAAGTGGATTCTGGTCCCTGCGGTCACGCGCGGCGCTACGGCGCGTGGTCGTTCCGCCTTAGAAGTTGAACGTATTCGTCAGGATGAACTGCCGCGGATCCTGATAGCGGTACGTGAGCGGCGCGAGGGTGCGCGGGTGGGTGTTGTTTACGATGAGTTCGCGCTGATCGAGGACGTTGTTCACGTTGAGCTGGATGTTCCAGCGCACGCGGCGCTTGAGGATCGGGAACGAGTAACCGAGTTGGAGATCGTACACGTTCTGGTCCTTCGCATCGACGGTGGTCACCCGGTCGATCGTGCGGCCGTTCCAGGTGTCGGTGAAATTCGAGCCCGCCGTGACGCTGTAATCGGTGCGGGCGCCGGCGACGCGGCCGACGCGCCAGCGCGTGCCGCCGCCGACGGAGAAGCCCTTCAGCAGGCCCTCGCGGAAGTCATAACGCGTGCGGAGGTTCACGGTGTAGAGCGGGTCGCCCACGAAGCGCTTGCCTTCGAACACATGCGGGTTGTCGAAGAACGCCGACTCGGCGTCCGCAATCGCCTCGTTCACCGAGTCGGTGTTGAGCGTGAAGTCGCCGGTGCTCGCGATCGTGGCCGGTGTATTCCAGTCTTGGAATCCGGGTGCCCTCTGGGGTCGCGGCTGGTTGACGTTCTGGGTGAGTGCGAGGTCGCGGTACTTCAACCAGTAGGCCTTGTGGTAGTCGATGTACGCGCGGTACTCCGGGGCCATGTCGGTGCGTGTGGTCTGGTTTTTGGCGTAGTTCATTGAGACGGACCAGCCCTGGACGATCTGGCCGACGATCTCGAGTTCGAGGCCCCGGCTCTCAGAGTTCTGGGTGTAGCCTTGGACCTGATTCATCACTTCGGCCTGACGCAGGGCAAAGGCGGTTTCGTCGGGCGGCAGGGCGGTCGAGTTGGCGAGGGCGTTCCAGATGTTGACGACGTTGCCCTTGTTGAAGCCGGAGAAGCCGAACTCCCGTTGCGAGATGGTGTGGAACTTGGTGGCGGTGACGAAGACCCGGCCCTTGAGCAGCGAGAGCTTCGCGCCGTAGTCGGTTGTCTTGCCGGCGGGTGACGGCACGAGGTCGGCGATGGTCGTCTTCCTCGGGTCGCCCGGCGTGATGTAATTCGTGCCCGGGGTGCTGACACTGTTCGAGCCGTTGACGAAGACGGAGAACCATGACGTCAGGTGGGCCACGGCGCCGGCCGTGCGGGTTTGGCCGGAAAACACCGAGGCCTTGGCGGTGCTCGGGTCGGCGGGCGTCCACACGCCGGTGTTGGGTGCGACGGCTTCGGCGACGGGATCGCGGAACGCGACGCCGACCCAGTTCTTCAGCCGGTCCTTCCGGTAGCCGAACGTGCCGACGAGGCGGTTCTTCAACAGGTAAGCCTGCGCGACGCCCATGTACGCGCCGGTGGAGCGGTCGGCGTAGCCGATGTTGCCCTGCGCGCGGTTGAACTGGCGCATGTAGATGTCGCTGACGGCGCCGGTGCGCGGGTCCTGGTACTTCGTCGGGCCGGAGAGATCATAGGGCGCGGGGATGCGATAGTTCGGATCGTTGAGGACCGAGAGATCCTTGAGGTAGTAGCGGTAGTAGACGGTGTTCGCGCCGTTTTCGGGCGTGGCGTTGAAGACGCCACCGCTGGCGAGCGACGTACCGCGCAGCCAATATTGCTGCCAGATTTCGGAGCGTGATTTCGTCGACCCGAGTTCGCCGAGGGAAGCGAGGCGCAGGGTGGCCTGTTCGTGAAACTTGCGTTCGTAGGAGAGGGTGAACCGTCCCTGACTCACGCTGGAACTGGCGGGGCGGTAGTCGGGCGAAACGTCGAAGTAGTACAACATGTCCGCCGGCTTCAGCTGGCCGTTCGGCAGGTAGCGGTTGGTGTCGACGGCCACGCCGTAGTAATTCCACGAGGCGAGATTGCGCGTGACGGTGCGGCTGTTCTGGCGGTTGAACGCAAGTTCGAGGTTCAGGTCGCGGAGGAGTTCGCGTTGAAAATACACGGAGCCGAACTTCACGTCGAAGTTGCCCCGCACCCAGTTTGCCTCGGGGGCCGCCTCCGGATTACGCCGGCCCATTTCAAAGTCGTTCGCGAGCAGGCCGCCGCTCGGGTAATTCGAGGTCGTGAACTGGCGGTAGTTTTGCGCGTAGGGGAAGCGGTCGCTGACGGCGACCCAATCGCCGCCGGAACGTTCAAGGATGCCCGTCACGGCGGTGGCGCCGGAGTTGCGCACCGGTGTGCCCGGCGTCCCGGTGGCGCCGGTACCCGGAGTGCCGGGCGCGTACGACGCGGAGAAGTTGTTGAAGATCGGCTGGCCGCTCGTGTCCCAGGTGGACTTCAGGTCATTGGCGAAAAACGGCCGCGGCACGAAGCGGGCGATTTTGCCCTGTTCGTATTCGGCGCGGACCGTGGTGCGGCGGTCGACCTGCCACTTCGCGGCGAGGAACACCCGGTCCTGATCGTTGTAGCCGGCGGCGCGCCACGTACCCTCGCGGCCGCGCAGGCCGTCGATGCGCAATGCGAAGCGGTCCTTGATCGGCACCAGATTCGCGTCGAACGACCAGCGCTGACCGTCCCACGAATCGATCCGGCTGGTGAGACTGTAGAACGTGCGGTTGGTCTGCGCCTGCTTGCTGGAGACGTTGATGCGGCCGGACGGCGAGCCGAAGCCGTACAAAATGGAATTCGGGCCACGCGAGAGCTCGATGCGGTCGGTCATGTACAGGTCGATTTCCCCCGAGGAGCCGAAGAAGTTCAGGCTGCGGCCGCCGCCCGGCAGGCCGCGGATGCGGATCGAGCGGACACTGTCGTTGTAGCCGTCGCCGACCGGCCCGGCCGCGCGGGCGTCGTCCGTTTCGACCCGGGTGCCGACGCCGTACTCCATCGCGGACTCGATGTTGGTCGCGGCGATATCGCGCAAAAACTCGGCCGTCATCGGGCTGATCGCCGCGGCGACGTCCTTCAGATTCGTGCGCAGCCGCGAGCCGGCAAGCGTGTCCTGTCCCGCGTATCCGTTGTCCTGGGTCGCGGAGACCTCGAAGGGTGACAGCGTGACGATCGGCGCGGACGCGTTGGTCACGGGCGGGGTGACTTGGGCGGACAAACCGGCGGTGGTCGCGACCGCGGCGGCCGCGGACAGCAGGAGATGAGGCAGGGTAGGCAGGCGCATGGGTTGAGCGGTTCCCGCTGGAATAGCGGAAGGGGTAAATGTCAGCTTTGGCGGTTGCGGCGGACGGGCAAAGGGCTTTTTGGTTTACGTCAAGCAACCCCATGAGTGTCCGTTCCATTGCCCGTGACCTTGGCGTCTCGGCTACCGCCGTTTCGCTGGCGTTGAAAAACAGTCCGCGCGTTTCCGCCGACCTGCGTGCCGCCGTGCGCCAGGCCGCGACGGCTTCCGGCCACGTGCCCAATGCCCGTCTGGCGGAACTCATGCGCGAGGTGCGCCAATCGGTGGGACCGACGTACCGGGCCACGGTGGGCGTCATCACGCTGTTTCCCGAAGAGCGGCCGTGGGTGGAGAATCCGAGTTACGGACATTTGGAACTCGTGTTGGAGGGCGCGCGGGAGGCGGCGGAGGCGCACGGCTACAAGCTTGAGCATTTCTGGGTGAAGCGCCCGGGCCTGAGTCCGACGCGCTTGCGCACGATCCTGGAAGCGCGCGGCATCCGCGGTCTGTTCTGTCTCGGCAGTCTGGATCCCGAAGAGCGGTTTCCTGCGGCGTTGAAGAAGTTCGCGGTCGTGACCCATGCCTCGAGTATCCCCGATCCGTTGCACCGGGTGGTCAGCCACCACGCCGCCGACGCGCGCACCGTGTTCGAGCGATTACTGCGGCTCGGCTATAAGCGGCCGGGGCTTGTGATTTTGAACTCCGGCGACCGGCGGACGGACCATTTGTATTCGGCGACGTTTCTCGGACACCAGGAGCGCAAATTCGCCGCGCCGCCCGTGCCGATCCTCCGCGCGGAGACTTGGAATGAGACGGAGTTCGCCGCGTGGTTTACCGCCCACCGGCCGGACGTACTCGTTCTGCACCAGTACGCGAGCTACCTCGCGGAGATGGAGGCCTGCTTGGCGCGCCGGCGCGTCCGCGTGCCGCGTGACGTGGGCCTGGTGTTGTTGGATAAGAATCCCGACCGCCGGCGCTACGCCGGTATCTACCAGGATCCGCGCCGGATGGGCGCGGTCGCCGCCGAGATGCTCCTCGGCCGGATCATGCTGCGCGATTTTGGTCCGCCCTTGAGTCCGAAGGTCGAGCTCGTGCAGGCACAGTGGAACGAAGGTCGTACGCTGCGGCGGACGAAGCCGGGTTCGTAGCCCTGCGCGTGCGCGGCATGGAGCTCACGCAGGGCTAAATCCCGCCGTTCCCGCGCGGCACGCCGCGGGCTACGGCTTCGGCGCGGTGAGCACGCTCGAGCGCACGTTGTTTTTCGGCACGGCGTCGACGGTGCCCAGCGGGTTGTTCAGCTGCGTCGTGAAACTGAGTTTGCCGGCGGACTTCAGCGTGGCGCGGTTGACCGGTACCGAAGCAACGTATGTCTCGCCTGCGGCCAGACTGGGCACGGATTGGGTCGAGGACGCCGTCCCGACGGTCACGTCGAGCGAAAGTCCGGTGACGGTGCGGCCACTGCGGTTTTGCACCACGAATTGCAGCTGTCCGGACGCGGCGTCGTAGGTGTGGCTGGAAACGGCGGTGTCGACATAGGCGGGATTGGTGTGGTTCAGCGCGCTCGCGAGATTCAGGATGCCGCTGCCGTAAGCGGGGTCGGCGCCGGGTGGGCCGGCGTCGTTTGCGGTTTGGGCGAGGAGATCGGCGGCCTGGCGCGGGGTGAGCGCGGGAAAATGCGACAAGACCGCGGCGATCGCGCCGGTCACAAGCGGGGCGCTGGCCGAGGTGCCGTCAACGGTGACGCGTTGGCCGTTGAGCCACGCCGTCTGCACGCCGTAGCCAGGGGCGGTGAGTTGGAGGTGCGCGCCGGAGTTGGAAAATGTCACCTGCTGTTCCGCCTCGTCGACCGCGCCCACCGAAACGACGCGCGGGTCGGCGGCGGGCCAGGCAAGCTGCGCCGCCTGGTCGTTGCCGGCGGCGGCGATGATTAATGCGCCCTTTTGGGTGGCGTAGGTGATCGCGGCGTCGAGCACCGCGCCCGTGGCGTCGCCGCCCAGGCTGATGTTGATGAGGTTGGCGCCGGCGTCGACGGCGGCGACGATGCCCTGGGCCAGCGTGAAGAGATCGCTCGTGCCGCCGGCGTCCGTGACTCGGATACTGAGCAGGTTGGCGTCCGGCGCCACGCCCGCTGCGTCCGGTGCGAGCCCGGCGGCCAAGGCGGCGACAGCGGTGCCGTGGCCGTCGTGCGCGCCGTTGCCCGGGGTGGAGCCAAGACCGATGTCCCAGGTGCGGACGCGGCCGCTACCGAAGGTGGGGTCGGCGCTGATGCCGGTGTCGAGAATCGCAATGGTCGAACCGCGGCCCCAGCTGCTGCGGTCTCCGGTGGCGCCGAGAAACGCGAGGGTGCGGTTGCCGAAGGGCACCTGCGCGACGTCCGCTCGATCCTGTTTGGTTGGTTTTGACGGGATGCCTACGAGCGGGTTGGCGGCGACGTCGGCGTAGTCGGCCGGGTTGTGCCGCAACTCCTCCCCCAGGGCGGCGCGGTCGGTGAACCGCACGCGCGCGGACCGCAGGCCGTCGAGGCGGGCAACGACGGTGAGCCCGGCGGTCTGGGCGCGGGCGAGGAAACGCTGTAGCGCGGCGTCGTCTTTGAAGGTGAGTACCGCCTCGTTGGCGCGGATGTCGCTGCGTGCGAGGGCGCGGTGCAAGGCCTCGACCAAGGGGGCGGCCTGCGGTTCGGTCACGGCGCCGGTGCGGGGCGGCGTCGGGGCCGGGGTGGACGGCGGTGGCGGGGCGGGCGTCGCGGGTGGAGGTGCGGCCGGCGGCGGGTTGTCCAGGCTGCCGAGCCACCAGAACAGCACCGCAGCCAGCGCCAGGCCGGCGAGTTTGGCGATCGTGCTCAACGTCGAGGCGGGCTTGCTCATGCGTGCAAAGGGAAGACCGCGCCGGCGGCGAAGGGTGGCAATGAATTTCGCGGAGAAGGTTGGGTGAATCCGGCCTGGTTCCGACGTAGGCCAGCCCGCTCGCGGGCGCCCCCTCCCGGTCGACGAAACGTGAGGCCCTCGCAAGCGAGCTGACCTACGGGGGCGGAATCGAAGGCCCTGCCCCATGAAACAAAGAAGGCAACGGAAGGCGCCGGGGAGTCTTCCTCCGCCGCGCCCTCCGTTGCCTTCTGTAAATCCTGCCTGCCGGATTTAGCTCTGCGTGAAAGCCGGGAGCTGCACGATCTTGCCGCCGGCGAGTGCGGACTCGTGGGCGCAGAGGCCGACGCAGGTCCAGTTGGCGGACTTCACCGCGTTCGGGTAGCACTCGCGGTCCTCGACCAGCGCGGTGAGGAACTCGTGCGCGAGGTGCGGGTGCGAGCCGCCGTGGCCGGCGCCCTGGGTGAAGCTGAGGTGCGTCTTCTTGCCGAGGTCGTAGACGCCTTTGGTGGTGAACTTGCGGATACCCGCCGGCAGCCGCTTCGCGTAGTCGGGCACCTGGATCTTCTTCGGGATCTTCGACTCGGCGAGCTTGGCGGTGTGCAGCACGTGCGGCTCGTGCTCGACCAGCGTCCATTCAAACGACTTCTTCGAGCCGTAGACGTCGATGCTTTCGCGGTACTGACGGGCGACGTCGAAGAGTGAGCGGATGATCCGCGCGGTGAGATCCGAGTCCTTGAACTTGATGTGCGCGGTCTCGACCGCGAAGGGCGAGCCGTAGTGCTTGACCAGCTCGGGGCGGATCGTGCCGGAGCCGAAGCAGGAAACGTATTCCGCGGTGGCGTCGGTGAGCGCGAGCATCGGGCCGACGCAATGCGTGGCGTACCACATTGGCGGGAGGCCGGGCCAGTAGTTCGGCCAGCCGTCCATGTCCTGCTGGTGACTCGCCTGGAGGAACTGGATTTTACCCAGCTCGCCCTTGTCGTAGAGTTCCTTGATGTAGAGGTACTCGCGGGCGTAGACGACCGTCTCCATCATCATGTACTTGAGTCCGGTTTTTTTCGTGAGCTCGACGATCTTTTTGCAGTCGGCGATCGAGGTCGCCATGGGCACGGTGCAGGCGACGTGCTTGCCGGCCTTGAGGGCCTTGATCGATTGCGCGGCGTGGTCCGGGATCGGCGTGTTGATGTGCACCGCGTCGATTTCGGGATCGCGGAGCAGCTCGTCGTAGTCGGTGTAGCCCTTCGGAATGCCGAACGCATCCTGGATGCTCTTCAGCTTCTTCGGGTCGCGCTGGCACACCGCGACGAGGTTGGCGTTCGGATGACCCTGGTAGATCGGAATGAACTCGGCACCGAAACCGAGGCCGATGATGGCGAGGTTGATTTTCTTGGGCATGGGCGGAGGGGGACTCGTTGAGAGTTGAGGGATGAGAGTTGAGGGCCCGAGGTAGGTCCGGTGCCGGGTTTACTTCAGGGTCTGCAGGAAGGCTTCGAGGTCGGAGATTTCCTGGGGGCTGAAGATCGTCGCCATCGGTGGCATCGGCGAAATGGTGTATTGTTCGAAGCCCTTCGCGATCACCTTGCTCGGTTCAAGCAGACTCTCGTGGAGGTAGGCCGGTGTGGCGCGGCTCGCAATGCCGTCGAGCGCGGGGCCGACGTTGCTGCCCTGACCCTTGAGCGCGTGGCAGAGCACGCAGGCCGCGGGGTGCTTCAGGAAGAGTTGCTCGCCGCGCTTGGCGTCACCGGCCGCGACCTTGCTGCCGTCGTCGACCGGGATGAGTTCGACCAGCCGGACGTCGTCAAAGAATGCATCGCCGCGGGCGACGTGGAGCAGGTTGACGCTGGCGGTGGCGATCGTGCCGCTGTTGAACTCGACCTCGAGCTCGCTCCAGTCGGTGTCGCGGCGGCGGATCAACTCCGTCTCGATGCGCGGACCGTGGAGGTTGAAACTCACCTTGCCCTGTAGCGCGTGGGTCTTCGCCCAGCCGGCGAGGCGATACTGGGTATTCGGCTTCAACGGCACGTCGGCGTGGAGGCTCGTGTCGGCGTCGCCGCGGGTGATGACGCGCACCGCCTGGCGACCGCCGTGGAATTCCTTGTCGGCTTTTACGACGGTCCACTCGGCGCCTTTGTTGGCCTCGCGGTTGCCGTAATCGCGGCGCTTCCAGCCTTCGGGCAGGCCGTCTTGGCCGAGCATTTCGAAGCCCGGGTTCGGGAGCAGATTCGGGCCTTCGCGGTAGATCGCGGTGCCGTGGATCTTGCCGAGCAGGCGGGAAATTTCGCGGAGCCATTCGTCGCTTTGGTTGGCGGAAGTGCGGACCACGCTGGCGACGACCGTCTTGATCTGCGGCGTCTGCGGAAATTCCGCGAGCTTCACGAGGGCGGCGAGACGGGTGAGGGCATCCGGGTCGCTGACGACGGCGGAGGCGAAGTATTGTCCGACCGCGCGTGCGTCGGTGCCGAGGGCGCGGACGGCGTTGCGGCGGACGGCGGCGTCGGCGTGGGTGAGCGCGGCGCGGTGTGTCGCCTCATCGAGGAGCCCGAGGCCGTGGAGGGTCCAGAGGGCGTGGATCGCCTTCACCGCGGCGGTGCCGGTCACGGCCTGCTTCAACGCGGGCGCGGCGTCGGTGCGGCGGCCTTCGACCAGGAGGCGTTGGGCGGTGAGGCGCCAAAATTGGGTGCTGTCGCCGAGGGCCGCGACGAGTTGCGCGGTCGTGGCGCCCTTGAGCGTCTTGATCGCAGCGGGTTTGGCCTGATCCCAGACGACACGGTAAACACGGCCGCGCTGGTGGTCGCGGAGTGGATTTTCGTGGGCGCCGCCGACGCCGGTCTTCGCGGCATAGCCGCCGCGCTCGAGGCTCGGGGTCGGGTTGTGCTGGATGATGTAATTCTGCCAGTCGGAGAACCACACGGCGCCGTCGGGGCCGACCTCGGCGAACACGGGCGACATCCACTCGTCGCTGCTGGCGACGAGGTTGAAACCGTCGTTGGCGGCGTAGCCCGCGCCGTCGCGGACGACGTCGAAGACCGCGACGTTCTTCATCGTGGGCTCGCAGATCATCGCCTTGCCCTGGAGGCGGGCGGGGAGGTTGTCGGAGGAGATGAACGCACTGCCGGCCGCGGCGGTGTAGCCACCCATGACGTCCACCTGGCGGAAGTTCGGCGTGATGGTGTGGTTCTTGTCTTCGGTGTTGATGCGTTTGGCGGTCAACGCGCGGGTGCCCTTCGGCACGATCGTCGCCGGGATACCGCCGAAGAAGATCGGGGCGTTATTCGCGGTCCCGCCGAACTGGTCGCCCCAGGCGTTGGTGCTTTGGCCCCAGGAATTGTTGGTGAACTGGTGGAGGAATTCGAGGGCGGAGCCATCGGCCTTGAAGCGGTACGTGCCCTGCGCGAACTGCAGGTCTTTGCCGCCGACGGTGCCCTTGAAGCCGGAGTAGCCGACGCAGCCGTAAAGCCAGTTGTCCAAACCGTAGTGGAGGTTGTTCGCCTGCGCGTGGGTGTCGTTCACGCCCCAGCCGGTCATGATTTCCTGGCGGACGTCGGCCTTGTCGTCGCCGTTGGTGTCCTTGAGGAAGAGGAAACGCGGCGGCTGCGAGATCACGATACCGCCGTTCACGAAGGTGAAACCGGTCGGGATGTTGAGGTGGTCGGCGAAGACGGTGAACTTGTCGGCCTTCCCGTCGCCGTCGGTGTCCTCACAAATCTTGATGCTGTCGTTGCCCAGACCGTCGGGCTTCACGTCGTGCGGGTAGTCGCGCGTTTCGGCAATCCAGAGCCGGCCGCGTTCGTCCCAGGCCATGAAGATCGGTTTGGCGATGTCGGGTTCGGCGGCGAACAACTCCAGTCGCAGATCGGGCGCGACTTGGGTGCGCTCTTTGCTGCCCTTGAGGCCGAGCGGATACTGGAAGGTGACGGCCTGCGGACGCTTTTCGTAATTGGCGATGGTCGGGCGGGCCTCGCGCTGCTCGGGCTCACGCTGGGCCAGGAACTTTTCCCAGGCCGCGACGCGCTCGGGACCGGCGGCGGCGAGGAGCTTGGTTCTGGCGGTGAGCGCGAAGCTATCGGACGCGGCGTCGCCGAGCGCGGACACCGGGAGCACCTTGCCGGCGGCCAGGGAGTTGGTAAACGGATACACGCCGGCGGGGGCGTCGAGGACGACGACGTCGAACTTGGCGACGAACGCCGGCGTGGCGTCCTTCGGGTCCGAGAGGTAGTCAAACCAGATGGCGTCGCGGCCGAGGTCGCGCATCAGGGTGTGGGCGGTCATCCGCGCCGTGCGGTCCGGGGTGCCGAGGTAGAGCACGCGGATCGGGTTGGCGGCGCAGTGGAGTGCAAGCGTGGCGAACAGCCAGAGGAGGGTGACGGGGCGCATGGATAAAAACGGGTCGAAGGGGGAACTAGGGTTTGGGCAGCGGGACTTGTTGCGTGGTCCTGAGGTAGGCGAGGAGATCGCGGACTTCGTCGTCCGCGAGCGGTTTGAGCAAGCCTTCGGGCATCATCGAGACCGGTGATTTCTCGCGCGAGAGAATTTCCGATTTCGCGATGGTGGTGTCCTGGCCGATGAGACGCAGCGTGAGTTGCTGGGCGTCCTCGGCGGCGGCGTTCCCGGCGAGGGTGCGGCCGTCGCGCGTGGTGACCGTCACCAGTTGATAGCTTTCCTGCATCACCTCGCTCGGGTTGATGATCTCGGTCAGGATGTAGTCGAGATTGGCCCGGTTGGAGCCGGTGAGATCGGGTCCGATGTTGCCGCCTTGCCCGTAGAGGGTGTGGCACGTGAGGCAGGTGCGTTCGAAGAGGGCGCGTCCTTTGGCCGGGTTGGCCCGGGTGAACTCGGCCTCGGTCAGGAGCCGCTTGTAACGGGCGATGTCGGCCTGTTTGTCGGCGGCGGGCTGCACGACTGGTCCCCAGTAGTCGACGAACGATGGACCGAGCACGCGCTGGAGTTGGCGGGCGGCGAAGGCGGTGACGTCGCTTTTCGGGATGGTGGCCTGCTGCAGCACGCCCAGGAGGGCCCGGGCCGTCGCTTGCCGGCCCGCGAGGGTCAGGATGACTTCGGCCTTTTCGGTGGCGGCGAGCGCGGCGTAGCGTTGGAGCAGCGCGGGGGCGACCTGGGGGTCGTCGAAGGCCGCCAACGCGCGGATTGCGTCGCGTCGCAGGGGTTGCTCGTCGAGGAGTGCGAGGGTGGCGGGAAGGGCCTCGACGCGGGCATCGCGGGCGAAACCGCGGAGGATGTCGCGCCGACGTTCGACCGGGGTCGTACGATCGCGCAGGAGGGCGAGTTGGGCGGTGGAGGCCTTGGCGTCACCGAGGAGCTGGCCAACCTGGGTCAAGAGGTCGCGGACCTTGAGATCGCCCGTCGCGAGGAGGGAGGCGGAGGCGGTGCCCCAATTGGCCGGGGCGCCCGAGGCGCGGCGGCCGAGGGCCGTGAGTCCGTCGCGTAAGCCCTCGAGGAGGGCGAGGCGGGCGTCGAGCGCCGGGGTGTTGGTGAGTACGGCGCCGATGACCTCAAGCTGTTTGGCGGCGACGGCGCGGCGGGCGGTCCATTGGGTGAGTTGCGGCATCCCTCCGTGGGCGGCGAGTTCGAGGGCGCGGGCCGGGTCTGCGGGGACGAGCGGTTCGACGCCGGACCAAATCAGCTTCGGGAGGTTGTGGTCGGAGGCGTCCCCGGCGTGGGCGAGGAGGCCCTGCGCGATCGGCCAACGCTCGGTGAGCGGCATGCGCTGCAACGCGGACGCGAGGTAGAGCCGCACGACGGGGGACGGATCGGATACGGCCATGGCGGCGAATTTCCGCAGTGCGCCGGGGCCGAAAGAGAGATCTTCGCCGAGCAGCTGCACGGCCCAGCCGCGGATGTGAGGCTCGGTGTGGTCGAGCAGCGGGAGCAGACGATCTTCGGGCAGATTCTTGGTGACGTGCAGGGCCCAGAGCGCCCGGAGTTTTTGCGCGGCCGTTTTTGAAGCGGCGAACATCTCCCAGAGTTGCGAGGGCACGGTCGCAGCAAGCCGTCCGGCTGCGGCGCGCTGCTGCAGAATCACGCGGGCGCGGCGGCCGTACCAGTCGTTGCGATGCTGGAGCAGCGCGACGAGTTCGGCATCCGATTGCGCGGCGAGATTGAGCCCGGATTTCCCGGCGAGCCCCTTGGGGGCGAGGCGATAGATGCGGCCGGTTTCCTTTTCGGTGAGCGAATTTCCGCAGATGTCGCCGTCGTGCCAGTCGAGCACGTACACCGCGCCGTCGGGGCCGATTTCCATGCTGAAGCCGACCCAGGCCGCGTCATTGGCGAGGAGCGTGTCGTCGCCGTGGTGGCCGATGAAGCCGGAACCCTTGGGTTCCAGCGTGTCGGTGAGCACGGCGTGTTCATGGATGTTGGCCATGAAGATGCGGTCGCGGTATTCGCGGGGGAACTCGTCGGCCAGGTAGATGCGCGCGCCGCCGTGGGCGGAGCGGTGGCGGTGGTCGGCGATGGTCTTGATGTCGTCGTAGATGTAGGGGTTGATGTGCTTCCCGCCCTGCCGGTGGTAGATGCCGCCGGGGATGACGTGCCAGAGGTGCGGAATCACGCAGGCGGTGATGAACATCTGGCCGTGGTCGTCGAAATCGAGGCCCCAGGGATTGCTGAAACCGTGCGCCACGATTTCGAAACGGTCCTTGGTGGGGTGATAACGCCAGACGCCGCCGTCGAGATATTGTCCGTCCTTGACGGGAATGTTTTCGGGGAAGGGTTCGCCTTTCCGGTAGAGCTTTCCGCCGTCGGCGGGCTTGCCCACGGTCGAGCGGGTGGCGAATCCCTGACAGCCGTACAGCCAGCCGTCGGGGCCCCAGTTGAGACTGTTGAGGGTCTCATGGCGGTCCTGGATGCCCCAGCCGGTGAGGCGAATCTCGATGGCGGAGTCGGCCTGATCGTCGTGGTTTCTATCCGGCACAAACAGCAGATTCGGCGGCGCGCCCAGCCAGAGGCCGTCGAAGCCGACGGCGATGGCGGCGGGGAAGGGAATGCCTTCGAGGAAGACTTTGCGCGTGTCGAATTTTCCGTCGCCGTCGGTATCCTCGAGAATGACGATGCGGCTGTCGCCCTGATTGGAGAAACCGGTCTTGCGGGTTTCGTAGTCGCGATTCTCGGCGACCCAGAGCCGGCCGCGGTCGTCCCAGCAGAACGCCATCGGTTGCGTGAGCAGCGGCTCGGCGGCGGCCAGTTTTACCTCGAGGCCGGCGGCCACCGTCATTTTGGCGGCGGCCTGTTCGCCGGTGAGAAAGGTGGCCTTCAGGCCCTCCGCCTTCGCGAGTTGCCAGAGCACGCTGTCGCCGTTTTGGCCGCTGTAGGCCTTCCAGGCGTCGGTGAGGGCAATGTCGTTGAACGCCCCTTGGTAGACGACGAATTGGTGGCGGACGGTTTCGGATTTGCCCTTGGCGATGGACCAGTCGCCGGCGAGGGACCGGCTCGCGCCGATGCCCATCTGCGCGTCGACGTGCCACGGCAGCGGATAGCCGGAATTTTTCGGATGATCGAAGACGGCGATGTGCGCCTGGTCGCTGCGACCGGGGAGTTGCAGGCCGACATCGACCCAAACGGCGCGCTGGCCGTTGGCGCGTTCGTCGCGCTGGCGGTTGCTGTTGATCACGGCGCCTGCCGTCCCGGCGCGCCAGGGCATGCGCACGAAAAGCCCGCCGTCGTCGTGCTTCGCGACCGTCAGATCGACGAGGCCTTCGCCTTTCCATTCGAGATCGAGGAGGTAGCGATCGCCGCTGTCCCGCATGGTCCAGGTCTGGGTCTCGGCCATGATCGGCTGCCCCGCGGCGTCGAGGAGATGGTAGACGGTGGTCCATTTTACTTCGCCACCCTGCGGGACGAGCACCGCGGAGGAGACGCGGCGCCAGTAGCCGCCGGCAGGATTTTGGGTGTAGTCGCGGCCGTTGACGCGGGAGAGCCCCCAATAAAGGCCGGTTTGGTGCGGGTGATGGTCCGGGCTGAATTCGCTGAGGACGCTCTTCCCGTCGGGCGAGACGATCGGATGCAGGTACGGCCGGAAATCGGGCCGGGCGTTTTGAGTGAGGATCGGCTGCGGGACCTGATCGCGATAGACGGAGAGGGTGTGCGCGGTGGCATCCTGACGCAGTGTCAGATTGGCCGCGTGAGCGGCGGGCAGGGCGGCGGCCAGGAGCACGCAGGAGAAGCGGAGGAGGGAAGACATCACGGTGGTGGTATTAAAGTCCGAGGGGTGGTGCGGCTGACGTTCAGGTCCCGGGCTGAAGCGCGCGGGCATAAACATAATAGGCCCCTGCGATTTCCCGGCCGGCGGCGTCGCGGAACCATGTCTGCAAGGTGACGGGGCCCCGCGGCAGCGTGACGGAAAACGTGACGGCCCGGTCAGCTGGGCCGACCGCCTGCTGCCTACTTTGTCCGCCGATGTTCAACTCGGCGCTGGCGACCGGAAACGCGTCGCCGGCGGCGAAGGTACCGTCGACTCCTTGGTAGGCCGGCATCGCCGCCGTGATCGGCGCATCGGTTTCGACGGGCCAGCGGCGCAGGGAGAATTCGTATTCCCCGGCGTGTTCGATGAAGAGTGCCCACGCGCCGTTTTTCTTGGTCCGCCGGACCTGTGCCTGCTGGTCGAGGAACACATCGACCCAGTCGCACGGTGAGAGTTGCGTGGGGTTTTCGTGGGTCGAGCCGAGGTGGATCGGGCTGATCTCGTGCACGCGCGGCGCCACCCCGGTCCACCAGTTTGTGTAGTGGGCGCGCAGTGCGTTTGCGACCTCCGGGAACTGGGCGATGACGTTGTGCGCCTGGGCCGGGTCGGTGCCGAGGTCGTACAGTTCCTGGTCGGCCACGAGGCGCCACCGCCGCCAGAGCACGACGGCATCGCCCGGCTTCGGTCGGGGATCGTTCATCCGGGAAAATTGAATCGTGAGCTTCCGGTCGGGCAGCGTCGCAGCGGGGTCGCGCAGCAGACCGGCCAGGCTCGTGCCGTCGAATTTTGCCGTGGCAGGCGGCGGCGCGCCGCAAAGTTCGAGTAGCGTGGGAAGAACGTCTTGCACCTGGGTCAGCGCCGTCACGTCGCCGGCGGCGCGCAATTTGCCGGCAGGCCAGCGGATGAAAAACGGCACGCGATGCCCGCCTTCGTGGAGCGAGATCTTTTTTCCCCGCATGCCGGCATTGAAGACCGGGTCGCCGGTGGCGGTGCCGTTATCGGTCATGAAGATGAGAATCGTGTTCTCGTGCAGCCCGTTGGCGCGCAGGAATGCATCCAGCCGGCCCAGGTTCTCGTCGATGTTCGCGATCATGGCGAAGAAGCTCGCGATGGCCGGTTTTTGCGTGCGGTAGGGGGTGCGGTAGCGGTCGGGGACGAAGAGCGGACCGTGCGCGGCGGCGAGCGGCAGGTAACAGAAGAACGGTTCGTGGCGTGCCGCCTGTTGCTTCATCCACGCCTGCGCCTCGCGGAAGAAAATATCCGTCGTGTAGCCTTCGAACGTCTGCGCGACACCGTTGTGCTGGTAGACGTCGTCGAAGTAGTCGTTGTTAAAATAGCCCGCGGCCGACGGGATGCTCGACGATGGATACCAGATCGACTCCTGAAAGCCGCGATCCTGCGGGCGGTAGGGGTAGTTGTCGCCGAGATGCCACTTGCCGAAAATCCCGGTGCGATAACCACCGGCCGCCAGCATCTCCGGCATCGTCGGGAATTCGCGCCGCAAATGGGTCCGCCCGCTGCTCACGTTCATCGCGCCGTTGCGCAGCGCATCCACCCCCGTCATGAGCTGTCCGCGCGTCGGCGTGCACATCGGTGCCACATGAAAATCCGTGAAGCGGATGCTTTCGGCATGCAGCCGATCCAGGTGCGGGGTCTTCACCACCGGATTGCCGTGCACGCCGAGATCGCCGTAGCCCTGATCGTCGACCAGCACGAGCAGGACATTCGGCTTCGCGGGAGCGGCGGCCCCGGGTTGGGCGAGTGCCACCGCGCCGCCGACCAGCAGGAGTAACGCGGAAAGACGGATCATCGCGGAGCGTTGGAGGGGGCTACTTCGCGGCCTTCTTGGCCTTGGCGGGCGGCGGGGTGAACTCGGGGCGGGCGGGGTTGTACGCCGGGTTCGGCGTGGGCATCTGGGCGCCGACTGCTGTGCGCCAGGCGTGGAGGCGGGCCCGGAGTTCCGCGGTCTTGGCCGGCTGCGCGGCGGCGAGATCGTTTTTCTCCCCGATGTCTTCGCGGAGGTTGTAGAGCTCGACGTGCAGGTCGTTGAAAAACTCGACGAGCTTGAAATCGCCCGAGCGGATCGCGCCGTAGGGCATCGCGCCGCCGAGTTGGTAGTGCTGGTGGTGCGGGTAGTGCCAGAACATCGTGTCGCGCACCGGCGTCGTGCCGCCGCGGAGGAGGGGCGCGATGCTGACGCCGTCGACGGCCGTCCGCGCGGCGTCCGCGGGCAGGCCGGCCATCTCGACGAGCGAAGGAAACAGATCCATGGTGATGACGGGCGCCGTCGAGACCGATCCCGGCTTCGTGATCCCGGGCCAGGAGACAATCAGCGGCACGCGGACGCCGCCCTCGTAGGCCGAAGCCTTGCCGACCCGGAGCGGGACATTGGACGTCGTGGGCACACGGCCGCCGTTGTCGGAGGTGAAGATGACGATGGTGCGTTCGGTGAGTTTGAGTTCGGCGAGCTTGGCCCGGACGCGACCGACGGCGGTGTCGAGTGATTCGGTCATGGCGGCGTAGGCGGCGTTCTGGTGGTTCAGGCCCGCGCGGATTTTCTTTTGATATTTGGCGGTGAGATCGGTCCGCCCCTGCAGCGGCAGATGGACCGCGAAATGCGGCAGGTAGAGGAAGAACGGTTTGTCCTTCGTCCGTTCGATGAAGTTCACCGCTTCGTCGGCGAGCCGGTCGGTGAGATATTCGCCGTCCTTGCCCTCGGGGGTGAGGGTGGGGATTTTCCACGGCGCGTAATAGGTCGACGGCTGCGCCTTGTCGGTGCCGGCGATGTTGAGATCAAAACCTTGGGCGTCGGGGTAGCCTTCGTTGGTGCCGACCTTGGCGAGGTGCCATTTGCCGATGCTGGCCGTGGTGTAGCCGGCGGCCTTGAAGACTTCGGCGAGCGTCGTCTCCTCGAGCGGCAGGAACTTCGTCCAGTCGGGCACGAGCAGTTTGGGGTTGTCCGGCATGGCGCCGGGAATCCAATCGGTGACGTGCAGCCGGGCCGGATACTTGCCGGTCAGGAGTGCGGCGCGGGTGGGCGAGCAGACCGTACACGCGGAATAGTTCTGGGTGAACTTCATGCCGTCACGGGCCAGCTGATCGAGGGCCGGCGTCTCGTGCAGGTCGCTGCCGAAGCAGGCGAGGTCGGTCCAACCGAGGTCGTCGGCGAGGATGAGGACGACATTCGGTTTTACGGGTGCGGCAGCGCCGGCGGGGGAGGCGAAACCGAGCAGCGCGAGGGTGGCGAGCAGGAGCGGGAGTTTCATGGCGGCTTAGAAATCTTTCTTCACGCGGAGCACGTAGTCGCGCAGGCGGACACTGCCGTAGCGGCTGTAAAAGAAGGGCGCCCGGTTATTGCCGGCATCGAAGGGCGGCGCGGTGTTGAGGACATTGTTGACGGTGAGTTGGACGGAGAGCCCGCGCAGGAGCGAGCGCTCGTGCTTGGCGCTGAAATTGTAGGTGACGTTCGCGTTGTGGTACGTCTGGGCGGAGACGCCGGAGCCGCCCTGCGGTCCGGTGCTCGTGGTGACGGGGGTGGGATTGGCGGCACCGAGATAGATCGGATCACCGGGGGCGCCCGCCTGTTTGTAACCGCCGTGGTGAAGGGTGGTCCACGAGGCGCGCCAGTGGCGGCCGTTCGACCAGCTGAGCGAGCCGTTGATCTTGGTGCGATTGACGCCGCCCGAGTTGGGGAAGTCGCGGTATTCGATCGCGGGAAAGCCGATGGCGGGCGGGAGTTTCAGGTGATCCGTGAGTGTCGTCCGACCGCGGACGGCAAAGAGGCCGAGCGGGGTGGCCTTGCGGTAATCCACCGAGGCGTCCCAGCCGTCGGTCATGCCGTTGCCGACGTTGTAGTTTGCGAAGGTGAAGAGTTCGATGACCTTGGTCGTGGGGTTGCGCTGGATACTGCCGGCGGGGGCGCGTTCGCCCATGTTGGCGAGCTGCTGGACGTTGTTCACGTTGCGGATCAGCGCCTGCTTATCGATGCGCCAGTACTCGAGGTTGAAACGCAGGTCCTTCAGCGCGCCCTGCGGTTCCCAGATGACGCCGTAGGACCAATTCTTGGACGTCTCGGGCCCGAGGACCGGGTTGTTGCCGGCCACGCTCAAGGCGGCGTAGCTGGTGTTCGTCACCGGATCGAAAAACACCGCCGTCGGGGTGGCGGCGGCGAGGCCGCCGGTGTTGATGCGCTGCGAGAGCTGGGCGAAGGTCGGAGGCAGGAAGGCGGTCGCGTACGACGCGCGAAACGTGAGGGTGTGGAACGGCTGGTACTTGACTCCGAAGGTCGGCTTGGTGGCGTGCAGCCTGGCGATATCCTGCCGGCTCTCGGTGGCGCTGTGCGTGATCCGGGGGAACGGCGCGGAATCGGGAAACACGTTCACGCGACCGTCCGGATTGGTGTAGACGTCGAAATACTCCGAGCGCGCGGCGAGCTGGAAATCCAGGGCCCGGAGGAAGGGCTGCTCATTTGCACCGGAGACGATCGGCACACTGAGCTCGGCATGGCCGGCATACGTGGAGATGCGTTGGCCGATGAAGAAGGAATGTTGGTTCGTGGCGCTGACGGTCGCGGGCGGGAGGGGCGGAAAGGTGCCGCCGACGTACGCTTGCGGGAGCCGCTCGGTGTAGACCTCCGAGCCGATGGTGAGCACGGGTCGGCCGCCGGGCAGGTGGAAAAGCGGGCCGGAAGCGCGGAGGTTATAGTTCACCATCGTGTCTTTGTTGTAGCCGGTCCATTCGCCGTAGTAGCGCTCCACGCCGGGCGGATTCGCGATGGTATCAACGAAAGGGTTGATCGCCCCCGTCCAGAGCAGCGGGGCGTTGCCGCCAAACGTCGAGTTGTTGGCGAAGTTCATCAAGCCGTAGCTGACCTTTTGCGCCGTGACCGAGTAGTTGGCGTCGGCGGCGAGGCGCCAGTCGGCGGGCAACTTGATGAGGGTGCCGAGGACACCGCCGGCGACCTGATTGCCGATGTCGTTGTGGGTCGCCTGGTCGGCGGAGATCGGGATGCTGACGAGGACGTTTTCGCGGAAGGGATTGGTCGGCGCGTTACCGGGGACCGCGAACTGATAGGCGCCGTTGCCGAGGGGAACCCACTTGGCCTCGAGCGCTGTGCTCCGGTTGAAGGCGAAGTCGGCGAAGACGCTGACCTTGGTGGTGAACTGGTGGTCGATGCGGGCCATCAGCGCCTCCTTGCGCGAGACCTGGGTCAACGTACTTTCGGTGCCGCGCCAGACGCTGGGGCCGAAGTCGAGGTTGTAGCGGCCGGCGTTGGCCAGCAGGCCGGCGTCGCGCGTCGCGGCCGGCGTCGTCGTTGACGTACCGTAGGGGATGGAAGTGAGGCGGGAATTGAGCGGCTGGCCGGTCGACTTGAGGGTGAGCGTCGCGGTCTGGGCGTTGGCGAAACCGTTTACCGCCCCGTTGTTGAGGACGATGTTGGGGGTGGCTCCGCTGTTGAAGGTCGTGGTGGTGGAGTAAAACGTCGCCGGGCTGTTGGCGACGGCGCGCTGAAAATTCTGCGCGAGAAAAGGACGATCCTTCAACCGGAGCGGTTTTCCGTCGCTGGCGCTGCCGCTGATCGTGACGTGCGTTCGCGGGCCGAGGGAGAAGCCGTAGAGCCCGCTGATCGTGCGGAGGGGAGCGTCAGTCGCGAAGGTGTTTTGGTAGCTGCTGCTCAGTTGGCCGCCGGTGTAGCTGCGCTTGAGGATGACGTTGACGACGCCGCCGACGGCGGAACCGCCGTAGATGGCGGACGCGCTGCCGGGCAGGACTTCAACCCGTTCGATCGCGGCGAGGGGGATGCCGTTTACATCGGGCTGAAAGGTTGCGCCCCGATTGGCGAAATTGGAGGTGCGCTGGCCATTGATCAAAATGAGCGTTTGGGCGGAGCCAAGTCCGCGCAGGTTGATCGAGCTGGTGGCACCCATTTGCGTCGCGAGCCCGTTGGGGTCGCTCTGGGCGTTGGTCTCGACCACGGTGTTTTGCGTCAGGCTATCGCGCAGGACGTCGTCGAGATCGGTCTTGCCGGAATTTTCGATCTCCTCACGGCCGATTATGTAATAGGCTTGGACGTCATTTACCCCGCGCGGGATGTCCATGTTGGCATCGGTGAACGGCACGGGCTTCTTGTCGAAGACCTTGAACTCGGACATCACCCGTACCTCCCCTTTGCCGGCGCTAGCTGCGGGCGTTGGGGCAGGGGCGGGGGCGGGTTGGGTGAACGCTATCGCCGGGAGCACCGACAGGCCTGCGATCAACCGGAAGGGTCGGAGGGGAGATGAAAACAGGGGCATGGGGCTGGGGGAGGGGTAAGGCCCGCGAGCGTCTAGGGCGGGCGAGTCAGGGGTGGGGCCTAGCGGAGGACTATAGCGAAGCCCGGATCGCGGTGCGATGAGAGTTCACGCGGAAAAGATGAGTTTTTTCACCGGACCCGCGTCACGCGAGCACGCGAACTTCTAATCCGAGTTTGATATTTTGCGCGGCTCGGAAAGGGTCGCAGTATGCCGGTGCAAGGACGCAAACGGGTTACGGTGCGACAGCGTCAGGTGGCGATCCTGATCGAAACGTCGAACGCGTACGCGCGCGGGCTGCTGCAGGGCGTCGTCCACTACATCCGCGAGCACCGGCCGTGGTCGTTTCATCTGATGGAGCAGGGGCGCGGCGACGACCCGCCGCCCTGGCTGGCGGGGTGGGATGGCGACGGGATTATTGCGCGCATCGAGACGCCGCGCATCGCGCGCGCGGTGGTGCGGACCGGATTGCCGGCGGTGGACTTGAGCGCGGCGCGGCTGGTGCCGGCGCTGCCCTGGGTCGAGACGAACGACGAGGAGATCGCGCGGCTGGCGGCGGATCATCTGCTCGAGCGCGGCTTCACGCGTTTCGCGTTTTGCGGCGACGCGCGGTTCAACTGGTCGGTGTGGCGTGAAACGCAGTTTGTCGCCCGGCTGCGGGCGGCCGGACACGACTGCGTGTGTTACCGGCCGACGGCTCTGGCGGGGGATGTGGCGGCGGAGGCGGGAAATCTGGCGCGGTGGCTGCGGGAGTTGCCGAAGCCGGTTGGCCTCATGGCGTGCTATGACATCCGGGGGCAGCAGGTGCTGGACGCCTGCCGTAGCGCGGGTCTGGCGGTGCCGGACGAGGTGGCAGTGATTGGCGTGGATAACGACACGCTGCTCTGCGAACTCGCCTCGCCGCCGCTCTCGAGTGTGATTCCCAACGCGCACGGCGCGGGCTACGCGGCCGCGGCGTTACTCGACCGCCTGATGGCGGGCAAGCGCGTCGCCGCGACGGCGCACCTGATCGCGCCGCTCGGCCTTGCGGAACGGCAGTCCACCGATGTGCTCGCGGTGGACGACCGCGAGGTCGCGCGGGCGGTGCGGTTCATCCGCGAGCATGCGTGTGAAGGGATCAACGTGGGCGATGTGCTGCGAACGGTGCCGTTGTCACGGCGCGTGTTGGAGCAACGTTTTCAACGGCTCCTCGGTCACACGCCGCGCGAGGAGATTTTGCACGTGCGGTTGAACCGCGTGAAACAGCTGCTGGCCGAGACCGACCTGCCGCTCTACCTCGTGGCGGAGCGCACCGGCTTCGAGCACGTCGAGTACCTGAGCGTGCTGTTCAAGCGCGAGACCGGGAAGACGCCGAGTGCGTTCCGGGCCGGGGCGCGCGGGTGAGGGTCGGAGCGGATGACGGAACCACTGATTTTCGTTAATACCGTCGTTCGGATGATTTTCCCGTAGCCGCGAGCGCCAGCGAGTGGATGGATCGTTGTCCGCTCGCCGCCGGAGAGAAGGACCACCGGTCAACGGTCACCGATCGCCGACAACTGAATACGCCCTTGCCCGCCGAAGAGCGGGTCACGGAAAGGAGATCCCGAAACGAAAAGGAGATCACGCGGAGGCGCGGAGACGCGCGTCGGAAGGCGGTGCCCGTTCCCCGCGTTCTCCGCGCCTCCGCGTGAAATCGTTTCTTTCGAAATTCGCTTCCCGCCATTCGCTGGCGCTCGCAGCCGCCTAGGTCAGGCGAATAGCTGCTTGAGGAACTTCACGCCGTCTTCCGCGAAGCCGTCCTGGCTCGGCTCCATGTGGCGCCAGAAGCACACGGCACCGGCGAGCTCGACGATCTCGGGCGTGAAGCTCTCGATCGCGATGCCGCCCTTGTAACCGGCGGCCTGACACGCAAGCACGCCCTGCTTGAAGGTGTCCCAGCGTACCTGACCCTTGCCGGGGCAGCCGCGGTAGTTGTCCGAAACCTGCACGTGCGCGAGACGGTGACCGATGGTGCGGAGCGCCTGCTCATTGTTCCGCTCCTCGAGGTTCATGTGGTAGCTGTCGGCCATGACGCCGGCGGCGGGGTGGTTGATCTCGTCGACCATCCGCGCGACGTCGGCGGCGGTGTTGACGAGGTCGGTCTCGAAACGGTTGAGCGGCTCGAGCGCGAGGCGCATCTGGCGTTGCCCGGCGAGTTCGCAGGCTTTGCGGAGATTGGTGACGGCGAGGTTCCACTCCGCCTGGCGCTGGGCGGGCGCGAGCAGGCGGCGTTTGCCGACGGCGGAGTACATCGGGCCGGCGAAGACATCGGTGCCGAGCTCGACGCAGAGGTCGAGGCTGCGGTTGATGTAGTCGAAGCAGTTCGCATGGACCTTCGGGTCGCTGTGGGTCAGGTCGCGGGTCGGGCCGAAGGCGCCGCAGCCGACGCAGGTGAGGCCGTGGTCGTCGAGGGCGCGGCGGACGACCTTGCCGTCGATGAGCGCGGGGTCCTCGATCGGAACTTCCACGAAGTCGAAGCCGAAGCGCTTGATCTTGGGGAAGAGCGAGATGGTCTCGGTCTTGAAGGGGGAGGTCCAGAGCCAGGTGCTGACGCCGAATTTCATAGGAGTTGGGGCGGTTGAGAGGGGAACTTCAGGCCTTGAACGGGGTTTCACGCGAGCACTTTTCTCGGCGGGTATTTCCGTAGGCAGCCCGCTGGCGGGGGAAATGTATTCCGCGCACTTTACGTGGGCGACGTTCGGGGTATGGTCGGCGTCATCATGGAGCGGAGACTTCTGATTTCGGCGGCCGCCCTTGCCGCCCTCCTTGCGGGGGCGGGCTGTGCGTCTTCGCAGATGAACCGGATCGACCGCAACCGTGATATCTACGAGACGTGGCCGATCGAGACGAGGCAGGCGGTGCTCGATGGCAAGGTGGAACCGGGGATGAACGCCGACATGGTGCGCGTGGCTTGGGGTGAACCCACGGAAGTGACGACGTCGCCGGCCGGGGATGAAATCTGGATCTTTTCAAAAGGGGGCGATCCGGGCGGGATGATGGGCGCCGGCGGTCCCTCTTACCCGGGCGGCATGTATCCGGGCGGTGCGACCTATCCCGGTGGTGGCAGCGGCGGTATGGGGGGATCAGGCATCAGCATCGGCGGGTCCGGTATCGGCATGGGTAGTACGGGCACCGGGATCGGTATTTCCACGGGACGCGGCGGCACTTCCATCGGGACGTCGACCGGCATCGGAATTGGCGGCGGCATGGGTGGTGGCGGTATGGGTTCCCCCATCATGACCCGGCCCACTCCGCCCGACATCCGCGAGGTCGTCTTTCGCAACGGTGCTGTTGTGCGGGCGGATAGCCCGAAGTGAGCACTCAAAGGTGGGCCCGATGTCCCCATCGGGCCGGTGCGAAACGGGGTTCGTAATCAGGCAACCCGATGGGGACATCGGGTCCCGCACCGGAGCGGGCCGGACTCCTGCAGGTTTGCGGAAAGCCGAGGGGTGAATTCCGCGTTAGAGGGGCGGTCTCGCCGGAGTCGGTCCTGGCTTGTCGCTCAAACCTCAACGCCTAGTGCTCAACCGCTGGCGCCCCCGCTCAGTGTCCGAGCTTTTTGTAGTCGAGCACCGTGTGGCTGATGAAGCCTTGGGCCAGCGCGGTGCGGTCGGTCAACGGTTCGGGTGGCGAGTAGTCGTCGCCGAGCCGGAAGATCAGGCGGTGCGTGCCGTCGTCGGCGGCGGGGCTGAACAATCCGGGCACCACGACGCGGGCGGGTACGGTCCGGCGCACTTCCGACTGAGGGTGGCACGGGAGCGGGAAGTTGACGTTGTGGACGATGAAGCTGTGCGGGAGGGTGGCCGCGACCAGCTTCGGGGCGAGTTGCGCGGCGTGTGCGGCGGAAACTCTCAGGATCGTGTGGAGGTCCGGCTTCGGTATGTCGCCGGCGGCCTTGAGTTCGTCGTAGAGTTCGCTCGTGAGGTCCTGGGAAAACGCGACCGCGGGTAGGCCGTGCAGCGCGCCCTCCCACGCGCCGCCGATCGTGCCGCTCGCGATGATGAAGCCGAGGGAGGCATTGAGCCCGATATTGATGCCGCTAAGGACGCCATCGAGGTGGAGATCGCGCGGCAAGAGGTGCCCGACGCCGATGTTCACGGCGTCGCTCGGCGTGCCGTCGACGATCCAAGTCGGGCACCCGAGGCCGCGGTCGGCGGCGGTGGCGTGGACCGGGCGGTTGCGCGACTTGGCGGCGCCAATCCAGCTTTGTTCGGTCTTGGGGGCGACGACGTAGGGTTCATGGCCGGCGGCCTTCAGGGCGTGCACCAGTTCGTGCATGAACACACTCGCGATGCCGTCGTCGTTGGTGACCAGAAAACGCATGGGCCATCCGTCGCTGATCGTACGGCGGGTGTCAGCTTTTTTGAGCGCGGCCCCGGGCGCGGGCAAAAAAAAGCCGCGACCGAAGTCGCGGCTTTTGAATTTAGAACGGAAGGAGCGGGGACGCTTACGAAGCGGCGGGGGCCGCGGGCGCTTCGCCGGCGGGCTGCGGCTTCTGGCCTTCCATTTCCTTCATCGCGGCCTTGCGTGACAGGCGGACCTTGCCGGAACGCTCGTCGATGCCGACGCACTTGACCCAGATCATCTCGCCCATCTTCACAACGTCTTCGGTGCGGCGGACGCGGAAGTCGGCGAGTTCGCTGATGTGGACCAGGCCTTCCTTGCCCGGGGTGCACTCGACGAAGCAGCCGAAGTCCTTAATGCCGGTGACGCGGCCGTGGTACAGCTTGCCGGTCTCGATCGGGACGCCGCCGCCACCGCCGCCGCCGGAGCCGCCACCGCAAAGACCGTCGATCTCGGCAATCGCGCGCGCCATCGCGTCGCCATTGTTCGAGTAGATGAACACCTTGCCGGAGTCGTCTTCGGCGATGTCGATCTGCGCGCCGGTCGTTTCGGTGATGCGGCGGATGGTCTTGCCACCGGGCCCGATGAGCAGGCCGATCTTCTCGGGATCGATCTGGATCGTCTGGATGCGAGGAGCGAACTTGCTGAGGTCGGCGCGGGGCGCGGGGAGCGAGCCGAGCATGACCTTGAGGATCTCGATACGGGCATCGCGTGCTTGGAAGATCGCGGTCTTGGCGATCTCGAAGGGCAGGCCGTTGATCTTCAGGTCGAGCTGGAAGCC
>CAIJFT010000037.1 GCA_903820035.1 uncultured Opitutia bacterium
GGTCGGGGTGGCGTTGCTGGTCCATTGGCGTTTCCCGCCGGAAATCTCCGATGCGATCCGCGGTCACGAGTCCCCCTTGGCTGATCCCGAACGCTCCAACGTCGGGGCTTGTATCCTGAACCTTGCTTGCGGTGTCGCTACGCGCTTCGGGCTGGGGCTGCCCGGCGAAAATGGCGACTGGGCGCCGACTGCGGCGAAGCTGACGCTGGCGGGAGTAACCGAAGCCGATCTCGATGAGTGTGCGGATCGTGCCCGCCGTCACTTTGCGGCGTTGTGCGCGAGCGTTGCCTGATCGTGCGATCGGGCCCGACGCCGAACGTGAAGTTTATTTAGACTCTGCACGCGCGGCGAGGCGCACTTCGCGTGTTCCGGCGTGTACTCCCGGCCGTGGCGGATTTTCTCGTTAAATCGGTGCGCGCGGAGCTGGGGCGTCGGCCACATCGGGGTTGTCAATCGTGCGAACGCCGCTTGCGATCAGCCCGTATGTTTCCGTTTCCATACGTGGTCTGCGCTACCGGCTTGGGCCGGGCGGGGATCAAGGGCTTGGGCACTTCAAGTCGCAGGGCCGTTTCGGAAGATTTTTCTAAGATGAAAAGACTCACTCTCATTGCTGTCGTATTTTTCCTGGGCGTAGCCGGACGAGCCCAAGAGCCGGTGATCGTTCGCGGTGTCACCGCCGCACACGGTATGGTGGTCGCCGGGCATCCCGAGGCGTCGGCGGCCGGTGTGGCGGTGCTCAAGTCCGGGGGGAACGCGATCGACGCCGCCGTCGCCACGGCGCTCGCGTTGGGGGTCGCCGAACCCTACGGCTCGGGCTTGGGAGGTAAGCTGATGCTGCTCTATTTCGAGGCGAAGTCCGGCACCGTCTCCGTCGTCGATGCCATGGATGCCGCCGGCTCCGTTGACGTTCGCGCCTATGCCGCGCGCACGCTGGAAGAGCGGTCGACGGGTTATGGTTCGGCCTGCGTGCCCGGATTGGCCGCGGGCCTGTGGACGGCCCACCGGAAGTGGGGCGTGCGCCCGTGGGCGGACGATGTGCAGCCGGCGATCGCGCTTGCGCGGACCGGTTTCCTCGTCCTCGGGAAGAGTCGGGAAATGTTTGAAGAGCAGGAGCGCAAACTTCGTCGCGGTGATCCCGATATCGCCCGGCTGTATTTGCCGGGCGGAAAGCTTCCCGAGGTTGGTTCACGGCTCGCGAACGCGGACTTGGCGCGGACCATGGAAACGCTCGCGCGCGAAGGGCGAGAAGGGTTTTACCGGGGTCCGGTGGCGGTCGCGATCGCCGAGGCCGCGCGGCAGGGCGGGGGATGGATCACGCGGGACGATCTCGCCGCCTATGACGCGCGGATCACCGAGCCGGTGCGCATGGGTTTTCGCGACTTCACGGTGGTGGCGGCCCCGCCCCCGTCCAGCGGCGCGGCCATGTACTTGCCGATCCTGAAAATCTTTGAAGACGAGCGGTTCGGCGGTGGACCACTCCGGTCGGCGGCTAATCTGGCGCTGCTCGGTCGGGCGTGGCGTGCCGTGTACCCAAGCGTCAACCGCACCATCGGCGACGTGCCGGAGTCCAGCGCTCTGTTGGCTCAGACGCTGGCGCCCGCCGCCATCGCGACGTTGCGCCGGCAAGTGTACGGCGGGTTGGAGGCCGCGAAGAAAATGTCCCGGCAGGAACCGGCCGAAGCTTCGCCTGATTTTTCGGAGAGCCGGCAGGCCGCGACGACGCACTTCATCGTGGCGGACGGCGCGGGCAACATCGTGTGTGCGACGCAATCGCAGAGTTTTCATTTTGGCGCCGGGGTGATTCCGCCGGGGACCGGGGTGGTGATGAACAACTCAATGAGCAATTTCGGGCTCACTGGGCCGGCGGCGCCGAATCTCATCGGGCCGGGTAAACGCGCGCGCAGCACCATCGGCCCCGCCATCGTTTTGCGTGCCGGCAAGCCGGTCTTTGCCATCGGGGTCCCGGGTTCGTCGCGGATTCCCAGTGCCCTGACCGTTGCCCTCCTCGAACGATTGGCCTTAAATCGGCCGATGGCGGCGGTGATTGGCGACACGCGCATTCATTTTTTCACGACCGAGGCGGGCGCTACCGCGAACGCGGGGGCGGGGACGTTGGAGGTCGAAGCGTCGCTGCCGGCGACGGAATCCGCGGGGTTGGAGACGCTTGGCTGGAAGGTGGTGCGGCGCGAGGAGGCGGGCGCCGGGCATTATTTCGGTGGAATCAACGCCGTGGAGTGCAACCCCGACGGGACTCTGACCGGTTTCGCGGATCCGCGGCGGACAAATGAGGCGCGGGGTTACTAAGCTGACTCATGTCGTTGTGCGCTTCGGCTAAAGCGCCGCGCGACCCGACCGGGGTTAGCGAAGCCCCCACGATGGGCTGGCCAGCCCGCGTACGATCCCGTGCCTCCTGCGCGCCGCTGCAAGCGGTCCGAACCACCCAGCCGACGTTTTGATTTCAACCGGCGCATTTAACCTTTTCGCGATGTAGGCCCGGCTGAGCCGAGCCCGGCCAAGGCGACGTGTTATCGCGCTGGACGGAGGGTTTTTTGCCCATCGCCTTTATTGGGATTTCCCTTTGCCTCGAGTCGGCCCGCCCGTCAGACGTGCCGGCCTTCCAATTTCTTGCTGCGATACTCTTCCCAACTGATGAAAAACTACACACGTAACTCTGGCTGTGCCCGGATGGCATGTCTCCTCGCCTTATACGCTGTCGGCCCGTTTGCCGTGGCTCAGATTGCTTCGCCCGCCCCCGGCGGTGCCAAGTCCGAAGACACCGTTAAACTCGAGGCTTTCACCGTTACCGGCTCTAACTTCAAGCGGCTTGATCAGGAGAAGGTGCTGCCGGTGACGATCTTCAGCGCGGACCTCATGGAGGTTCGCAACGCGATGACGCCGGTCGAGATGCTCACCGCACTGCCGCAGGTGACCAACGTGCCGCTTAACGAGTCGGCGAACGGCGGCGCCAACTCTCGCGGCGATAACGCCAACATCAACCTCCGCGGCATCGGCGCCGGCAACACCCTCGTGTTACTCAACGGCCGCCGCGTGGCGCCGCACCCGATCACGTCCAACGATGCCGGTGTGCCGGCGTTCTACGCCAATGTGAACCAGCTCCCGACGCAGGGCATCGAGCGCATCGACGTACTGCGTGACGGCGCCTCGTCGATCTACGGCTCCGATGCGGTCGCCGGCGTAATCAACTACATTACGAAGCGGGATTATCGCGGCTCCGAATTGCGCACGAAGGTGGGCGTTCCCCAGGCGGGCGCAGGAAAGAGCTTTCAGGGAACGCTGACGCACGGGCGCGACTTTGCGGGCGGCAAGGGGCGCTGGCTTACGACCTTTGACTATTTCTGGCGCGACTCGATTCCGTTCAGCGCGCGCGGTTTCACCCAGTCCGCCGACCACTCTGCGCTCGCGCCCGCCGGCTTCAACGCCATCGGCGGTGCCTTCGACGCGCGGTCCAGTGTGAGCGTCTATCCGGCGTTTCGCATCGGCGCGACGACGACGGCCAATTATTTCCGCCCGGCCAACGGCGTGCTGGGCTTCACGACCGTGGCCCCGACCGCCAATCCGGTGGATCGCGCCGCGTACTACACGAATATCAACCAGTATCAAAACGTCGGCTCCAACAAGGCCGACCGGCAGAACTGGTTTAACGGCGTCGAGTACGACCTCAGCGACCGCGTCACCGCCTTCGCCGATTTCTCGATGTACCACTCGCACTCGTTCCTCGTGCGGCAGCCGATCCAGCTCAATGCACCCGGGTCGGACCAGTTCGCGCCGATGAGCGTGGACAACCCCTTTAATCCGTATGGCTCCCGCTTTTTCAGCCCGACCGGTGCGCCCAATGCCGACGGCACCGCGCGCCTCACCGGAACCCCGCAACAGCTCACGATGGTGTCGGTCCTGTTGAAGGACGTCGGTCCCGAGAACATCAACGTCAACTCGGGCGTCTACCGCGGCGTCGCCGGCTTGCGTGGCAAGCTGGCCCACGATTGGACCTGGGAAACCGCGGCGCTCTACACGCGCGCCTATACCGCGGACATCTCGAACAACGGCGGTCGCGAGTCGCTCTTTCAGCAGGCCCTGATGCGGACCGACGCCACCGCGTTCAATCCGTTCGGCGCCACCTTTAAGGTCTCCGGCGGCGCGGTCGTGCCCGACCAGCCGTACACGAATTCCAAGTCGGTGCTGAACACTTTCGTCCAGACCTGGCGCCACGACGGCTTCAGCGCCATCACGAGCGCCGATGCCCGCGTTTCCGGGCCGCTCTTCCGCCTGTGGGGCAACGCGATCTCGCTCGCGGCCGGCGGCGAGTACCGGCACGAGCAATACCTCGATACCCGCCCATCCTATGTGGGCAGCAACCCGACCGGGACGGCGCTCAACCCCGACGATAACGACTATCTGGTCGCTTCCTACGCGCCCAATTCCACGGGCAACCGGGTCGTCTACAGCGGCTACGCGGAGACCGTTGTGCCGTTGATTTCCGCCAACCGCGGGTTCCCCTTGGTGCACTCGCTCGAGCTCAGCGGCTCGGCGCGCTACGAGAACTACAGCGACTTTGGCTCCACGACGCGGCCCAAGGCCGGGGTGAATTGGAAACCCTACCGCGGTCTGATGGTCCGCGCCTCCTTCAACGAGGGCTTTACGGCGCCCAACCTTCCGACGCTCTACGCGCCGACGCGTTTCATCGTGGATAGCGCCCCGGGTCAGACGGACATCTACCGCAACAACACCGTGGGCAACGCGACGTACATCATGAAGCGCTACACCACGGGCAATCTCGCCATCAAGCCGGTTACGTCGATCGGCCGCAGCATCGGCGCCGTGCTTGAAGTCCCGAAGGTCAAGGGCCTCACGCTCACCGCGGACTATTGGCAGATCGATCAAGCCAATGTGATCGGCAGTTATTCGGATGCGCAGCTTTTCAACAGCGACGTGCAGAAACTGAACACGTTCACGCAGGCCCAGCTCGCGGCGGGCAAGCCGATCGCGCAGGTGGACGTCGGTTCCGGCACCGCGAACTACCAGGGTGATCCCGGGATCGTGCGCTCGGCCCCGACTGCGGCGGACGCGGCGGCTTTTGCGGCCTATAACGCGGGCAAGCCCGCGGCCCAGCAGGCGGCGACGGTGGGGACCATCGTTTCCCGCAGCATTGTTTATCAGAATCTGGCCAAGGGCTACGCCAGCGGCTGGGACCTCAGCCTCGGCTACCAGTTGCCGACGCTTCCGCTCGGCAAGCTGTCGTTCTCCGCCGACTGGTCGTATTTGATCCGCAGTTACCAACTGCGCAATGTGCCCGGCTCGGCCCCGGCCTTCATCGAGCGCATGAACGTCGACGGTACGACGCGTTGGCGCGGCAACGCCTCGGTCAGCTGGCGCAAGGGGGATTGGAACGCGGGTTTCAGTGGTTACTACACCGGTCGTTTTGCCGACACCGCCACAACGACGGCGGCGACTTACAATTCGCTCGGCACGCCGGGCTACATTTCGCGGCAGTTCGACAGCGGCGGCTACCTCTACCGGTACGTGATCCACGATGTGGTTACGTTCAACGCCTTCCTCGGTCGTCGCTTTGGCAAGGAGGCGCCGGACTGGCTGCGCGGCACGGGCGTACGGGTCGGCGTCGTCAACCTCACCGACCGTGAGCCGCCGCTGGCTTCCGGTGCCTTTGGCTTCTCCTCCTCGGTGCATGGCTCACTCCTCGCGGGCCGCACCTGGTCGTTGGAGTTCACCCGCCAGTTCTAATCTCTCGCCCGGCGCTTCGGGGAGGGGCGACCGCCGCCCTGCCGCCCCGAGCGCCGGATTCTGCCCTGCTTTTATCCGATGAAAACCTGTTTGTTCCTGTTGCTGGCGCTGCCCTTGGCGGCGCAGTCCACCAAACCTGACGTTCTCCAGCGCATCGATGCGTCGAAGGCGGTGTATGACGAGATCGCCCTTAAGATCTGGAACTACGCCGAAGTGGGTTATCAGGAGGTCAAGAGCTCTGGCCTGCTCCAAGATCAGTTGCGGCGTGAAGGATTTCAGGTTGAGGCGGGGGTCGCCGGGATTCCGACGGCGTTTGTCGCGACCTTCGGTTCAGGTTCGCCGGTCATCGGCGTCTTGGCGGAGTTTGACGCCCTGCCGGGCATTTCGCAGGAAGCGGTGCCGGAGAAAAAGGACCGGCCGGGTTCAACGGCCGGGCATGCCTGCGGTCACCACTTGTTTGGTACGGGGTCGGTTCAGGCGGCGGTGGCCGTCAAGGACTGGCTGCGCGCCACCGGCGGCAAGGGCACGATCCGGGTCTACGGTTCGCCGGCGGAAGAGGGCGGTTCCGGCAAGGTTTACTTGGTGCGCGCGGGGCTCTTCAACGACGTCGATGCCGTGGTCCACTGGCACGCTTCCGACCGCAATACCGTGACAATGATGCCTTCGCTCGCCAACCGCTCGGGCAAGTTCCGCTTTCACGGTGTGGCCTCGCACGCCGCCGCTTCGCCGGAGCGCGGCCGCTCAGCCCTCGACGGCGTCGAGGCGATGGACCACATGGTGAACATGCTGCGCGAGCACGTGCCGGAAACCACGCGCATGCACTATGTCATCACGCACGGCGGCGAGGCGCCGAATGTCGTGCCGGCGTTCGCGGAAGTTTATTATTATGTCCGTAGCCCGAGTCGCGAAATCGTGTCCGACGTCTGGGCGCGGGTCGAACAGGCGGCGACCGGTGCCGCCCTCGGCACGGGCACCAAGGTCGATTGGGAAATCACGGGCGGGGTCCATGAACTCCTGCCCAACGAAGTGCTCGGACGGGTCATGCAGCAGAGTCTCGAGGCGGTTGGCGGGGTCACCTACACCCCGGAAGAACGCGCCTTCGCGCTCAAGATCGGCCAGACGGTTTACGGCAGGGCGCCGGCGCCGGAGACCGCCGCCCTGATCCAGCCGTTCAACCCGAATCCGCCCCGCGAGGGAGGCGGTTCGACGGATGTGGGCGACGTGAGCTGGACCGTGCCGACGGTTGGTATTCGCATCGCAACCTGGGCGCCGGGCACTCCCAGCCATAGCTGGCAGGCCGTGGCGTGCGGTGGGACCAGCCTTGGCCTGAAGGGCATGAACGTCGCCGCCAAGACAATGGCGGGTGCGTTGATCGATTATTTTACCCGCCCCGACGTGATTGCCCAAGCCAAGGCCGAGTTGAATAAGCGCCGGGGGAGCGACTTCAAATACCGGGCGCTTTTAGGGGACCGGCCGCCGGCGCTGAATTACCGCGACTGAGGGAAACTCACGGCGTCCGGGTTGACCCGCCGGCAACCCCGACGCACCGTAGCGCCATGTTTACGCTGCGCAGTGCGTTGCTCCTCGCGGCGGCCTGCGCCGCCGTCTCGCCCTCAACCGCCCCCGCCCAAGTGGATCGCATCACCGGCCGCCCGTTTGCCACCCGCTCGGAAGTCATCGCGCAACACGGCATGGTGTGCACGAGCCAGCCGCTCGCGACCCAGGTCGGACTCGACGTGCTCAAGGCCGGCGGTTCGGCCGTCGACGCCGCCATCGCCGCCAACGCCGCCCTCGGACTCATGGAGCCCGTCAGCTGCGGCCTGGGTGGCGATCTCTTCGCCATCGTCTACGACGCAAAGACGAAAAAGCTCCACGGGCTGAACGCATCCGGCCGCTCGCCGCTTGGGCTGAGTCGCGAGCAACTGCTCGCCGAGCTCGCGAAGCTCAAGACGACTTCGATTCCCTCGCGCGGCATGCTGCCGATTTCCGTGCCTGGCGCCGTCGACGGTTGGGCCGAGTTGCACCGCAAGTTCGGCCGCCTGCCGCTGACGCAGGTGCTCGCGCCCACGATCCGTTACGCGCGTGAGGGCTTTCCGGTGAGCGAACTGATCGCGTACTACTGGGACCGCAGCATCGCGGTGCTCGGCAAGGAAAAGGGCGGGATCATGACGACGTTCGCCCCGGGTGGGCGGGCACCGGCCAAGGGGGAAATTTTCAAAAATGCGGAACTGGCCGACACCCTCACGGTGATCGCCGCAGAAGGCCGCGACGCCTATTACCGCGGCGCGATCGCCGCCACGATGGACGCGTTCTTCGCCGCGAACGGCGGCTACCTGCGCAAGGTCGACTTCGAGCGTCACACCTCGACGTGGGTTGAGCCGGTGTCGGTCAACTACCGCGGTTACGACGTCTACGAGTTGCCGCCGAACGGCCAAGGCATCGCCGCGCTGCAGATGCTAAACATCCTTGAGGGGTACGATCTGCGGAAGATGGGCTACAATTCGCCGGACGCGCTGCACGTGATGATTGAGGCCAAGAAGCTGGCGTTTGAGGACCGCGCGAAGTTTTACGCCGATCCCGCGTTTTCAAAAATTCCGCTGCAGGGACTGCTCGCGAAGGATTACGCGGCCCAGCGCCGCGCGCTCATTAAAATGGATCGGGCCGCGAAGACCTACGACGCGGGCAATCCGGCGCTGCAGGAGGGTGACACCATCTACCTGACCACGGCTGATGCCGACGGGAACATGGTTTCGCTCATCCAGAGTAATTATCGCGGCATGGGCAGCGGCGTGGTGGTGCCGGGCTTGGGCTTCGGTTTCCAGAATCGCGGGGAGATGTTCACGCTCGAGGCGGGTCACGCCAACGATTACGCGCCGGGCAAGCGGCCGTTCCATACGATCATCCCCGCGTTCATCATGAAAGACGGCGCGCCCTGGCTCAGCTTCGGCCTGATGGGCGGCGCGATGCAGCCGCAGGGCCACGTGCAGATTGTCGTCAACCTGATCGATTTTGGCCTGAACCTCCAGGAGGCCGGAGATGCGGCGCGGTGGCAGCACGAGGGCTCGACCGACTACAACGTGCCGAAGATGGCGACGGGCGGTTACGTCAATCTCGAGAGCGGCGTGCCTTGGGCCACGCAGGCTGAACTGCGCCGGCGCGGGCACGACCTGCGGATCGATCTCGGCGGTTACGGCGGTTATCAGGCCATCCGTTGGGACGCGCAAAACCGCGTTTACTACGGCGCGAGCGAGAGCCGTAAGGACGGGCAGGCGGCGGGCTGGTGAGCGCCGCATTCTTCGGACCTTGAACAAGGGAGATCGGGAAGGGCAGGACGCTTCCGTCCGAATCGGTCCGCGCTTCCCGCTCCCTGTTCAATCAGTTCAGGGATTTATCCCGTCACGCCGCCGGCACTTCCCAGCCGGGCCGGTATGCCTTGGTGATCAGCGCCGTGGCGGCGGCGTGGTTCGTGAAACGGAGGTTCGCCGCGTCCCACTGCAGCGTGTTCGCGGGCCGGGCGCCGTGGGTATTGCTGCCGCGCCTCGGCGTCGGCGGCTCGCACACCCGCGTGGCGATATTGCCCAGTTGTACGGTTTCGCTGAGCGGAGCGGCGTAGTCGAAGCCCGCGGTCGTCGGCTCGCCGCCGAGGATCGCGTCGATCCACCGGTGCCAGTGGTTGAGGCCCTTGATATCGCGTGGGTACTTGAACTCGGCGAAACGGTCCTTCGGGTACAACCGCGGCCCGGCGACGTGCGGGAGCACCATCGTGCCGTTCTCGCCGATAAAAAGCGTGCCGAGATCCGGCAACTGCACGTCGGCCGGGATCTGCGCGAGTTTGCGGTTGGGCCGCAGGCCGCCGTCGGTCCAGGTGACGTTAACCTTCGGGCCGGCCGTGTAGGCGGTGCCGGCGAACTCGTAGCGGACGGTCTGCATGACCGGCCACACCTGACGGCCGATGCCGCTGTTGTCGGCGGCGACGGTGAGTGGCGCGCGGAGGTCGAGGGCGGTGAAGACGGGGTCGAGGAGATGGCAGCCGAAATCACCGAGCGCGGCGCCGCCGCCGAAATCCTGCCAGTCGCGCCAGGCGAAGGGGTGGTAGACGCCGGTCGCAAACGGCCGGTGCGGTGCTGAACCGAGCCAAAGGTCCCAACTCACGCCGGCGGGCACCGGGGAGGGCGCGGGCGGTTCGAGCCGGCGCGTGCGCTCGTTGCCGGTCAGCGGACACCAGCAGTGGACCTCCTTGATTTTGCCGATGGCACCCTCACGGATGAGGCGGGTTGCGATCCGGTACTCGGTCGACGAGTGGCCCTGGTTGCCCATCTGGGTCACGACTTTTTGCTTCGCCGCCCAGCGCTGCAATTGGCGGCACTCCCACACGGTGTGCGCGAGCGGCTTCTGGCAATAGAGGTGCTTGCCGCGTTGCAGCGCGGTGACGCCGACCAGCGCGTGCATGTGGTCGGGGATGGCGATGCTGACGGCGTCCACCTTCGCGCCGAGTTGCTCGAGCATCACGCGGAAGTCGCTGAAGTGCGGCACGCCGCGCACCGTTTCATCGGCCTTGGCGAAGCTCGCGGTGTCGATGTCGCAGAAGCCGACGTAGCTGACCTTGGGATGCGCCGCGAAATTATGAATGTCGGTAAACCCCTGGCCGCTGACGCCGACGGTGGCGAGTTGCACGCGGCTGTTGGGATTCGCGGCCCGAAGCACGGCGGGAAAACCGATGGCGGCGCCGGCGAGGGCGGACTGCTTCAGGAACGTGCGGCGGGAGGTCGGGGCGGGGGCGGACGAGTCAGTCATGGGGAAGCGCGTGCGGTAGGGTCGGGTGACGCAAGCAGCGGGAAAACGATGCGCCGCGTCGAGGGAAAAGGAGTAGGGGGGACTTCCTCAAATCATGGGTTGGCTCCGATGTCCCCGTTGGGCCGAATCGGAGTGAAACCCGGTCCGAAAAGGCCCGATGGGTAGATCGGGCCCGCCGAAATCAGAGCCGGCGAATGCGCAGGTTCCGGTAGCGCACCTGGCCATTGCCGTAAACGGCGCCACCGTGGACCTGCAGACCGATGTGCCCCTTGGCGGGGTGGACGCTCTTCGGTTCGGTGTGGGTCAGAATCTGTACGCCGTTCACCCAGGTTGTGATCGTGGGCGGATCGCCGACGATGCGGGCCCTGATTTCGTTCCAACGGCCCACGTGCCAGAAGTCCGGCCAACCCGCGGGGGTCACCGGGCACGGTTGGGTGTTTTCGTTGAGGGTGATGACCTCCGGCCGGTTGCCGAAGGTGAAGTTGCGCACCCCGCGGCGGTTCCAGATGCCTTCGCCGAGGATACCTCCGATGGTGCCGCCGGCGTGGTAGTCGATCAGACACTGGTAGGCTTTGCCGTCCTCGGTGCAGCGGAGGAAGATGCCGCTGTCGGGTCCGAAATCGTTGTTCGTTTCGAGGGTGATTTCCACGTCGCCAAACTGCTCCTCGGTCAGGAGCAGACCGCCGTTGCCCGGCGTATCCTGACCACCGACAATTGCGCCGTCAGCCGCGCGCCAGTTTCCGCCCGTGCGGTTGCCACTGGCTTTGCTGTGCGGGCTCTTCGCCGTCGGCTTCCAGCCGCGCAGCGAAGTGCCATCAAACAGCGACTCCTCGCGAGCGTTTGCCGTTGCGGCCGCCAGCCGGGCGGCAAGTGGCAGGGCGGTGAGGGTGAATAGGAAGTGGCGGCGGGTAGGCATGGGGTTAAGGGGAGTGCTCGGCGACGGATCGGTGGAGCCTGCTGTCGCCAGCGGGTTGGATCGCAAAATGACTCTTCCCGAAAAGCCGGATGGGGCCATCAGGGTTCCTCCCCGCCTACAGCAGCACGAGGTCGTTTCGGTGGACGACTTCGAGCCGCTTGCGGGAAGGGTAAAGGGAGGCGAGCTCGTCGCCATGCTTGCCGGCGAGGGCGGCGATTTCATCGCTCCCGTACGCGCATTTGCCGCGGGCGAATGTCACCTTGTCGGGGCTGGCGATGTTCACGATTTCGCCGGCCGCGAATGCGCCCTTGGCCCCGGTTACGCCGACCGCGAGCAGACTGCGCCCCTGGTCGCGCAGCACGGGAATTGCGGCCGCGTTGACGAACACGGTGCCGGCGGGTCGTTGGAAATAGGCGAGCCACTGTTTTTTTGCCTCCAGCGGGAGTCCACTCGGCACAAAGAACGTCCCGGGCGCCCGGCCGGCGAAGAGCCGCGCGAGAATGTCGGGTTCGGAGCCGCTGGCAATGAACACGCCGCAGCCGGCCTTGGTGGCGAGCTTGGCCGCGGTGATTTTGGAGACCATGCCGCCCACGGCCGTCTCGCTCGTGGTCCCGCCGGCCATCGCTTCAATCTCGGGCGTGATCTTCTCGACCACCGGCACGATTTTGCCCGTGCCCTTCATGTCGATCAGGCCGGGTGCGGTGGAAAGAATGACGAGGCAATTGGCCTGCGTGAGGCTCGCGACCATCGCGGAGAGGGTATCGTTGTCACCGAACTTGATTTCGGCGGCGCTGACCGTGTCGTTTTCGTTGATGATCGGAATCGTGTTGTACCCGATCAGCTGGCGCAGTGTTTCCTGCACGCCGAGGAAGCGCGAACGCACGCGCAGGTCGTCGTGCGTCAGCAGCACCTGCGCGACGGTGAGGCCGTGCTTGGCGAAACCCGCCTGCCAGGTCTGCATCAGCCGGGACTGGCCGACGGCCGCGCAGGCCTGCTTTTTGGCGATTTCCTTGGGCCGGCGTTCCAGTTTCAGCGCCCCCATGCCAAGGCCCACGGCGCCGGACGAAACCACGATGACTTCCGATCCGGCCGAACGCAGCGCGGCGATTTCCGCGCAGATTGCCGCGATGCGCGCGGTATCGAGTTGGCCGATGCCCGACGTGAGTACGCCGGTGCCAAGCTTGACGACGATGCGCTTCGGCGCGGTCGCGAGGGAGGATTTGGTCGCAGGGGACACGGCGCGAATTCCGTTGTTGAGGGCGCGGTTGAAGCCGCGCGCTGCGGGGCGGGTCCGGAATGGAAACGGGCGCACGCGAGGTGCGCCCCGGCGTCACATCGAGAGGAGATCCTTCTCCTTGTGGGCGAGATGCGAGTTGATGTCGGCGATCGCCTTGTCGGTCGCCGTCTGAATGTCCTTTTCGAGGCGCTTCATCTCGTCCTCGGGCAGTTTCGCCTTCTTGGCCGTTTCAATCGCATCGCGGCGGTTGTTGCGCACATGGACGCGACCTTCCTCCGCGATGCGGTGGGCATTCTTCACGAACTCCTGGCGGCGCTCACGGCTCATGTCCGGGAGCGGTACGCGGATGGTCTTGCCGTCGATGATCGGGTTGAAGCCGAGGTTGGCGTCGATGATGCCCTTGGCGATCGCCTTGGAGAGGGTGGCGTCCCACGGCTGGATCTGGATCAGGCGGGCATCGGGCGTGGTGATGGCCGCGCACTGTTTGAGCGGGGTCATGCTCCCGTAGGCTTCGACCATGACGCTCTCCACCATCTGCGGCGTGGCTTTGCCGGTATGGATGGCGCTGAACTCATGCAACGTGTGATCAACCGCCTTCTTCATGCGGTTCTGGGCGTCGGTCAGGATGGGATGGCTCATAGGTCGGAGGGTTGAGAGGTGAGAGTTGAGAGATGAGAGTGGAAAATCGCAAGGCTGCGTCCGAAGGGCCGGGGCTCTCAACCTTCAACTCCAGACTCGCGCGGCGCGCCGCGCGAATCAGCTCTTCACCAGCGTGCCGATCTTTTCGCCGAGGATGGCCTTGCGGATGGCGTGTTCCTCGTTGAGGTCGAACACCAGGATCGGGACGTTGTTGTCCATGCACAGGGAGAAGGCCGTCGAGTCCATCACATTGAGACGCTGTTTCAGCGCGTCGATATAGGTGAGTTGGTCGTATTTTACCGCGTCCGGGTACTTCTTGGGATCGCGGTCGTAGATGCCGTCCACCTTGGTCGCCTTCATGATGATGTCGGCATGCATTTCCGAGGCGCGCAGCGCCGCCGTGGTGTCGGTCGAGAAGTAGGGATTGCCCGTGCCGGCGACGAAGATCACCACGCGGTTCTTTTCCAGGTGGCGGATGGCGCGGCGGAGGATGAACGGCTCGGCGATCTGGTTCATCGGGATCGCGGATTGCACCCGGGTGTTTACACCGAGTTTTTCGAGGCAATCCATCAGCGCGAGGCCGTTGATTACGGTCGCGAGCATGCCCATGTAGTCGCCGGTCGTTCGGTCCACCCCGCGTTTCTCGCCGGCGAGGCCGCGGAAAATGTTACCGCCGCCGATGACGACGCAGACCTCGACGCCGAGGTCGTGGATTTCCTTCAACTGCTCGCAGATGATTCCGAGCGTATCGCCGTCGATCGCATCACCATTTTTGCCGCCCCGGAGAACTTCGCCTGAGAGCTTCAGGATAACACGTTTATACTTGGTCTTGGCGGAAGACTTGGATTCGGGCATGGCGGCAGGGAAACGCTCCGCAAAAATCGCGTCAATGCCTGAGATGGGCGGGTGCGTGCCGCGACCGCAGTTGAGGGGTGAGGGCTGAGCGTTGAGAGACCAATCAGAACCATGGGGCTGGCTCTCACCTCTCAACCTTCAACCCTCAACCGTCACGCCCTCAGGGCGTGACAAACACGTTCCCCACCGCCTGGACTTTGCGGCGGTAGATCTTGTCGCCGTTGGTGACATAGAGGAAGCCGCGGCCGGGGCCGGAGAGCGTGCAGCTGGTGAGCGGCTTGTCCGGCTGCGGCTTCGTGAGCACGCCGCAGAGCCGGCCGGTCGGGTCGAAGACCTGCAGGCCGACCGCGGACGTTACGTAAAAACGCCCGATGGTGTCGCTCGTCATGCCGTCGCCGCTCGACGCCTTCTTGTAGGGCGGCGGTTCGTTGAACTTGAATTCGCCCTTCGGATCGATGGGCCGCCGCAGCGTCATGTACGGCGTGCCGGCGTCGAGTTTGCCGTCCATCTGGATGCGGTACGTCCAAACGGATTCGCCGCCGGCCTCGCTCACCGCGAGCGTTTCCTGGTCGGGCGCGAGCGCGATACCGTTGGGGTTGGCGAGGCCGGAGGCGGCGACGCGCTTCTCCTTGGTTTTCGCATCGACGAACGTCACCTGCTTTTTACCGGTCTCGGTGAAAAAGATATGGCCGCGCGCGGTGACGACGAGGTCGTTGGGCTGGACATCAGTCGCGATCTCTTCGACGGCCGCGGTCGCGGGGTGGATGGCAATCAGCCGCTTTTTCGCACCTTGGCAGGCGTACATCCGGCCATCGGGACCGAACTTCAGTCCGCTCACGCCTTCCTCGCTGAGACGGGTCTTGGTGCCGTCCGGTGCGACCTGGTAGACGCCGGCCGCGGGTGGACGCATGTCGGAGAAATAGAAATTGCCCGCGGCGTCGGTGGTCGGCGCGTCGGCAAACGCCAGCCCGGTCACAACGGGCTGCCAGCCTTCGCCTTCAATCAGGAGGCGGTGCAGGGTCATGTCGCCGGCGAGGTCGCCTTTACTGCCGAAGGACGGCGCCGGCGTTTCCTGGCGCCAGAGCCAGCGCAGGGCGTCGGGGAAGAGGGAGCCGCCGTGCTGCGAGTTGTGGCCGTAGCCTTCGGCGTAGTCGAAGCGCACGTCGTAGCCCATGTACTTTAGCGCGGCGTGCATCTGCTGGTTGGCGAGCGGCCAGTTGCCGAACGGATTGTCGAGGTCGCCGCTCGCATCCTCGAGAAACACCCGCAGTGGCTTGCGCTCGGTCTTGCGGATCAGCGCCGGATAGGCGTCGCCGCCCCGCAGGTTTACGAAGCTGCCGACGGTCGAGAGCACCTTGCGGAACGCGTCGGGCCGTTCCCAGGCCACGGTAAACGCGGCGATGCCGCCGCTGCTCGAGCCGCAGATCGCGCGCTTTTCCGGATCGTGCGAGAGCGGGTACTGCTTCTCCACCGCCGGCAAAATCTCCTCGATCAGGAGCTGGGCATAACGTTCGCCCAGCGCATCGTATTCTAAGCTGCGGTTGCTGCCGCTACCCGGCCGCTTCGGCGCACCTTTGGCCGGTTCATGGCCGGGATCGACGAAGATCGCGACGGTCACGGGCATTTCACCGCGGGCGATCAGGTTGTCGAAAACCGTGGGCGCGCGCCACTCGCCCTTAAGGTTGATGTAGTTGTGGCCGTCCTGGAAGACCATCACCGCGGCGGTGCCGTCGGGTTTGTACTGCGCCGGCACATAGATCCACCAATCGCGCGTGGTGCCGGGAAAGATTTTCGACTGCCACTCCGGCATTTTCGTGACGGTGCCGACCGGTACGCCGGCGCGCGGTGCGTGGTCTGCGGTGGCTTTGAACTGCGAAGCCGCGGCGGCAAACGTGAATCCGGCGGGCAGGGTGATTGCGGCGGCCAGGGCGAGGGAGCGGAGCAAGGAGAGGGAGCGCATGGGAGGCGAGGGGAGTGGGGTGAACGTTGCGGTTACTGCTTCGGCCAATCGCGCCAAAGCCAGCGCAGGGTGTCGGGGAAGATCGAGCCGCCGTGTTTGCCGGAGTGCCCGCCGTCGCCGAAAACGAAGGTGTAGTCGTAGCCGGCGAACTTCAGCGCCGCCGCCATGTCCTGGTTGGCGAGCGGCCAGTTGCCGTGGAGATTGTCGAGGTCGTTGCGGCCGTCCTGCAGGAACACGCGCAGCGGCTTCGGGGCGGTCTTCGATTTGCGGATCAGGCCGGGATAGACGAACCCGCCGTGGATGTTCGTGTAGCTGCCGATGTGGCTGATGACCTTGCGGAACGCGTCCGGCCGCTCCCAGGCCACGGTGAACGCAGCGATTGCGCCGGAGCTGTTGCCGCCGATGGCGCGGCCAGCGGGGTCGGAGGTGAGGTTCAGGCCCTTGGTCGCCTCGGGCAGCAATTCCTCGAGGAGGAAGCGCGCGTTGGCGTCGCCCAGCGAATCGTACTCAAAGCTGCGGTTGCTGCGCGGCTTCGCGCCGGCGCCGAGGGCGGCGAAGGTCCCGGGGTTCACGCCGACGGCGATCGTCACCGGGATTTCGCCCCGCGCGATCAGGTTGTCGAGGACCACGGGCAGGCGGAACTGGCCCGTCGCGTTAAAAATGCCGCCGCCGTCGAAAAACACCAGCAGGCACGCCGGCTTGGCCGCGTCGTACTGCTTGGGCACGTACACGAAATAGTCGCGGGTCGTGCCGGGGAAGACCTTGCTGGTTTCGAATTTCGCCGACCGCACCGTGCCGTGCGGCACGGCTTGCGGCTGCGAGTCGGCGCCGAGCGTGTAGTCGTCGGCCGAGTGGAGGGCGGGCGCTGCCAGGGACAGCGCGAGGAGGAGGGGTACGAAGCGCACGGTGGGTGCGTACGCGGCGGCACGCGGCGCGGCAAGCCCGTCGTGGCCCAAGCCAATCCAAGCCAGCAAGCCGGTGGCCCCAGAGGAGCACAAAGATCGGAGGGCGATGGCGGCCTGCCAGGCGCCGCTGGGCGCGCGGGAATTTTCCGCCGGCCGGCCGGACCCTCTGGGTCTTTTTGCGGCCAATTGCCTTGGCTCGGCATCTCGTATTTCCGCGATTCGCGCGTGACCGCAGCGAAAGATCGCCCACGCTGTTCCCCGTGAACGTCCCCCTGCGCTCCGTCCTCATCGTCTCCTGCCTGCTCGCCGGCCGCCTCCTCGCCGCGAACCAACCGAATGTTCTCTTCATCGCGATCGATGACCAGAACGACTGGATCGGCGCCCTCGGCGGTCATTCGCAGGCGAAGACGCCGAACATCGACGGCCTCGCCAAATCGGGGACGCTGTTTGCCAACGCGCACTGTCAGGCGCCGCTGTGCAATCCGTCGCGCTCGAGTCTGCTGACCGGCCTGCGTCCGTCGACCACCGGCATCTACGGGCTGGCCCCGGGCATCCGTGATGTCGAGCGGACCAAGAACCACGTTACGCTCCCGCAGACGTTCACGTCCGCCGGCTACTTTACCTACGCGTGCGGCAAGATCTACCATGACGGCTCGTTCAAACCGAAGGACCGCGGCGCCGAGTTCAACGAATGGGGCCCGTCGCCCGGCCCCGGTCGTCCGCCGAAGCCGTTCGCCAACCTGCCCGAGCCGCGTCACCCCGCGATGGATTGGGGTCCGTGGCCCGCGCGCGACGAGGATCACGGCGACTACAAGATTGCCACCGCGGCGATCGAGGCCCTGCAGCGCGCCCCGCAAGACAAGCCGTTCTTCGTCGCCTGCGGCTTCCGTCTGCCGCACGTGCCGTGCTACGCGCCGCAGAAGTGGTTCGACCTTTATCCCGACGCCACGCTGAAGCTGCCGCCGATGCTCGAGGGTGACCGGCAGGACACGCCGCGCTTTTCGTGGTATCTGCACTGGAAATTACCCGAACCGCGCCTGCAGACCCTGCGCGAACGCGGCGAACTCCGCCCGCTGGTCCGCGCCTATCTTGCGTCGACCAGTTTCATGGACGCCCAGGTCGGCCGCGTGCTCGCCGCGCTGGAGGCCAGCGGCCGGGCGAAGGACACCGTGATCGTCCTCTGGAGCGACCACGGTTATCACCTCGGCGAGAAGGAAATTTCCGGCAAGAACACGCTCTGGGATCGCTCGACGCACGTGCCGCTCGTCTTCGCCGGTCCGGGCGTGAGCGCGGGCGCGGTTTCGCGTCGCCCCGTGGAGTTGCTCGATATTTTCCCGACCCTACTCGATCTCACCGGCATGCCGGCGCGGTCCGATCTCGATGGGATCAGCCTCCGGCCGCAATTGCGCCGCGCCGATGCGCCGCGCGAGCGCCCGGCGATCACGACGCACAATCACGACAACCACACGATTCGCACCGAGCGCTGGCGGTATATCAAGTATGCGAACGGCGCCGAGGAACTGTACGATGTGCAGGTCGATCCGAACGAGTGGAAAAACCTCGCCGGCGATGCCGCGTTCACCGCCACGAAGACTGCGCTGGCGAAGTGGCTGCCCAAGGTGAATGCCAAGCCCGCTCCCGGCAGCGCCAACCGCATCCTGACCTACGATCCCGTCACCGAGGAAGTCATCTGGGAAGGCAAGCCCGTCGGGAAGAACGACCCGATCCCGATGTTCTGAGCGTTGGATTTTAATCCGGACGCCGATCTGCGGCGTCCGTCATTCGCGCCTTGCGCCGCGCTCCGGCTTTGCTTCCGTCCGTGCGCCTGATGCGCCGCCTGTTCCCCACCGTCTGGCTCTTCGTCGCGACCCCGTTCGCCTTGGCGGAGGAGTCGCGTCCGCTCGCCTTCAACCGCGATATCCGGCCGATCCTGTCGGAGAATTGCTTCCACTGCCACGGTCAGGACGCAGCGAAACGCGAGGGCAAGCTGCGACTCGATGAGCGGGAAGTCGCCGTCCGGCCGCGCGATGACATCGCCGCGATCGTGCCGGGCAAGCCCGACGAGAGCGAAATGATCCGCCGACTCGCGTCGACCGACCCGACCGAGCAGATGCCGCCGCCCGACTCGCACAAGCACGTCACCCCCGCGCAGGCCGAACGTTTGCGCCAATGGATTGCCCAGGGCGCCCCGTATCAGAAACACTGGGCTTTCGAGCCGCCGGAACGCGCGCCGCTCCCGGAGGTGAAATTCTCCCGCTGGGCCCGCGCGCCGCTCGATCGCTTTGTTCTCTCGCGCCTCGAACGCGAGGGCCTGACGCCGTCGCCCGCAGCGCTCCCGGAAACGTGGCTCCGCCGCGTCAGTTTTGATCTCACCGGCCTTCCGCCCGCGCCGGCGGAATTGGATGCGTTCGCGGCCGAGGTCGCGCGTCGCGGCGAGTCGGCTTTCGGCGCCGCCGTCGACCGGCTCATGGCCTCACCGCACTACGGCGAACGCCAGACGATCGAGTGGCTCGACGCCGCGCGCTACGCCGACACCCACGGTTTCAATAACGACTCCACCCGTACGATGTGGCGCTGGCGCGACTGGGTGATCGGTGCGTTCAACGCGAACCTGCCCTACGACCGCTTCATCACCGAACAACTCGCGGGCGACCTGCTGCCGCGGCCCACGCTCGAGCAGCGCATCGCCACCGGATTCGGCCGGAATCATGTCATCAGTAGCGAGGGCGGCATCATCGCCGAGGAGTATCGGGTCGAGTACGTCGCCGACCGGCTGCGGACGTTCAGCACCGCCTGGCTTGGGCTCTCGCTCGAGTGTGCGCGCTGCCACGATCACAAATTCGACCCCGTCACCCAGCGTGACTACTACCGGCTCTTCGCGTTCTTCAACAACGTGCCCGAGCACGGCGAGGACGGTCGCGTGGCGAACGCGATCCCCTTCATCACCGCGCCGACCACCGCGCAACAGGCCGAGCTCGCCGCGCAGCAACGCACGCTCGCCACACTCGACGCCCAACTCCGCGCCGTTCGTGACGCCTGGCGCTGGACGCCCGAGGTCGCCACCGCCCTGACCTCCCGGGCGGAAAAAAGCAGTCCGACGATCCCGCCCGTTGCCGGCGCCGACCCAGCGGTGCCTGCCGGGGCAAAGCCCGACGCCCCTGAACGGCAAGCGCGCATTGTTCTGGCCGATTGGCACTCCGGTGCCACCACGCCCGCCCCGAAAATTCCCGCCGACCAACTCGACTTCGCCGCGAAAACCGGCGTCGGCCTTTCGCTGTGGCTGCGACCTGATTCGGACAACCCGGGCGATGTCGCCTTGGTCTCCGCCCTCAACCACGTCGGCAATCCCGAAGACTCGCAATACGGCAAAGGCCGTGAACTCCGTCTGATCAACGGTGAACTGGAGCTCCGACTCAGCGAACGTTATCCGGTCTACGCGATCGTGGTCCGCACCGAGGGCGCGGCGATCCGGCCCGACGCGTGGCGTCACGTTGCGGTGAGTTACGCCGGCGGTAAACAGGCGTCGGCCGTCCGCATCTTTGTCGACGGGGCCGAAGTGCCGACGCGCGCGCGATACGACGGTTTGCCCGGCGAACCGCCCAAGCGGGAATTTTTGGTCGGCGCGGACAACGCCCCGACCGGCGCCCATTGGCGCGGTGCGCTCCGCGATCTCCACCTCATTCCGCACGCCCTGGCTCGCGCCGAGGTCGGCGAGATCTTCCGCCGCCGCGTCGTCGCCGAGTCCGCACCGCGCCTGACGGCCGGCGGGGCGACGGCGCTCGAGCAGGAATGGCTGCGCGAGCTCGCGCTGGCCGAGTCGCCGGCGACCCGTGAGCTCGTGTCCCGGCGCACCGACTTATGGGAGCAGCACCTTGCGCTCCGCCGGGCGTTGCCGACCGCGATGGTGATGGTGGAAACGCCGGAGCCGCGGCCGGCTTTTTTGCTTTCACGTGGCCGGTACGATGCGCCCGCGGAACGGGTGGAGGCTGGCGTGCCCGAAAGTCTGCTCGCGCCCTGGCCGGCGGGGGCGCCGCGCAACCGGCTCGGACTGGCGCAATGGCTCACGCAGCCGCGGCATCCGCTGACGGCGCGCGTCGTGGTGAACCGGCTCTGGGCGCAACTGTTCGGCACCGGTATCGTAAAGACCCTCGAGGATTTTGGTTCCCAAAGTGAATGGCCGAGTCATCCCGAATTGCTCGACTGGCTCGCCCGCGAATTCGTCGACGGCGGCTGGAACGTGCAGAGCCTGCTGCGCACGATCGTATTGTCCGCGACGTACCGTCAGAGCGGCGCTTGCCCCCCGGAGCTCGTGGCCCGCGACCCGGAGAACCGCCTGCTCGCGCGTGGCCCCCGCGGTCGATTACCGGCGGAGTTGATCCGCGACCAAGCGCTCGCGGTTGCTGGCCTGTTGGCGCCGCGGATCGGCGGGCCCAGTGTATTTCCGTATCAGCCGGAGAAACTGTACGAGGGCATCGTGGTGGGCGCCGAGTACCCCGGCACCAAGTGGCTGCTCAGTTCCGGCGAGGAGCTCCGCCGCCGCAGCCTCTACACCTTTTGGAAACGCACCGTGCCGCACCCCGCCATGATCGCGTTCGACGCGCCCGACCGTGAGTTCTGCACCGTGCGACGCGCCCGGACCAATACCCCGCTCCAAGCGCTCGTGCTGTGGAACGAACCCGGCGCGCTCGAGGCCGCGCGGCACCTCGGCGCGCGGATGCTCCGCGAGGGTGGGGCGGACGACGCGATGCGCACCGGGTACGGTTTTCGTCTCGCGACCGGGCGCCGGCCGACCGTCCAAGAAACACGGGTACTGACGGCGACGCTGCGGCGCATGCGCGACGACTTCGCCGCCCAGCCCGAAGATGCTGCGAAGTTCCTCGCCGTGGGCGCGACGCCGATCGACGCCACGCTCCCGCCCGTCGAACACGCCGCCGCGATGAGCGTCGCGAGCCTGATCCTCAGCCTCGACGAAACGATCACGAAGCCATGATCCGGCTGAATTCCCCGCACCTTGGTAACGACGGATCCTTCCCGTTTGGGGTCGGCCAGCGCGCTTGCGAGCGCGGTCCGGCGCGCGCAAGCATGCTGACCTATTCCGGAGTTGTTGCCGAAGGCGCATCGGAGCCCCGTGATGGCAGCGGGTTGATTTCACCGCGCATTTCCCCTTCCGGGATTCGCGGCGTGGGGTCAGGCCAAAATGGCGCCACCCTAAGACCGACTGTCCGGTCCCGCTCCGGTTGCCGCAAAAAGGCACAAGAACTTAGAGGCGAGGCGGAAATCTCCCGAGGGCCTCTAGGCCCGGGTCAAGTGGCGTCGGCGCGGACGATTTTCGCGCCTCTTTGTGGCCACTCGGATTGGTCGCTTGCGATTGGCTTGATCGGCCGGAGCCGATTTCCGGCTCTGCTCCACCGGTTGACGAACCCGGTCCTTAATTTAGCGCCATTCGGATCACGCCGCCTCCCAGGGAAAGACCTGCCGCCATGAGCTGCCACCGCTACCGAGCCATCCACACGCGCCGCGACTTTCTCGCTCAGACCGGTCTGGGTCTGGGCACCGCCGCGCTCGCGCAACTCCTCGGCCGTGATGCCTTCGCGGCCGCTCCCGGCACCGGACAGCCCGGCCTTCCGCACTTCGCCCCGAAGGCCAAGCGCGTCATCTGTCTCTTCCAATCCGGCGGCCCGTCGCACCTTGATCTGCTCGACGACAAGCCGGTGCTGCGCGCGCGTTTCAACGAAGACCTGCCCGATTCCGTGCGACTCGGCCAGCGCATCACCGGCATGGTGGCCTCGCAGGCGCGGCTGGCGGTGCAGCCGAGTAAATGGGACTTCAAGCCGGGCGGCACCTGCGGGACCGCGATCAGCGACCTTTTGCCGTACACGCGCGCGATCGCCGACGAATTGTGTGTGATCCGCTCGATGCATACCGAGGCGATCAACCACGACCCGGCGATTACGTTTTTCCAAAGCGGCAGTCAGCTGCCCGGCCGGCCGAGCATGGGCGCGTGGGTCGATTACGGACTCGGGCGCCTCAATGAAAACCTGCCATCCTTCGTCGTGTTGGTGTCGGTCAACGCCAAGCGCGCCGGCCAGGGCCTGCTCGCCCGCCTCTGGGGCAGCGGCTTCCTCCCGAGCGCCCACCAAGGTGTGCAGTTCCGCAGCGCCGGCGAGCCCGTGCTCTACCTGAATGACCCCGCCGGGATCACGCGTGAGCGCCGCCGCGTGCTGCTCGACGGCACCCAGGAACTGAACCGCCTGCAGCACGCGCAGAACGGTGATCCCGAAATTGAGACGCGGATCAATCAATTCGAGATGGCGTACCGCATGCAGCGCAGCGTGCCCGAGTTGATGGAATTGGCCGGCGAGCCGGCGCACGTGCTGGAAAGTTACGGGCCCGACGTGACGCAGCCGGGTTCGTTTGCCCGGAACTGTCTCCTCGCGCGCCGGCTCGCGGAGCGCGGCGTGCGTTTCATCCAACTCTATCACCGCGACTGGGACCACCACGGCGGCCTGCAGGAGCACCTGCCGAACCTTGCGCGCGACACCGACCAACCCAGCGCCGCGTTGATCCGCGACCTGAAGCAGCGCGGCCTGCTCGAGGACACCCTGGTGATCTGGGGCGGTGAATTCGGCCGGACGCCTTACGCGCAGGGCGACGCGAATCGGGAAAAATATGGCCGCGATCACCACGGCAAAGCCTTTTCGCTCTGGCTGGCCGGTGGCGGCATCAAACCCGGGATCACGTACGGCGCGTCCGATGATTTTGGATTCAACGTGACCGAGAACCCGGTGCACATCCACGACCTGCAGGCGACGATCCTGCATCAACTTGGCATCGACCACGAACGGTTGACGTATCGCTTTCAAGGTCGGCAGTACCGGCTGACCGACGTGCACGGGCAGGTGGTGAAGGGGATCCTGACCTGAAGTCGGGCGGGAGAAGGCGTCCCGATCGGGACCGCGCCGGACGTCACGCCGAAATCGCAAGCCGCGCGGGACGGCTTCTGCCGCGTGAGCCGCCTGCTGCAGGATCCGGCCGCTCGGGTGACGCGGCGCGGCGTCCGGCACTTCGTCGATCGTCTCGCGCGACTCCGGCTCATTTCAGCGGTTTTAACGCCTGTCGCAGTCGGAGTTGGGACGTAGAGACCACGTGGTGCTTCGGCTTCACCACGCTTTCGCCGGCGGCTCAAACGCGGCGACGCGAATACTTAATTCGCTCTAGCCTCACGTTCCGCGCGGGTGGCAGAGGGCAGGTTGCAGCGACGGGTGCAGGGCTGAAACCCGCACAACCCGATACGCCCTAAGATGGCATCACCCGTTTGGGTGATCCTAGGTGTAAAGGAGCAGTTGAAACGTGCCGTGGCGGCGCCAGCTGACTGAAATCAGGCCTTAAGGTCGTCCTTTTCGATTAATAATCAGGCTCAATTTATGTCACCTCTTGAACGTTTGGAGTCCGTCATTGCCGGCGCCGCGCCCCTGCTTGATCCGATCGAGGTCACTTATTTTCCGGAGGACGTTACGTGGGCCATCCAGTTTGATGAACAGACCAGGGTGTTTTTGGATTTCGATGATAAGGCCATGGCCCTGGTCATCTCGGCGTCGGTGGGAACCCCGCCGCATGAAGACCGCCTGCGGATGTATGACCTCATGCTGCAATTTAACAACCAATGGCATTTGACCGGCGGGCTGCGGTTGGCGCTCGAGGGTCCGGCGGGGAGCGGGTCGATGATCTTTTCCGTCCCGGTCGAGGGGCTTGAGAATTCCCAACTGGCCACGATCCTGGCCAATTTCCGGGAGGTCGTGCTGGGCTGGAGGGAGATTATCGCCGCCCCGCCGCCGGAATCGGGAAAACCGGATGAGGCGGCTGATATGGCCGCTCTCTTTAATATGGTCCGAGCCTAGTTAACCAAACCCGATCTAAATTTTACCATAACTATGAATGTAGGAATGCAGGTCTCGCAGCAGACCACCTCGTTGGCGGATATCCAGACGCACTTTTCGGGCAAGGGAGATGCCAATAAAGAGTTGGTTTATGACCCGGCTAGTCAGCGCGTTTATGCGACCGCGAAACTGGGGCGAATGACCACGTTCCTCGCCTCCGTCGGGAACAAGTCGGCCAAAGTCGAGCTGCAGCAGCGGCACGAGGGTCGACAGGCGTTCGTGAAATTCACGACGGAATTGCTCCGGGCTCAAGTAGTCCCCGGGAAGGCCCCGATGCTTTTTAACCATATTAACTCCGCCACCGCGGACCGGGGAATTTCGCTCAAGACCGACGGTTTGACCGTGGCGAATCTTGGGGTTCTTTCGGACGCGATTCGAGCGGGGGCTGAGCAATCGGCCAAGTCGGAGTTGGCCGCTCAGGTTAGGGGGCCGGTGCGGAAGACTTTGCCCGACGCCCTGCCAAGCTTTAGAGAGCGGGTGGTCGCTCGGTTTGTGGAGCAGAACTTCGATAATCCCACGGCGCTGACGAGCTCAGGGTTGAGAAAAGGAATCGAAGCTGCGACCGCCGAGATAACCGCGGCGGATATCAGGGCCGAAGCGCTTGCGGCCGCCAAGGCCCTGCCGGGCAGTGCACCCGGCTTCGGGGCGCGAGTGCTTGATCGCGCCAAAGAGCTGGGGCTCGACCTCCGCACCCAATCCGGGGATCTTACCTTGGAGGAGTCGGCTACATTGGATAAAGCGGCCCACCAGGTCAGCCAAAATGACGTCATCATGCAAAGGGGCGCGCCAGGGATGCCTGTCCTCCAGCGGGCAAAGCTGATCGCCGAGTTTATTGACCGGGAGCCGGCGCACAGTCCGGCGAGGCAGGTTTTCGATAAGAACAACAATCCGTGTCGGGAGGGGATGCAACTCCACCTGGATTACGAGAAGGCCCAGCAGGAGCTGGATGCCTTGATCGACAGCGATGTTCCGCTGGGCAAAGCAGAGCTCGATGAGGCGCGTGATAAACTGATCGATGGGCTCGTGGCCAAGTATTTGAGTGATGGCGCGAGCCATTTCATCACTGGCGGAGCCGGTGCCCTTGCGCTGCCTCTGACCATGGCGTATCGGCTCCGCGATGCCGTCCCGCGTGATTATGTGGCACTGTTGGCCCAGTTTGGCGTGATCCGTGACGCGCAACTTAACGAGTACGGCAACCGCGAAGATGCCGTGGGCCGGTTGGGAAATTTACTGATGGGCGTCGAGAATCAGCTGGGCGCTCCCGCCCGCCTCGCGGAGCGCATCGAGACCAATGTCGCGTCCGCTGCGAGCCTGCGCACCACGATCGCGGCCGGAGGCAAAACGCCGACGCCGGCTCAGGCCAATTCGCTCCTCCTCCAAGTTACTATGGCGCGCGAAGACCTCAACCGGCTCTTCCCCAAAGATGCCAAGCGCGGCGACGGTGACCTTGGCAACCAGACCGGTCGCCTCGATCTGCGCCAACTCCCGCCACAGCAGCGCGCGCAGGCCATGAAACTGACGGACCTGATTTCCGCTAACCTGCGCATCTTGAACAAGGCCGCCGATACCACGCCGACGAGCGCGGGTTATCAGCGCACTGCGCCCGCGCGCCTTATCGAGCAGGGAGCGGACCTGCGGGCTGCCCGCAAGGCTTTCAATCAGCATGTCGACGGTCTGATTCCGGAGCAACTGCGCGGCAATCAGGGCAACCCACCCCTCAGTGGCAAGCCGGCAGCCGATGCGACCAACCTGATGGTATGGCGGTTCAAGGACATGCTCCGAAACAGTCCGGATGCAGCCATCCTGATCAGCGCCAATCAGGCATTTGGAGCGATGACGAGCCGCGAGGACTGGGTATCGGCTTTGGTGAACGAGTTGGCTTTGGATCCGAGTGATCCGGCCGTAGCCAAGGCGAAAAGCGAACTGAGCCAGGCCCTCGAGGCGGGCGTGCCCTCCCAGCGGAATGTCCAAATCGGCCGCAAGCTCGGCGAAGGCACCTTTGGCGCAGTGCACCTCGCGACCTTCAACGGCGAGGAGGTCGTCGTGAAAATCCCCAAGCGCCAGGACCCCAATTTGTATGCCGGTCTCGTCGAACTGGCCACGCAAGGGCGACTGCACGATGACCCCAATATCCCGCGAGTGGTCGGCGTTTTCAAGGATGCCAAGGGTGTGACCTGCACGATTATGGAGGTGGTCAACGGCGATAACCACGACGAATTCTTCGAAAAGAATGCCGACCTGCCTCCGGCCGCGCGGACCGCGATCTCGCTCCATCTGTTCGCCGGGACTGCCGGAGCCCTTGATACCATGCACCGACGGGGTGAGGTGCATCTCGACATCAAGCCGGCCAATACGATGGCTGACGGCAATACCTTTGAGTCGCGGCTCATTGATTATGGATTGAGCCAAGCCGTCGGTACCCGCGCCGTGGGAGCCGGCAGCCCGTACTACATGGCACCTGAGGTGTATGAGCTGCACGCCGCCCGAAAGAGAGGTGATAAGGCGTTCCTCGCAAATTCGAGTGCGACCTTTCACCCCGGTAGTGACATCTGGTCGCTGGGAGTGAGCTTGCTCGACAACCTTGGGATCAATTGCAACATCAGTCTGGGAACTGCGGCCTATTGGCAGGACGTGTCCGCGCAACCGAATTGGCAGCAGCAACCCAGGGAGGTCCAAGATTTGATTCGGGCCTGCCTGAACCCGGATCCGGAAGCGCGCCCCACCGCGGCGCAGATGGCCCAAGCGAGGGCCGGTGAAGAAGTCACCCCGGCAAGGGTGGACGACGGCCTTGGATTCCGATTGGACTCAGGCCTAGCCAAGGGCGAGGTTTCCGTGCTCGATGTGCTTCGTCCGGGCGGCCTTGTCGCGCAGGGGCGTGAAAATTTGGCCACCCTAATGAGCCCCGCCGCGGCGGCTCCTGCTGCCGCCCCGGCGAACGCGGCAGGCGCCGCGGTTGACGAGGGTGGGAGAGCCGAGGGCGTCGTAGCTTCGTCCAGTTCGGGGTTACCCCCGTCCAGTTCCGGGTCTTCGTCCAGCTCGGGGCTACCCCCCTCCAGCTCCGAGTCTTCGTCGAGCTCGGGGCTACCCCCGCCGAGTTCCGGATCTTCCTCCGGACCCCCGCCGGCGGCGAGCAGCAGCTCTGCGCCGGCTGCTGATTTGGGCGAGGTTGATCAGCGGGCGGTTGCAGCCAAGCCGGCGAAGCCGCCGCGGCTGAACCGGCCGCCCGTAAACACTCCCGCCGCCACGCCGGCGGCTGCCCCGGCGAACGCGGCCCGCGCCGCGGATCAGGAGCAGGTGGCACTCAATGCGGCCACCCTCGACTCGCTGTTGACCAAGGCGAGGGCGGACCTGGATGCAGGCGCGACGGATCGTCAGGGTCTCAGCGCCCTGCGGCAGGAAATCGTCAAGGCCACCGCGGTGGTCGTAAACGATGCACAGGCTGCGGGTCGACCCCTCGTTCAACGATCGGCCGAAATTCGCACGGAATTGGACGACCGCATCGCCGTGCTTCTGGCCCGTCTTTACCCCATGGCGCAGGCGCCCGCGGCCGACGAGGGCTGGGGAACCGAGAGCGACGTCGCTTCCTCCAGCTCGGGGTTACCTCCTCAGAGTTCCGGGTCTTCGTCCGTCCCGCCGCCGTCATCGAGCAGCCGTTAATTCAGCTCTTCCCTCCCGCCCCCCGGAGTCGCGGCGGCGTGTCCGCCTAACTTCGCTCGGGGTGCGCCGCCAACCCTTCGGCGTTCGGGAGGTTTTTGCACGGAGGCCTGCCATCGTATGGCGCCGACCGGATGTCCGCATCCCGTCGGGTGATGATTCGGTTTTGACTCCGGGCCCCGCGCGTTCTGGTTGGAGCGCGAATGACGCCCCTTCGTTCTCTCCTGCGCATCGCTTTGGCCGCACTCGGGTGGACCGTGACCGCACGGGGCGCGGATGTGATCGATTTCAACCGGCAGATCCTGCCGATTCTTTCCGACGCGTGCTTCCATTGTCACGGCCCCGACGCCGCGGCGCGCGAGGCGAAGCTCCGGCTCGATCAACGCGAGGGGATTTTCCGGACGCGCAACGACCTCACCGTCGTCACCCCGGGCCATCCGGAAACAAGCGAACTCTTCCTGCGGATCACGAGCCAGGAGGAGGACGAGATCATGCCGCCGCCCAAGGCAAAGCGGCAACTGTCCCCGGTTGAAACCGATCTGCTGCGCCGTTGGATCACGGCCGGCGCGCCGTGGGGCGCGCATTGGTCCTACCAGAAGCCGGTGCGTCCCGCCGTACCCGCCGTCGCCGAGCGCGGTGGCTGGAACTCCACCCGGCGTGTCCGCAACCCGATCGACGCGTTTATCCAATCCCGGCTCGCGGCCGAGCGGCTCGGCCCGGCGCCTGAAGCCCCGCGGGCGGCGTTGCTGCGCCGCGTCACCTTGGATCTCACCGGGCTGCCGCCGACTCCGACGGAAGTGGCGGCGTTTGAATCGGATCGCCGGCCCGATGCCTACGAACGCGTGGTGGACCGGCTGCTGGCTTCGCCGCGCTACGGCGAACGCTGGGCCTGGGAGTGGCTCGATCTCGCCCGCTACGCCGACACCAGCGGTTTTCAGGGCGATCCGGAGCGGACCATGTGGCCGTGGCGCGATTGGGTGGTGAACGCCCTCAACGCGAACCAGCCCTACGATCAATTCACCATCGAACAACTCGCCGGCGATCTCCTGCCGACTGCGACCAAGGAACAGAAGCTCGCGAGCGGTTTTCACCGCAACAACATGTTCAACGGCGAAGGCGGCCGCATTGCCGAGGAAACGCGTGTGGAAAACGTCTTCGACCGCGTCGAGACGACCGCCACGGTCTGGCTCGGCGCGACGTTCACCTGCGCGCGGTGCCACGACCACAAGTACGACCCGATCACGCAGCGCGATTACTACGCCCTCTACGACATCTTCAACCAGATGTCCGAAACCGGCAGCGCCAGCGGCGGTGGCGGTCGCAGCGGCGCCGTGATGCCCGTGCTCGACATGTCGACCGACCCCGAACGCGAACGCGTCAAGCAGGCCGCGGCGAAGATCGAGACGATCGCCGCGCAAGTGGAGGCGTTCGAATTGAAAAAGTTTCCGCGGCCCGCCGGTCAACCGGCGTTTGATTCGCCGGTGGCGCAGCAACTGCCGGGCAATCTGCCCGTGACGCTCGCCAAGACCGCGCCGAACCGCCGCGGCGTGGATTCGCTGCTTGAGGCGATTCCGCATTTCAAATCGACCGATCCGGATCCGGCCTACGCCGCGCTGTTGCAGAAGCTGCTCGGCGCCGTGCGCGCCCGCGACGCCGCGAATAACGCCATCACCAAGGTGATGATCATGGATCAGATGCCGAAGCCTCGGGACACGTTTATCCTGACCCGCGGCAACTACGAGGCGAAGACCGACGTCCGCGTCACCGGCGCCATCCCCGCCGTGTTTCAAGCTCCGACCGCCGGTCAACGACTCAACCGCCTTGATCTCGCGCGCTGGCTGGTGTCGCCGGAGAACCCGCTCGCGGCACGCGTGACAGTGAACCGGGCGTGGCAGGCCTTTTTCGGGACGGGATTCGTGAAGACCGCGGAGGACTTCGGCGTGCAGGGCGAACCGCCGGCGCATCCCGCACTGCTGGACTGGCTCGCGGTCGAGTTGGTCGGGAGCGGCTGGAATATGAAGGCGTTGCACCGCCTGATCGTGACGAGCGCGACCTACCGCCAGTCCTCGCGCGCCACGCCCGAACTCATCGAGCGCGATCCGGAAAACCGCCTCCTCGCGCGCGGCCCGCGCTTCCGGATGCCGTCGTGGATGATCCGCGACCAGGCGCTCGCCGCCGCCGGGCTCCTTAACGAAACCCGCGGCGGACCCTCGGTGAAACCCTATCAGCCGGCGGGTCTTTGGGAGGAGGCGACGTTCGGCAAGAAGACGTATCAGCAGGACCACGGTGCGGCGCTGTACCGCCGTAGCTTGTACGTGTTCTGGCGACGCATCGTTGGCCCGACGACGTTCTTTGACGCCGGCGTCAGGCAAACGTGCACGGTGCAGATCGCGCGGACCAACACCCCGCTCCATGCCCTCGTAACCCTCAACGACCCCGCGTACGTCGAGGCCGCCCGCGTGCTAGCCCAGCGCGTCATCGCCGAAGCACCGGCCGACGCCGCCCGGATCGACTGCGCGTTTCAGCTCGTGACCGCGCGGGGGCCGACCGCCGCCGAGCGCGCGGTGCTCGCGGGCCGGCTGACGCGACTGCGGACGCAATTTGCCGCCGATAAAGCGGCCGCCCAGCAACTCGCGTCCAGCGGCGAGGCGCCGCGGCCGGCCGGCTTGGATCCGGTCGAGCACGCAGCGTGGACCGCGCTGTGTGCGCTGATCTTGAATCTCGACGAATCGCTTTCCAAGGAATGAACCCGCACCACGAAGCCAGCGCCCTCTATACCCGCCGCCAGTTCTTCGGCCGCTCGGCGTGCGGGCTCGGGACGGCCGCGCTCTCGAGCCTGTTGGGCCGTGACGCGTTCGGTGCCGCGACGTCGCGCCGCGGCGTGCCGGGATTGCCGGACCTGCCGCACTTTGCCCCGAAAGCGAAGCGGGTGATCTATTTGTTTCAGAACGGTGCGCCCTCGCACGTGGATCTCTTCGATTACAAGCCGAAGCTGCGCGAGTGGCATGGACGGCAGATCCCCGATGAGGTTGCCGGCGGGAAACGCTTCTCGACGATGACGGGCGGCCAGACGGCGCGGCCGGTGCTGGGCGAGATCACGCAGTTCAAACAGCACGGCAAGTCGGGGGCTTGGGTCTCGAGTTTCCTGCCGCGTACGGCCGAGATCGTCGACGACCTCTGCTTTGTGAAGTCGATGCACACCGAGGCGGTGAACCACGCGCCGGCGATTACGTTTTTCCTGACCGGCTCCGAGATGGCCGGCCGCCCCTCGATGGGGGCCTGGATGAGTTACGGACTCGGGAGCGAAACCGAGGACCTGCCGGCGTTTGTCGTGATGACGTCGCGTGACAAGGAAGCGAGCTGCGGCCAGATCTTCTACGACTTCTACTGGGGCAGCGGTTTCCTGCCGACGAAGTACCAGGGTGTCGCGTTCCGCGGCAGCGGCGACCCGGTGCTCTATTTGTCGAATCCCGCCGGCATGAGCCGCGAAGTCCGCCGCGGGATGCTCGATGACCTCGCCCACCTGAACGACATCAAGCGGCACGATTTCGCCGATCCGGAAATCGCGACCCGTATCGCGCAGTACGAGATGGCGTACCGCATGCAGACCAGCGTGCCGGACCTCACGGACTTCTCCAAGGAGTCGGCCGAGACCCTCGCGATGTACGGTCCCGACGTGATGCGCCAGGGCAGCTTCGCCTATAACTGTCTCATGGCCCGGCGACTGGCGGAGCGCGGCGTGCGTTTCATCCAGGTCATGCACGCCGGCTGGGACCAGCACCGGAATCTGAATACGCAGCTGAAGATCCAGTGCGACGACGTGGACGCGCCGTCGGCCGCGTTGATCCGCGATCTCAAGCAGCGCGGTCTACTCGACGACACCCTCGTGATCTGGGGCGGCGAGTTCGGCCGCACGCCGTTTTTGCAGGGCAAGATTGAGGACACGAAACAGTGGGGGCGGGACCATCACCCGTATGCGTTCTCGCTCTGGATGGCCGGCGGCGGCGTGAAGCCCGGGATGAGTTACGGGGCTTCGGACGAGTTCGGCTTCAACGCGGTGCAGAACAAAGTCCACGTACACGACCTGCAGGCGACGATTTTGCACCAGCTCGGCATCAACCACGAAAAGCTCACCTTCAAGTTCCAGGGCCGGAACTTCCGGCTGACCGACGTGCACGGACACGTGGTCAAGGATCTGATCGCCTAGGTGTCCGGCCCCGGGGGCGCTCGGCCTCGTTTCACGTCGGACGCGAAACGAGAGTGGTTCCTGAATTCCTGTAGCCGCGTTTGAGCCGCAGTCGCCAACGTGGTCAGGCCGGAGGAGCACGTTGTCGCTGCGTTCCAACGCGGCGACGCCAGTGCTGAAAACACCGTCAGGGCGGCGCCGGGCGGGCGCAGTTGCCTGCTTCGCCCAGATCGGCATCGCGCGGCCGGCTGGTTTGTGTCCACGTTGAGTCCGCATGTCCGACTCTTCCCTTCGTCCCGTCGCCAGGCTCCGCACGCCGTTTGCGGAGAAGTTTGGCGTGCCGCGCCAGAGTGGGCTGGTGCCCGAGGCGGAGGGGCGCGTGGAGTTTTTGCCGGAGTTCAGCGCGCCGGAATTTGTCCGCGGGCTCGAAGCCTTTTCGCACGTTTGGTTGATCACTGGCTTTCACGAAAATCCACCGTGGACGGGCAGCGCCGTGGTGCGGCCGCCGCGGCTGGGCGGCAACGAGCGCGTCGGGGTTTTTGCCTCGCGGTCTCCGAACCGGCCCAACGGCCTCGGCCTCTCTCTGGTGCGCCTGCTCGCGATCGAGCCCGGCGCGTTGCGCGTCGCGGGCATCGACGCGGTCGACAGCACGCCGGTGTACGATGTGAAACCGTATTTGCCCTGGTGCGAGGCGCAGCCGGACGCCAAGGCCGACTGGGCCGGGGCCGCGCCCTTTGTGTGTGCCGCGGAGGCGGTGTTGATCTCGGATGAGTTCACCGCGCAGCTCGGCGGGGCGACCACCGCCCTGGTGCGGCAGATTCTGCGGCTCGATGTGCAGCCGGCCTACCAGGCGACGGACGCACGCACGTACGGCATGACCGTTGCCGGGTGGAATGTACGTTGGCGCGCCGGCGCTGCCGGGACGCGCGAAGTCTGTGCCGTGGCGCGCGTGGCGCCTTGAACGGGGAAATCCCTGCCCCGTCGCTCGGCGCTTAAGCGCAGGGATTTTCCTAACGGCGGGGATCCCGGCGCTCGCGCGCAGGGCGACAACCGCGTTTAGTTCGCGGCGCCTTCGAGTACCGCCGCGGCGCGGCGGATCTGCGCGGTGTAACGCGTCAACGCATCCGCGGTGGCGCGGATCTGTTGGTCGGTTTCCTCCCACTGCCGTTGCTCAATGCCCTCGCGGACGCCGGGCATGGTCTTCACGCCGTAGCCGGTGTAGTAGCCGGGCGCGTAGATCTGGTGGCGGAACCACGGGCGCCGCGGCAGGCCGGCCTCATTGAGCAACGCGCGTTCCGACTGGTAGAGAAACCGATTCAGCTCGCGGAGCGTCGCCGCGGGCAGACGTCGATCGGCTTTGAGGTGAGCCTCAAGGCGGTTTTGGTAGGCGGTCGCGGTGGCCTTCAGGTCGTCGATCGCGTTTTGGAGCGGTGCAAAGTTCAGGAAGGGCACGGCCGCCTTCGGCTCGGGTGCGACGAACGGCAGGGTCGGGTCCGCCGCCAACTTCAGCAGTCCGTCGGCGAGGCTACGGTTGTTCTCCTGTGTCTGCTTGCGGGTATCGTCGGCGAGTTTCTGCAGCTCGCCGAGGTAACGTTCGTAGGTGCTGCTCGCGCCGCGGAAGTCCCAGGGCAGGATCTCGGCGTCGGTCAGGCGCAGCATCAGGCGGCCGAAGACCTTCGTGAGCGCGAGACTGTAGGCGAAGCCGGGATCGCCGAAGCGGGTGAAGTGGTCGAAGGTGTCAAAGCAGGTGTGATACTCCCCGCCGGCGGCCTCGCCGCCGAATTGGCCGTCGCAGGAGGCGATGCCGAGGAACTGCAGAAACGGCGTGTAATCCGAACCGGAGCCGAGCGCCAAGAGGGTGAGCCCGTCGTGCTCGCGGGCGAGTTTCTTCCGTTCCTCCGTGCCCTTGACGATCAGGTAGGCGCGCTGCCGCTCGGCCGCCGTCACGCCAGTCTGCGGGTCCTTCACTTCTTGCGCGACCTGACCAGCCAGGGTTTCGAGTGCGTGCGAGCCGCCGAGTTGCAGGAAGCCGCGCGAGCTGCCGTCGGTGTTGAGGTACGCGACGACCTTCTGCTGTAATTCGGCGGCGTGGGTTTCGCACCATTCAGTCGAGCCGAGCAGGCCCTCTTCCTCGCCGTCCCAGACGCAGAACATCAGGGTGCGGCGCGGCTGCCAGCCGGCCTCGCGCAATTTGCCGTAGCCGCGCGCTTGTTCCAGCAGCGTGATGAGGCCGCTCATCGGGTCGCGGGCGCCGATGACCCAGGCGTCGTGGTGGTTGCCCCGCACGACCCACTCGTCGGGGAAATCCTTGCCGGGTAGGCGGGCGATCACGTTGTACGTCGGTACCTGGTTCCAGTTGAACGCGAGCTTGAGGCGGACGACCGTGTTGCCGCTGCCGCCGAAGCGGTAGGCGAGGGGCAGGCCGCCCTTCCAGGTGTCGGGCACAACTGGTCCGTCGAGGGCGCGAAGCAGTTTCTCGCCGTCGACCGACGAGATCGGCAGCACTGGGATCTTCATGATGGTCTCGGCCTTCTCCCGCGGCAGGCGTTCGGCGTTCTCGGTCGAGCCGCGGAATGGCGTGAGCGGATCTCCCGGGCGCACCGGCATGTCGAGCACGGAGCCGCGCTGGACGGCGCTGTCGTGCTTGAAGGCGCCGTCCGGATACGCCGCCCCCTGCGTGTAGCCGTCGTCGCCCGGGTCGTTGAAGATGATGCAGCCGATGGCGCCCTTCTCGGCGGCGACCTTCGGCTTGATCCCGCGCCAGGAGCCGCCGTAACGCGTGATCACGATCTTGCCCTTCACGCTGACCCCGAAGCGTTCGAGGACTTCGTAGTCCTCGGGCAGGCCGCGGTTGACGTAGACGAGGGGCGCGGTGACTTCACCTTCGCCGGAGTAGATGTTGTAAGGCGGAAGGGCTTCCCGTCGTAGCGCCTCGGCGACATCGTCCTGGCCCAGGATCTGTTCGGTGAGCGGCAGCGTGATCGGGTAGGGGCGCAGCAACTGGAGTTCGCGCGTCTTCGGCGTCGGGGCGAGGACCTTGAAGACTTCGAGTTCCGTCTGGTAGCCCCAGGAGCGGAAGAGGCCGGCGATGAACTCGGCGTTTTCCTTGGCCTTCGGCGAGCCGACGTGGTGCGGCCGGGTGGTCATTGTGCGCATCCACTGCTCCAAGTGGGTGCGGTCGAGGACGGCGTCGAAGCCGGCTTCGCGTTGGAGGAGTGCGGCCCCGTCGTCGGCCCGCGCGGCGAAGGGGAGACGGGCGGCAGACGGTTCGACTGCCCGGGCGCTGGCGCAGACGGCGACCAGGCCGGCCAGCAGGCGGGCGAGGGAGAGGGGAAGCATGGGACGACGATTCGGGGTCGTTGCCCGTTGGCGAGCGGAATGGAAATGCGGTGACGGTCATTCGCGGTCGCCCTGCGCGTGAGGCCTGTGAGCGCAGGGACAAGACGGGATGGCTGGCGGACGGGCGTGGATCCCGCGGCTCACGCTGCGGGCTACCGGCGGGCTTCGCACTTGTCGGGGCGGGGCGAAGTCGCGAGGGTGCGGGGATGCGATGCTTTGGTCTTACCCCTGATCGGCGACCGGCGGCGGCGGTGTCCTCCCGGGTGTACGCGATGGTTTTCAGTGCGCTCGGCTTCGGGCTCGTGAGCGTGTTGGCGTACTCGATTTGGGCGTACAAACTCGTGCCCGGGACCGCCGCGCTGTATACGACGATCGCCGCGGTCTACGTCGGCGTGGCTGGACTGGTGCTTGGCCGGCTCGTGCCGGGTGCGCCACTGCGGTTTGCGGCGCTGTTTGCGATCGGGTTCATGGCCTACGCGGTCTGCTGGTGTCTATTTTGGTTCGGGCTGAAGGGGAAATTCCAGGCGGACCTGTTGGGCGCGATGGCCGGGCTGGCGGTTCTCACGTGGCTGCTGCGCGAGGCGTTTGGCGGTGCGGCGAAATTTTGGATGCTTTTCGGCGTGCTGTTGCTGGGGCACAGCGTCGGTTACTACGCCGGTGATTGGGCGCACGCCCAGTGGCCGGGAACGACCGGTCGTCTGCTCTGGGGCGCCGGGCACGGCCTCGGTTTCGGCGCGGGCCTGGGATTTGTGCTCCGCGAACTGCAGGTGCGCCGGTAAGCAGGGCGAGATGAACCAGATCCCGCGGGGGACGACGTCTCGCCTTCCGCAATCGGAATCTCAGCCCTAACGCCCGATGCACCAGAGAAACTCCTGGCGCGGCTCGGTCTTTTTCGCGGTGCGGAGGTAGATCCGGTTGCCGCAGATCGAGGGCGAGGCGTAGGCTTCGTCGCCGAGTTGGTTCTGGGCGACGAGGGTGAATTTCTCCGGCGTGGCGTCGAAGACCGAAGTCAGGCCGCGCAGGCTGGTGACGAACACGCGTTGGCCGACCATCACGGGCGAGGCGTAGAAATCACGGTCGACCTTTTGGCGCCAGACCTCCTCGCCGGTGTCGGACTTCCAACATACGGCGTGGCCGGCATCGAGCACGGCGAAGACGTGGCGGTCGCGCACGATCAGCGACGGGACGTAGGCGCGGGTGCCGTTCTGCCAGGCGACCTTGCCGGAGCCGTCGGCCTCGATCGCGGCGACATGGTTCTTTGGATACCCACCGCCGATGAAGATGCGCTGGCCGTCCGTCACGGGAGTGACGACCGTCTCCTCGGTCGAGCCTTCGATCTCCCACAGCTTTTTTCCGGTGAGCGGATCGTAGCTGACGACCAGATTGCAGCCGGCGAGCACGGCCTGCGTGCGGCCAGCGGCGGTGACGACGGCGAGCGAGGCGTAGTTGGCGATCTTCGGCCGGTCTTGTTGCCACAAAATTTTGCCCGTCTTCCGGTCGAGGCCCGAGACCTTGCCGCCGCCGCGGTGATCGGCGGAGACCAGCACCACGGAGTCGTGTACGACCGGTGACGAACCGAAGCCCTGGTGGGTAACGAAGTCCGCGACGCGGGTCTGCCAGAGTATTTTCCCCTCGATGCTGAGCGCGGAGGTGAAGATCGCGTGGTCGTTAAGGAAGATGACGATGAGCCGCTCACCGTCCCATGCGACGGACGAGGAGGCCTGCGAGGCGTTGCGGTTGCCGGCAGTGTCGAGGTTACCGCGATGGACGGTGGTTTCCCAAGCCGGCTTGCCCGTGGCTCGGTCGTAAGCGACCACGAGTTGCTCCTGGGTTACCGTATCGGCGGTCGTGAGCACGACGCGGTTGCCCACGACCGTGGGTGAACTGTGACCGCGGCCGCGCACGGGGGCGCGCCAAATGACGTTTTCCGTTTCGCTCCACGTTGCCGGCACATCCTGACCCGGCGTGGCGTGACCGTCCGCGGTGGGGCCGCGCCAGCCCGGCCAGTCGGTCGGGGCGGCGGGCGCGGCGTGGGACATAAGCATGCAGCCGAAGGCGGCGAGAAGCGGGCGGGGTATAAACATAGGGGAAGCCGTACGGTTCGAGGTTTTGCGGGTGCGGGCAAGCGTAACGACCAATGCGGTGGAGCCGCGGGCGAAGGATCAACGGACGAGAATGAAGACGCGGCGTTTTATTCCGACTTCGGGTTTGAAAGAACCCAGTGCGCGACGGAGTTCCTGCTTGTGCTCGCTGCCGCCTAGCGCGCGAATGATCGCACCCCGAAATCTTACGATGTCCTCTTACCCTACTGTGCTGCGCTCGGTTCTCACTGCGTTGGCCTGCGCCGCAGCTGCGGTCGCAGGTGCGGCGGAACCGGCGCTGGAGCTGATGGATTTGGCCGGGAAGCGGTACGCGCCGCTCGCGGTCGGAGGGGTCAAGCCGGTGGTTTTAATTTTTGTCACCCCGTATTGTCCGTCGGCAAACGCCTTCATGCCTGAGGTGAGTCGTATCATGTCGCTCTATGGCGCGCGGGCGGATTTTTATCTGGTACATGCAGATCCCGCAGTGAAGGCGGCGGATGCGGCGAAGCAGGCCGAGATGTTCGCGCTCACCGCGACGGTGCTGCTCGATCCCGCGTGCGCGGTCGCCCGCGCGGCGCAGGCGACGGTTACGCCCGAGGTCGTGGTGCGCACCGCCGGTCGCACGGTTTATCAGGGGCGGATCAATGATCTCTATTTGAATCGTACGCGGAAACAGGCGGAGCCGAAATCGCACGACTTGGTCGCCGCGCTCGACGCAATCCTCGCGGGCCGTCCGGTGGCGAATCCCGTAACAAAGGCGATTGGCTGCTCGATCCCTCAGCCCGACTAGGGCTGGTGCATGGCAGGCGACGGGGCGGGCGCCCGGATTTCCTCATTCCTGCCCGCACTCAGTCGCGGCCCCAGCGCCAGCGCGGTTTTTCGCCTTTCCACCAACAGACGAGCAGCAGACCGGCCGAAAGCATCGCTACGAGGGCGAGGAATAAACTCGGGTTTCGCTCGCGACCGAAAAAGGCGGCGACGCCGGTCAGGAGCAGCAGGTAGGCGACCAGTACAATCCAGCCTCCGCGGCGGATCGGCAGCCCCCAGCCCCAACCGTAGCGTTTGGCGGGAAACCAAGCTTGATCGGGCGGCAGCGACATGGCGGCAGACTGGAGCTCAAGCGCTGGAAGTCGACGGCGGAGTGCTCAACGGCAGTTGCGCCGCGGCCTCTGCGATCATGCGGGTGAATTCCCGCTCGAGATCGACGTCATGGAGTTTGGCCAACACCAGCACGCTCCAGAGGCAGTCGGCCAATTCGTGGCCGAGCTTGCGGTCGATGTCGGCAATCGGGCGTACGCCGTTCTTTGCCATGACGAGTTTCATCAGGTCGCCGACGTCGCCGACGAAGCCCGACATGACTTCATCGCGTGTCCAGGGCCGCCGGCCGGAGGCGAGGGCGGTGGCGTCGAAACGCGATCGCAGTGCCATGGCCTCGGTCGTGAGGGTGGCGAGCGTCGCGAGATCGGGCGGCGCCGCGTGGGCGATATCCGGGCTCATGGTTTCACCTTGAAGTACACGCCGCCGAACGAAGTTCCGCCGGTCAAAGGGAAGAAGGTCACGTGTAACTCGCCCTCCCTCCGGATCACGTATTCCAGGTTGAAGGTGCCGCTGCCCTGCCTGACCGATTGTCGCGCTCCGGGTGAAACGGCTTCCGGTCCGCTGGGTCCGCGGGTCGTGAGCGAGAGTCCGATCCGGGCCTGCGGCTGGCTGGCCAACTCGTAACGGCCGCGGACGATCACGGTGTCGCCGATCCGCGGGACGAGCCCGCGGGTGGTTTCAGGCGGGGTTTCCGGGCTGCCGACCGGGATGATTTCGCCGATCCGAAGGCTGGAGCCGCGAAGCCGGACCTGTTCGATGACGATGCTGTCGCCGGCGGCGAATTGCGCCCGGAAGGTCGTGAAAGGCAGGCCCGGTGGAGGTTCGGCCGCGAAACCGGTGGCGAGAACCAAGCTGGTGAGAACCAGAAAGCGAAGGGAGGTCATGGTGGGGCGGCGGGCGGATGCCGGAAATTTCGCCGTCGGTCGGACTCAGAGCGGGTTGTCCGTGCGGATGAATTCCCACGGCAGTTTGAATTTCTTCGCAAGCTCCGCCGCCAGCGCCTGGACCCCGTGAACCTCCGTGGCGTAGTGCCCGCAGAGGTACAGGTTAAGTCGCTCCTCCTGGGCCCGGCTGAACCATTCCTCGCGCAGTTCGCCGGTCACGAGCGTGTCGACGCCGGCGGGCAGGAGTTCGGGGATCGCGCTGTTGCCTGAGCCGCTGCAGAACGCGACTGCCGCCGGCGTGCGCGAACCATACTCGATGGCGATGACACGCGGGTACAGTTGTTCAAGTTTACGGCGTAGGGCCGCCCGCGAGTCGTTCGATTTGGCGATGCGCCCGATCGCCTCGCCGTCGCGCACCAGAAAGGGTTGCGTCGGCTTCAGCCCGAGTTGCCGCGCCAGCAGGGCGTTGTTGCCGAGTTCGGGATGGCCGTCGAGCGGCAGGTGGCTGGAGTAGAGCGCGCAGTCGCCGCGTACGAGAGTGGCGACCCTGTCGTACATCGGCCCGGTGAGCGGCTTCGGCATGTCCCAGTAGAGCCCATGGTGGACAATCAGGAAGTCGACCCCCGCCCGGACGGCTTGGGCAAAAGGAATCGCGCCGGCGTCGACCGCCGCACCGATTTTGGTGACGCGTCCGGGATTCGCGACCTGCAGGCCGTTGCACGCACCGGGGGCATCCTTGTACGCGGTGCGGCGGGTGCGTTGGTCGCAGTAGCGGACAAGTTCGTCGAGGGAGGCCATGCGGGAAGCGCGCCACCGAAAGGCGCCGGGGTCAAACCTCGGGCGCGGACCGTTGAGCCTGGATTTTTCAACGGGGGGCCGCACCTCAGTCTGCGGCCAACCGGCAGGCGTGGGCACTGAATCCCGCGCCGAAGCTTACGAGCCAGAAATCGCCGCCGGGTCCGGGCGCGCCGTGGCGCAGCGTCTCCTCGAGGGCGAACAACACCGACGGGCTGCTCATGTTGCCCGCTGCGCGCAGGACGCGGGTGCTGGCCGCGAGGGAGTGCGGCGTCAGCACCGGTTCCAGCGCGGCAAGCACATCGCGCCCGCCCGCATGCGCGACGACGGCCGCGACCGCGCGGGGGCCGCGCCGTTGCCACAGCACCTGCACGGCGCCCGCCGCCAACTCGGGGACCGACCGGTGCAGGAGATTGCGCAATTTGCCGTCGTGTTGTTCAAACCGGAGTTTGTCGCGGTGCTCCGGCAAGTGCAGCGTGTCAAAGTCCCGGGCGCGCAAAGGCACGGTTCCCGGGGTTCCGCGCCAAATCGTCGCCGCGGCGCCGTCGCTGAACAGGCACGCGCTGATCAGCACGCCCGGATCGTCGTCCAGATAAAACGCCGCGGAACAGATTTCGACTGCGATGCAGGCCACCACGGCATCCGGCTTGGCGGCCACGAGGTGGCTCGCGGCCCGGAGGGTCGGGATGGCCGCCCCGCAGCCGAGACCGACCAGGTCCTGCAGAACGGCGTTCGGACGGAGACCGAGATGCTCGGCCACGTAGCTGCTCACGCCGGGGCAGAGATAGCCGGTGCAGGTGCAGACGAGCAGGGCGTCGAGTTCGTTCGCGCGCACCCCCGCGCGGTCGAGGGCCGCTGTCAGGGCGCGGCCGGCCAGGCGCGGCGCCTCCGTGCGAAAATGCTGGTTCAGCGCGTCGGGTGTCAGGTCGAACACCCCCTCGATCGCGGGGACGGCGAAATGGCGCCGTTCGATCCCGTGGTCGCCGCGCAGGATCGAATGCAGGATTAGCATCGAGCGCTTCTTCAGGCGGCTTCGGACGGGGGAGCGCTGGACAATGTCCCAGCAGTCGGCTTGCGAGAAGGACGCGGGCGGAACCGCGGTGGCGAGGGCGTGCAGGTACATGGGTTAGTGCAATGCGGCGTAGAGCGGACCAAACGGGAGCAGGCGGGCGCGGTGCAGCGCCGTGAACCAGCGCTGGCGCCGGGGCTGCAGCAGGAACGGGTGTAACCACGACGCGGAGACGAGGCGCCGCTGAAAACGCCGGTGGAGCGCGGCCCGGACCGCGGTGCACGCGGCGGCCCAGCCTGTCGTGCCGCGGGCGTACGCGGTGAGCGGACCGAGTGCGCACTCAGCGCTTTGCAGTGCCATCGCCATCCCGTTGCCGGTGAAGGGCGGAATCATGGCGGCGGCATCGCCCAGCCGGAGCCCACGGTCGGAGCCGTCGGTCGGATTGAAATCGAGGCCGGCCACGGCGCAAAAGGTGGCCGGATCGGGTCGGGCCCGGGCGATCCGCGCGGCGAGATCGGTGAGGCCTGCGCTCGCAAGGTACGCGGGCAGCAGGCCGGCGTGTTGGCCGGATACGGAGCGGCGCTGGAAGAGGCCGCATACGTTGACGGTGTCGGCGGCGACGCGGGTCAGGCCGACATAGCACTGCCGGCCGAGGTGCATTTCCAGACCGCCGTCGAGATCGAGGCCGTGGGCATGGAACTTCAAACCCAGCCAGGGCGAGCGCGACGATGGCCGCCGTCCGGTGGCGTCGACGCAACCGGGGATGTCTTCTCGTCCGGTGATGCGGCTTTGCGGGCGCAGGTCGCCGCCGGCCGCGACAAAACGGCGGGCGAGCCGGGCATCGAGTTCGTACCGGCTGATCGCCAGCGCGGGTGCGGGCAGCGATTGCCGTCGACCGGCGGTGTTGCGCTCGAACCACCTCGCATCGTGGTGGAGCAAGGCGTCAGCGAAGACGGGCGTCAGTTCGAGTGCCTCCAGCGTCGCGGTCGACAGTCCGGTGATGAACTCGCCGCAGACCCGATGCCGCGGGTACGTGCCCGCCTCGTGGAGCGTGACCGGCACGTCGTGGCGGCGGAGGGCGATGCCCAGCGCGAGGCCGGCGAGGCCGCCGCCGTGGATTTCAACGGGACGCGGAGGCATCAAGGCGAATGGCGATCATCCGGTAGGCGCCGATGAACGTGGTCGAGCAGTGTATATTCCAATGCGCGGGATCGAGCCCCAGGAGGTCCGGGAGTTCGCGGCCAAGGAATCCCGCGGCGATGCTCACGTGGGCGTCGTGGAGGGAAACGTGATTGGCGCCGCAGAGCGGAGCGAGGGTCCGGTAAAGCACCTGGGAGCGTCGCCGGCGGGCGGGTTCGCTGGCGAGAATCAGGCGGGTGCCGGTGTCGAGGCGCCGGCCGAGCCGCTTCAACTCGTTCGCGTTGAACTGGTGGAAGATCAGATTGCCGATGACGGCCGGGTAGGAGGCGAAGCCGTCGAAGTGCTGCAGGTCGGTGCGATGCCAGGCGCGTCCGGCCGGCCAGCCCGCCGGGGCCGGCCAAAGATCCAGTCCGTCCGTCGCCAGGCCGGCGCGGTTGAGGCGGTGCGCGAGTTCGCCGGTTCCCGCGCCGAGGTCGAGCACGCGTTCGGAGGAGCGAAGCAGGGCGGGCAGGGTGCGGGAGAACCAACGCGGATTGCCCATCACGGCGTTGGTGAGACGCAGGTCGCGGCGGTTGCGGACGGCATCCGGATGGTCGGGGGCGAGTGAGTCCAGCAGCTCGGGCTGCACGGTGCGTTCCATGGGGGAGGTCGGGCTCCGGTGGGTGGCGAGGGTTCGCCGCTCCGGAAAGTCAGACGAAGGTTGCCCGAATACCAAAGCGCGTCCAGCGTGTCCGGCACTTTGCCATGAGTGACATCGAAGCCTCCTCCCGAAAGACCGCCAGCCCGGCCGGGCCCATTGCCGGTGCCGAACCGGTGGACCTGATTGCCGCCGCGGCGGCAAATTTTCCGCACCGGCCATCGTGGGACGAGTATTTCATGGCGACGGCGGTGCTGATGTCGTCTCGTTCCAACTGCGAGCGGTTGCACGTCGGCTGTGTGATTGTGACCGGCGGCGAGCGCAAGAACCGCATCGTGGCGGCGGGCTACAACGGTTTTTTGCCGGGCACGCCCCACGTTTCGCGGGTGCGCGAGGGCCACGAGCAGGCGACGGTGCACGCGGAGCAGAACGCCGTGGCCGACGCGGCGCGGCGCGGGAGTTCCGTGGAGGGTTGCGTGGCCTACGTGACGCATTTTCCGTGTATTAATTGCGCGAAGATCCTGGCGGCTGCGGGCATTGCGGAGATCCGTTACCGCGTCGACTACAGCAACGACCCGCTGGTGGTGCCGCTGCTGAACGACGCCGGCGTGAAGGTGTTGAAACTCTGAGCTAACCCCGCGTCCGTTCCCTGATCTCTTTCGGCATGCATCGGCCTCGCAAAGTCACCCGGGAAAGTTTCGCCGGCTCGTTGCTCCTCGCGCATCCCAGCATGAAGGATCCGCATTTCCGGCGCAGTGTCGTGCTGATGTCGGTGCACAATGACGAGGGCGCGATGGGGGTTGTGCTCAACCGGCCGCTGAAAAAGCGGCTCGGGCAGTTGAGTGGTGAATTTGCCCTCGGCCCGCTCGGCGCGGTTCCCCTGTATGCCGGCGGCCCCGTGCAGACGGAACAGCTTGTGCTTGCGGCGTGGCAGATCCGCGACGACGGCTTCCGTTTGCACTTCGGCATCGAGCCGGAAAAGGCGCAGGAGCTGCTCTCCGAGGAGGCGACCCAGGTGCGCGGGTTTCTCGGTTACTCCGGTTGGTCGGCGGGGCAGTTGGAGAAGGAGATGCAACACCACACCTGGGTGGTGACCGACGTCCCCGAGGACCTTCTGGCGCAAACGCAGGACGAGTCCCTTTGGCGCTTGGTGCTCGGGCGGGAGGGAGCGGAGTGGCGGTTGCTCGCGGGGGAACCGGAGGATCCGGAGCTTAATTGAGGCCGTGAGCGCAGCGGACGCGCAACCGGCAAACAATTCCGTTGACAGAGCCACCCGCGGCCTGTGCTTTGACGCCTTTTATGAAAGTTGTTTCCTCTATCAAGTCGGCCAAGAAGCGTCACCCGGCATGCCAGGTGGTCCGTCGCAAGGGCAAGATTTACGTCATCAACAAGGTCGAGCCGCGTTACAAGGCGCGCCAAGGCTAACCCTATACTACTGCGATGAAAGCCGAAGGTCATCCCGCTCTTAACAACGTCTGCTTCCTCGATATCGGAACCGGACGTCGTTTCCTCACCAAGTCCACCATGAAATCCGCCCGCAAGGAGCAGATTGATGGTCAAGAGTACTACGTCATCGCCCGCGACGTGACCGCCGACTCGCATCCCGCCTACACCGGCGAGAAGCGCCTCGTCGACACCGCCGGCCGCGTCGAGAAGTTCACCACGAAGTTCAAGCGCGGCAGTGCGAAGAAGTAATCGCTCCCGCGATTTCGAATCTCCCAGCCCTCCGGAAACGGAGGGCTTTTTTGTGTCTGCCCGCTGCCGTCACCAGGGCCGGAGCAGGGGATCAGGGGCGGGAAGCACGGAAAAGAGGGGCTCCTTTTCTCCGCTCTTCGGGCCCTCCTTGTTCAAGGTTTGGCGGTCGGGATGCCCGGGGCGCCTGCTGACACGTTTTTTCCGTGTGTTCCGCCGCATCCGCGGCCAAGTGTTCCCGCTCTCCTTTTTAACCCATGCGTATCCATCCGTTCCAAGGTCTGGTTCCCAAGCCCGCGCTCGCGCCGGAAGTGGCCTGCGTGCCCTACGATGTCGTCAACGCCGCCGAGGCCGCCGCGCTCGCCCAAGGCAAGCCGCACAGCCTGCTCCACGTCGACCGGGCCGAAATCGACCTGCCGACCGGAACCGATCCGTACAGCGAGGCCGTCTACGCCAAGGCCCGCGAAAATCTGCTCGCCCTCCAGCGCAGCGGCACGCTCGTGCGCGAGTCCGAGCCCTGCCTCTACGTTTATCAGCAACAGATGGGCAGCCACATCCAGCGCGGTCTCATCGCCGGCTGCCACGTCGATGATTACGACGCGGAGTTGATCAAGAAGCATGAGAAGACACGGAAGGATAAGGAGGATGATCGCACCAAGTTGATCGATACGCTGAGCGCCGATACGGGTCCGGTGTTTCTCACTTATCGGGACAACGCCGCGGTCACCGCGCTCGTCAACGCGAAGACCAACGAGCAGCCGCTGCACAACTTCACGGCTCCCGACGGCATCCGTCACACCGTCTGGCGCATCGCCGGTGGCGCCGAGTGGGTGAAGGCGTTCGGCGCCGTACCCGTGAGTTACATCGCCGACGGCCATCATCGCGCCGCCAGCGCCGCCCGCGTCGCGCGTCTGCGCCGCGAGCGCAACCCGCAGCACAACGGACAAGAGGACTACAACTGGTTCCTCTGCGTGCTGTTCCCGGCCAGCGAGCTGAAGATTCTTCCGTACAACCGTCTCGTCCTCGACCTGAACGGAATCGCCCCCGCTGATTTCCTCGCGAAGGTGAAGGCCATCTTCGGCCTGCAGGAAAACGCCGCGCCGTCCCCGGTCGCGGTGGGCCAGGTGAGCATGTACCTCGGCGGAAAATGGTACGGCCTGCGCTGTCAGGCGGAGACCAACGCTGATCCGGTCAGCCGCCTCGACGTGAGCGTGCTGCAGGACCGCCTGCTCGGCCCCGTGCTCGGCATCGCCGATGTCCGGACTAGCAAGCGCATCGACTTCGTCGGCGGCATCCGCGGCACAGGCGAACTCGTGCAGCGCGTCGACGCGGAGGGTGGAGTCGCGTTTTCGATGTACCCGGTGACGCTCGCGCAGTTGATGGACATCGCCGACGCGGGCCAGATCATGCCGCCGAAGAGCACATGGTTCGAGCCGAAGCTCCGTTCCGGCCTGGTGATTCATACGTTCTGAAGTCGGGGCGCGTGACTCCGCCGTAGGTCAGTGCGCTTGCGCGCGCCCGAGCCGCGCTCGCAAGCGAGCTGGCCTACGATTCAGGAGGAGCGCCGCGGCGGTGACCGAGGTTCGGTCTTTCAACTTTCAACCCTCGACCCTCCACTCCTCCTCATGATCCCGGCTGAAGGTCCTGCGTCCCGCGTTTTGCTTCGCGCCGTTTCGCTCGGCCTGGCCCTGCCCGGGATCGCGGCCGCGGCGGAGTTCCCGCGGTCCGTGACCGACTATGCGGCAAGCGACGTGGCCTCGCTGGCGGGCACCCTGCTCGGGCGGGCGACCGCGGAACCTTTCAACGTCGTGGCGACGGTGATCTTCGCCCTTGCCGTCGCGCATACGTTCCTCACCGCCCGCTTTCGTCATTGGGCGCACGCGGTCGAGGAGCGGCACCTCGCGCGCCTGCGCCAACGTCCGGCGGGACAGGATCGCGACGGTGACGGTCAGCCCGACGAGGTGAGCTTCGGCGGCCAAGTGTTGCACTTTCTTGGCGAGGTCGAGGCGGTGTTTGGACTCTGGGCGATCGTGCTCGGCGTGGCGCTGGCCGCGTTCAAGGGCGTCGACACCTCGATTCATTATTTGGCGGACCAGGTCAACTACACGGAGCCGATGTTCGTGGTGATCATCATGGCCTTGGCCTCGACGCGGCCGGTGCTGCGGCTGGCGGAACAGTGTATGCAGCTCGTGGCCTCGCTGGGCGGCGGGCGCCCGGTGGCGTGGTGGCTTTCGATTCTGACGCTCGCGCCGATCCTCGGGTCGTTCATTACCGAGCCGGCGGCGATGACGATTGCCGCGCTGCTGCTGGGTAAACAGTTCTATGCGCTCAATCCGGGGACGAAGCTCAAGTATGCAACGATTGGGCTTCTGTTCGTAAATGTTTCGATTGGCGGCACACTGACGCACTTTGCCGCGCCGCCCGTGCTCATGGTCGCGGCGGCGTGGGGTTGGAATATCTCCTACATGTTCACCCATTTTGGGTGGCACGCGATTTCCGGCATTGTGCTGGCGAACGCCGTCTATCTGGTCGCGTTTCGCCGCGAACTCTTCGCGCTGCAGGCTCCGGCGGCGGAGAACGGGCCGCGTGGCGAGGAGCCGGTGCCGGTTTGGGTGACGACGATGCATCTCGGCTTCCTCGGTTTCACGGTGTGGATGGCGCATCATCCGGCGCTCTTCATCGGCGGCTTCCTGTTCTACCTCGCATTTGCCCAGGCCACTGCGCACCACCAGAGCAAGGTGGAACTCAAGACGCCGCTGCTCGTGGGCTTCTTCCTTGCCGGCCTCGTGATCCATGGCGGGCTGCAGGCGTGGTGGATCCAGCCGGTGCTGAGCCGGCTTGGCGAGGTTCCCCTCTTTGCGGGTGCGACGATCCTGACGGCGTTCAACGACAACGCGCTCATCACCTATCTCGCGACCCTGGTGCCCGGCTTCAGCGAGGAGTTGAAATTCGCGGTGGTGTCCGGCGCGGTGACCGGCGGCGGTCTGACCGTGATCGCCAACGCGCCGAATCCCGCGGGGCAATCGATTCTCCAGCGCTATTTTCCCGAGGGCGTTTCGCCGCTGGGTTTGTTCTTGGGCGCGCTCGTGCCGACGCTGCTCGTGGCGTTTTCGTTCATGGTGCTGTGAGTGGTTGCCGCGTCGCCCTGTGCGTGGGCGCAGGGACCGCGGCCGTAAGGAAATTCCCGCCGCTCACGCGCCGGGCCACAGGCGGCCTCAGCGACTGAGTTTGCCCCGCGCATCCTCCGGCACGTCGACATGGGTCGTGCCGATCGCGCGCAGCACGGTGTCGGTCGTTTGCCGGACAATGATTTCGCGCGTGCCACCGGCCGACTCGACGGCAAGCACGCCTTCCAGGCTAACGCGGTACTGCACCACGTGACCACGTTCCAACCGGAGTGAAAAGGTGCCGCTCGCCCGGCGTGGTGTGAGCTGTTCCTGGCCGTCATGGACCAATAGCAGGCGGGCGCCGACTTCGGTCAACGTGCCGGTCACTTGGTCGCCCTCGACCATGAATTCCGCGTGGCTGCCGACGATCAGGCTCAATTCTTCGTGCGGATGGCTCAGCGTGAGCTGCAGATTGCTGTAGGGCAGGGGGGCGGTAGCGCGTCGGGGTGGTGGCAGGGGCACGGATACACTGGGCCCGCCCGAAGCGCCGACACCGGCGCTCGCGTTCACCACGATGGTCGGCTCCGTCGCGGTGGCCGTGCTCGTCGGCGCGGGCTCAACGGGAGTCTCGGGCAACTCCGCTGGCGTGCGCCAGCCTTGCGGCGTCTCGACCACGCAGGCGACGTTGCCGCGGAAGATGAGCTCAATCTCGGTGTCGGTCACGCCGCGGCCGAGTTTGCGGCGCAATCGGTTCACGACCGGCATTTGCACGCGGGTGAATCCGGCCGGGGTCGTGCGACCGGTGATCGTGTAGGTGCGTGCGTCATCGGTGACCGTCGTGACCCAGCTGTAGTTGGGCTGCTCGGTGAGTTTCATCGCGGCGATGATCGCGTCGTCGGTCGGACCGGCGTGTAACGGTGTGACGGCCGCGGAGACGACCAGAAATGAAAGTGCCCGCACGTAGCCGCGGTTGAACCGGAGGCGAAAACGTGGACGGTCGCGCTGACCACCTGGTCGCTGCGCGCCAAACCGGCTGCTCGGATGTCCCGGGGATTCCAATCGTTCAGGGGAAAAGGCCGCGGCATTCCTTGGCGTCGGCGACGCGCTGGATGCCGAGGGTGAGTGCGGCGAGGCGGCGGCTGAATTTGAATTTTCTCTTCTGGTACTCCACGGAGTCCTTCGCCTTGTCGAGAATGCCAAAGAGCTTCCGCATCACCTCGTCGCGGTCCCAGTAGAAACTCGACAGGTTTTGCAGCCATTCGAAATAGGAGACGATCACGCCGCCGGAGTTGCAGAGCACGTCGGGGATCACCTCGATGTCGCCGCGCTCCTCGATGATTTTGTCGGCCGCGTTGGTGGTCGGGCCGTTCGCTCCTTCGGCCAGGACACGGCATTTTAACCGGCCCGCGTTCTGGTCGGTGATCACCCGTTCGAGCGCCGCAGGCACGAGCACGGTGCAGTTCAGCTCAAGCAGATCCGCGTTGGAGATCGGCTCGCCGCCGTCGAAGTCACGCAGGACTCTTTGATACTGGACGTAGGTCTGCGCCTTCGGGAGGTCGATACCCTTCGGGTTATAGATGCCGCCCGTGTAGTCGGAGATGGCGATGACCTTCATGCCGTACCCGGCGAGAGCGAGCGCGGACTCGCTACCGACGTTGCCGAAACCCTGGACCACGGCGGTGGCCTCGGCCACGGGGATCCGGAGGTCTTCCAGATATTTTTTGGCCAAGTATGCGACGCCGGCGCCGGTGGCTTCCTTGCGACCCTGCGAGCCGCCGAGCGCGATGGGCTTGCCGGTGACGACGGCGGGTTCCACGTGACCCACGTGATTGGAGTAGGTGTCCATCATCCAGCCCATGATTTTTTCATTGGTGCCGACATCCGGCGCGGGCACGTCGGTGTGCGGGCCGACGAAGTTCACCATTTCCTGCATGTACCGTCGGGAAAGGCTTTCGAGTTCGGTGGGCGTCAGTTGGTTGGGATCGACGATGACGCCGCCCTTGGCGCCGCCGTAGGGCAAGCCGACGAGCGAGCATTTCCAGCTCATCCACATGGCCAGCGCGGCCACCTCGCCGATCGTGACGTTTTGGTGGAAACGGATGCCGCCCTTCGAGGGGCCGGTTGAGAGGTTGTGTTGCACCCGGTAGCCTTCGAAGACCGTGACGCTGCCGTCGGCGCGCTTGATGGGCAGTGCGACCGCCAGACACCGTTTGGGGTACTTGGTCCGGTCCCGGATTGCGTCCGGCAGGTTGATGGCATCGGCCGCTTTGTCGAATTGGCGGCACGCCATGCGGAATACATCGGAATCGTAGAGGGAGGAGACGATGGCCTTGGACATGGTGACGAGGTGCCGCGGACGCGGCCGGTTGGCGGTTGGCGGCAGGCTGGCCGGAGGGTGCGGCTTTAGCAATTGGCATTGGGGCGGCGGCTCTTGAATGATGCCGCCTTATCCCGCCGCAGCGCGGGCATGATACATGGGCTATCTGATCAAACTCTTCCGCTGGATCATCGAAAAATTCGCCGCCGCCGCGCTGATCGTCACGCTGGCGCTGGCGGCCGGCGGGCTGTGGTTGTTTCTCAAGGACAACATCGGGTTTGACCAATGGCGCCAGGACGTCGTCCGTACGCTCAGCGGCAAGCGCGGCGAAATTCGCGAGGCGCTGGATGATGTCGTGCTCCGGATGGACCGCTTGGGCGGGCAGATTGTTGGAGAGCAGGACCGCCTGAAGTTGGCGGACGGGGCGACCGCGAAGCTCAAGGAACTGGAGAGCACGTGGGATCGTTTCGTCGGCAACCCCGAGCAGCAGAAGGCCAACGCGCAGCAGATGGAGAAACTGGCCGGCCAGCGCGAGGTGATCACCGCGAAGATTGCGGAGTTGAAGCTGACGCAGACGCGGGCGGGCTGGGAGCGCGACGGGTTGGAGATCGCCCTCGGTAAACTCGACGTGCAACTGGTGGAGGTCGCAGCGCAGCGTTCGAAGGTGCTGCATTATTTCGAGCAGATCTGGGAATATCCCCTTGGCCGCGGCTATGTGACGCTGGCCGTGAAGTGGTGGGTGGTGGTGTTTCTCGGCCTCTATTTCATCGGGCCGAGTATCGGGAAGGTGGGGATGTACGCGCTGGTCGCGCCGGCGATCAGCCGCGGTCGTCCCGTGCGGCTCGCCGCGTCGATGGCGGCGATGCCCGAGGTGGGGGCGAGCCGCGTGGCGACGGATCTCCCCCTCGGTCCGGGTGAGCGCCTGTGGATCAAGGAAAAGTTCCTGCAGGCTTCCGACGAGGGGCTGCAGCGGAAGACGCGCTTCCTGCTCGACTGGCGGATTCCGTTCACCTGCCTTGCGACCGGCTTGGTGGAGCTGATTGAAATGGTGAATGCGAAACCCGACGCCGGTGAACGCCGCCTCACGCTGTCCAATCAGTCCGATCCGCACAGCGAACTGGCGGTGATCACGCTGCCGGCGGAGGCCTCGCTCGTGTTGCGTCCGAGTTTTCTGGCGGGCGTGGTACTGGCCGGGGGCGTGCGGCTGAACCTGCGGCGCCGCTGGCAACTGTTCCGCTGGCAGTCATGGGTGACGCTGCAGTTCCGGTTTTTCGAGTTCTCGGGCCCGTGTCGGCTGATTATCGCGGGGAGTCGCGGGGTGCGCGCCGAACGCCTGATTGACCGTGCCGGCGACGAGGTGCCGGCGCGGAGAACCAATCAGGATGCGACGATGGGCTTTACGCCGAACCTAGCTTACCGGCCGGTGCGGGCCGAGACGTTTTGGAGTTATTATCGGGGAATGAATCCACTCTTTGATGATCTCTTCGAGGGGCGCGGGGTTTTTCTCTGCCAGCAGGTGGCGAGCGGCGGCGACGCCAAGCAGGCGCGGCGCTTCTGGAACGCATGCTGGAACACCGTGACGAAGGTGTTCGGAGTCTAGTATAGAGATGTGGCCCTGCGCGTGAGCGCAGGGACCCCGATCGAGCGGAATCCCCATCCACTCCCAGTGCCCACGCTTAGGGCCACGGGCGCGAATGCGCCTACTTGGCGAAGTGTTTGACCAAGACCTTGGCGTTGCGACCGCTTTCGTCGTAGAGCTTCAGGCGGGCCTCGGGAAGGATTTCCTTCGTCGTTTCCTCGAAGCCGCAGACGTTGGTGAAGAAGCCGAAGCTCTGCGTTGACAGGGCGAGGATGGTCGTCGCGCCGCGCTCCTGGGCGACAATCATGGCGTACTCGACCATCTTCTTGCCGATCCCGCGGTTGTGGTAGAACGGCATCACGTACAGCGAGCCGACCTCCGCCAGCTGCGGTTTATCGGGGTAGAAGTACAGCGTGACACAGGCGATGATGTTTTCGTCGATCTCGAAGACGAAGAATTGATCGATGTTTTTTTCGATGGCCTGCTGCGAACGGAAGATGAGTTCCTCGCGCCGGACGGCCGCGCGCGTGAGGTTGTAGATCATCCGCACGTCGCTCTTCTTGGCCTTTCTGATCTGCGCGTAGTCATTGCTGTAGACCAGCGACCCGACGCCCTCGTTGGAGAAGATTTCGTTGAGCAGACCGTCGAAGACGCGGCCGTCGAGTACGTGGACACGCGGCGTCCCGGTCTCGATCGCCTTGATGGCGTGGACCGCCTTGCTCAGGCTTTCGGGGGCGATGCGTGCTTCCTCGTCCTGCACAATTTTCTGTAGCACATCGAGGGTGACTTCCTGCCGGACCTTGCCGTCGATGACGAGCCCGAGCGCGGTGGCGAGGTAGATGACTTTGGTGGCGTGCAACGCCTCGGCGAGTTCGGCGGCGAGCAGGTCGGAGTTTACGCGCAGCGATTTGCCGTCGGGGCCGAAGCCGATGGGGGAGACGATGGGCACGACCTGGCGATCGATCAGCTCCATCAGGAAGTCCTTGTCGATCCGCTCGACTTTGCCCGTGAACTGCTGGTCGACGCCACGGATAATGCCGGTTGGCAGCGCCCGCACAGCGTTGGTCGAGGCGCATTTCAGTGCGTTCTGCGTCAGGCCCTCGATCAGCAAGTGCGCGACGCGGGCGGATGCGCGGATGGCGATGTCGAGGGTGGCGGCGTCGGTCACGCCCGTGCCGTCGGAATTGGTGATCGTGACATTCCGCAGCTCGGCGAGCTCCTTGAGCTGGTGGCTGACTCCGTGGACGAGCACCACCTTGATCGCGAGTGAGCGAAGCACCGCGATGTCGACGAGCAGGTTCGAGAAATTGTCGTCGGCCACGATCGAGCCGTCGATGGCGATGACGAAGATCTGCCCCTGGAAGCGCGGCACATACTTCAGGATCCCGCGGAGGTCCGTCGGTTTGATCGTCGTCGCGTTTGCTGCTGCGGGTGGATTGGCCGGACCGTTGGTCGTGCTCATCAATTGGAAGCCGCTGTGTTGTCGGGCAAGCGTCGGGCTACGTCAATAGCCGCCGCGGACTTACCGGTGCCGTTGGTCACCGGACTTCAAGGCTCCAGGTTCGCGAGGAGTGCTCTCCGATGAGAATCGTCTGGTAACGCCCGCGCTTCAGGGCGCCGGCGGGGATGGTCAGCAGGACCGCCGCGCCCAGCGAGCGGGTGAGCAGGTTGGCGGGGATGGGCTCGAAAGTCGGCGCGATCACGAGTTGATCGCCGCGGACGTAGACATGGGCCCCGCCGAGCTGCTTTTTGTCGTCGGGCAAGGTGCAGGTCAGCTGCACGATATAGGGCTGGAGCGCGTTGGCCGTGGGCGCGGCGGTGACGCTGGTGATTTCGGCGGGCAGGAGAATGGGCTCGACGAGCGTCGACTTCAGGTCGGCCGGCAGGCCGCCCGGGGCGGGCGTGGCGGCGCTGCCGCCCGGAAGTTTCGCGCCGTCGGCCGGTCGCGTGGCGCTGATGGGAATACGCTGGAAGCCGGCGGCGAGCAGTCGCGCGATGTTGGCGCGGTTCTTCATGTCTTCGTAGGGCAGGAAGGCCGGGGCTTCCTTCCGATACCGCAGGGTCAGCACGGTGTAGGGCACAATGCAAAGGACGATCGCGAGGACGATCCACTTCATCGGCCAAGGCTTTCTTGAAGGGGCGGCGGCGGACATGGCCGGCCATTGAGCGGCATGCGACGGCCGGCGCGCAAATAAAATTGCTCCGGCGGAGGCGGGCTGTTTCGTTGCCCGACTTCATGAAACTCTGGTCCCAGTTTTTTATCCCGACGTTGAAAGAGAGCCCGGCCGACGCCGAAATCGCTTCGCACAAGCTCCTCGTGCGGGCGGGCCTCGTGCGCAAGTTGGGCGGCGGACTTTACACCTATATGCCCCTCGGGCTGCGCGTGATCCACAAGATCACGCAGATCTGTCGCGAGGAGCTGGATCATTCCGGGGCAATCGAGCTGTGGATGCCGCACGTGCATCCGGTGGAATTGTGGCAACAGGGTCCGCGCTGGGCCGCGGCCCGCGAGATCATGTTCCGCGCCGACAGCGCCGGCGACGGCAAGCGCGCCCCGCGCGAGCCGGAGTTCGTGCTCGGGCCGACGCACGAGGAGGTCATCACGCCGCTCGTGAAGGCCGAGATCAGCAGCTATCGCGACCTGCCGAAGAATTTCTTCCAGATCGCCACCAAGTTCCGCAACGAGATCCGTCCGCGCTACGGTCTGATGCGGGCGCGCGAGTTCATCATGATGGACGCGTACTCGTTCGATGCGAATGACGACGGCGCGATCAAGAGCTACCTGACGATGAAGGCGGCCTACGAGCGCTTCTTCAAACGGCTCGGCACCCACGCCATCGCCGTCGAGGCCGACACCGGCGTGATGGGCGGAAGTTTTTCCCACGAGTTCATGGTCCCCGCCGAAATCGGCGACGACGACGTGATCTACAACGAGGCCAGCGGCTACGCGGCGAACCGGGAGAAGGCGACCAGCGCGCTTGTGCCGGCCGACCTCCAGGACGCGGCGCCCGCCGGCGCGGTTGAGGAATTCGCCACGCCCGGCGTCGTTACGATCGCCTCGCTCGAGGCCGCACCGCACTCGGTGCCGGCGGACCGGCAGTTCAAGACCTTGGTGTACATGGGTGACGGCAAGCCGTTCCTCGTGATCTTGCGCGGCTGTGACGAACTGGAGGAGGCCAAGCTCGGCTCCCTCGGTTTCACGCTTTTCCGGGCGGCGACGGCCGAGGAAATCGAGCCGGTATTGGGCGCGAAGCCCGGTAGTCTCGGTGCGGTCAAGGGCTCGATCAAAGATCCGTCCGCCTTGGCCGGCATCTTCGCCGACCACGCGATCCGCCTGATCGGCAACGGTGCGACCGGTGCGAACAAGGACGGCTTCCACCTACGCAACGTGAACGTGGTCCGCGATCTCGCGGTCACGAAGTTCGGCGACTTCCGCCGGGTGCGCCCGGGCGAGCCCGATCCCAAGTCGGGCCAGCCGCTGCAGGTCCGCCGCGGGATCGAAGTCGGCCATATCTTCAAGCTGGGCACGAAGTATTCGGAGAAATACGGCGCCTCCTACACCGACGACCAGAAGCAGACGCACCTGATGGTGATGGGCTGCTACGGTATCGGAATTAGCCGTACGATGCAGGCGGTGATCGAGCAAAGCCATGACGCCGACGGTATCGTCTGGCCCTGGAATTGCGCGCCCTTCCATGTCCTTATCTGTGTGCTCGATCCCCAGCTGCCGGAGGCGATGGAGCTTGCGCGCAAGCTCGGCCAGGCGGCGGAGCGGGCCGGCGCGGACGTTCTGATCGACGACCGCGCGGAGCGTCCGGGCGTAAAGTTCAAGGACGCCGACCTGATCGGCATCCCGCTGCGTCTGACGATCGGCGGCAAAGGCCTCAAGGAGGGCATCATCGAACTCAAGTGGCGTGCTCAGAAGGATGTCGCCAAGGTCCCGATCGCCGAAGCGGAGTCTTGCATCGAGACCGCGGTCCGCGAAGCGGCCGCCAAGGCGCAGGCCTGAGCGGCGCTTAGGCGGCTCGCGGTGGCGAGGCGCCGGCGTTCGTTGCGCGAGCGACGGGCGACGGTGCGGCGCGGTTATCGCGAGGCGCCCGGCTCGCGGGGAGTTTCGCCTGGGGGACGGATTGCGCGGTGGCCCGCTGGATCTGAAAACCCCCGGACCCATCCGGATTCACGTGGCCGGCCGGCCATGCTATTTTGCGCGTTCGAGTCGCTCCAGCGCGGCGAGGTTCGCGAGGCACACTTTGTTGCCCGGTTCCAGCCAGAGGGCGCGCGCGAAGAGTCGGCGAGACTCCGCGTACTCGCCGCGGTTGCCGATGAGCAAGCCAAGGGCGGTGTAGTCGGCGACGGTCCAGCCGTCGTACTTGATGGCCAGCTCGTAGTGGCGGCGCGCGTCGGCCGGGCGGTTGATCTTTTGGTAGAGCGAGCCAAGTTCCCGGTGGAGGCCGGCCGACCGCGGGGTTAATTTCAGTGCTTTCTCAAACCACGGGAGCGCTTGGGCGAAGTCGTCGCGCAGGGTCCAATAGGAACCGAGGTTGCTGTAAAGGGCGGCGTTATCCGGCTCAAACCGGATCGTCCGTTCAAGAATGAGCCGAGCCTCGTCAAAGTTTTGCCGGCGCAGGGCGATAATGGCGAGTTGCGTGTGGGCGTTGATGTAGTCCGGTTCGCGCTCGATGGCCAAGCGGTACTGCGCGATGACGTCGGCCTCCGGCCGTCCGGCGGCCTGCAAGGCCACGCCGTACAGGTAGCGGATCGAGGCGTTGTCTTCGCCGGCAGCCAGACTGCGCTCGTAAAGCTGCACACTGTTCGTCCACGCGGTTACTTGACGCTGGGTCAGGAAAAAACACGCGGCCAGCGCAAGGCCCGCCGCACTTATCGCCAGTTTTTGCCGGCGCGGTGAAGATTGGACCCGGTCGCCGACGATCCAGGCGGCGGCGGTGAGCACTCCGAGCATGGGAACGTACATGTAGCGGTCCGCCATCGCTTGGGCGCCGACCTGCACGATGCCGATGACGGGAACCAATGTGCCCAAAAACCAGAGCCAGCCGAAAACCAGCGGCCGTTGGGTGCGGCGTTGGGTCCAGACCAGCGCGGAGAACCCGAGGAGCAGCAGTAAGGCGCCGACCCAGATCCAGACCGGCCAGTATCCGGGGTGTTGATAGAGCGGGCTCAGGGATTGGGGCCAGGCGGTCTTCCCGAGATAGCGCACATAGGAAACCACCGCGTTGGCCAGGCGGGCGCTCATCGGGATGCGCTCCGCGTAGTTGGCTGCGCCGGACGAGTATTGGACCACGAAGGTCACCACACTTTGGGCGAGTACAATGGCGAAGAGCGGGAGTTTCTCCCCGATCAGGCGACGCCAAGGCAGCTCGGGCCAGCGTTGGAGCGGCCAGAAATCCAGCAACAGCAGGGTGGCGGGGAATGTCACCGCCATTGGTTTGGCGAGCAACGCCAGGGCAAGGCAGAACGCCACCGCGGCGTAGCGCCACGCCGAGGGGCGCTCCCGCCAGCGGTGATAGGCGGCGAAACCGAGCAGCCAGAAAAAAGTGCAAAGCAGGTCCTTTCTTTCCGAGATCCAGGCCACTGATTCGACGTGGAGTGGATGCAGGGCGAAGAGTGCGGCGACCAAGGCTGGACGCCAAAGCGCACCGGTAAACCGCCGCCAAACCAGGAAGACCAAGAGGGTGTTGAGCGAGTGCCAGCCCACATTCTCCCAGTGCATCGGCCCCGGCGTTACGCCGAAGAGGTCGCAGTCCAGCATGTGGGAGATCGAGGTGAGGGGGTGCCAGTTGCTGGAGTGGATCGCGGTGGCGACCCACGTGAGCGAAACGGCCCGCACGCCCCGGTTGATCATGGGCGCGTATTCGACGTAAGCGTCGTCGTCGAGATTGACGAATTGGCATTCGCCGGCGTGGCGAAATGCGGTCGCGGTCACGGCGATCAGAGCCAAGCCGAGCCAAAATGCAGGCGGGAGGCGGCGCATGGGGGCGGTATCGGTCTAGCGGCCGTTACGGTGCGCGAGGGCCGCGGTGAATTTCGATTTGCCTGTGGTCGGATCGGGCCTCTCTTCTCCACGTTCGTATGACATTCGGGTTGAAATTTCGCTTTGGCTCGGGGCAGGGCAAGAAAATCTCGGTCCGGCTGACGTGGCGCGCGGGCCAATACCTATGATCAACGGTAAAAAAATAGCGGTCGTCTTCCCCGCCTATAATGCGGAGCTGACGCTGGCGCAGACTTATCGTGAGGTTCTCGCGCAGGGAGTGGTGGACCACGTGCTCTTGGTCGACGATCGGAGCCGGGATGGTACGGTCGCGCTTGCGCGGACCCTGCCCGGGATCGAGGTGATTGAACACGACCGCAACCGCGGCTACGGGGGAAATCAAAAGACCTGCTATCGCGCCGCGCTGGCCCGCGGGGCGGACGTCGTCGTGATGGTGCACCCGGACTACCAATATACCCCGCGCCTGATTACGGCACTCTCCAGCATCATTGCTTTCGAGGTGTATCCCTGCTCCCTGGGTTCGCGGATTCTGGGGGGGCGCGCCCGCCACGGCGGCATGCCCTGGTGGCGATATGTGAGCAATCGGTTGCTCACGCTTTTCCAGAATGTGGTGCTGGGCGCCAAGCTTTCCGAATACCACACGGGATACCGCGCGTTCTCGCGGCGGATTCTTGAAGAGGCGCCGCTGGAGGATTTTGATGACGACTTCATTTTCGACAACCAGATGCTCGTCTGGATTCTGGGTCGGGGCTACGGCATCGGCGAGGTGACCTGTCCGACGAAGTATTTTGCCGAGGCCAGTTCCATCAGCTTCAGCCGATCGGTAAAATACGGGCTGGGCTGCCTCCGCGTGGCACTGGCGCATCGCCTCAATCCGCGGGCGGCGACCCGGCGGGCCAAGGCGTGATGCCGGCCCGAGCTTGTAGCGGTGTGCCCGGGCGGCCGCGGCGGCAGGACAATTTTAGGGGTGATGGTGACGAAGATTGCAGAGGACGGTCGGAGCCGTTTACTGGTCCCGAAATTGAAGCCGACGAACTCTCAGGCGCTCCCGAAGGAAGCCACCCACACCGAGCTTGCGCTTGAGGGGAGGTGGCGGGTCGTGGTCGTCAACGATCCGGTCAACCTCATGTCATACGTCGTGTTGGTCTTTAAGAAAGTCCTCGGCTTCGACGAAACCACCGCCCGACGCAAGATGCTCGAAGTGCACGAGCTCGGGCGCTCGATGGTCTGGAGCGGACTCCGCGAGAAAGCCGAGGCGTACGCCTTCACCCTGCAGCAATGGCACCTTCACGCGATTCTTGAGCCCGATGAAACGCATTGAGGTCAAACTCGCGCTGACGGTCGTGGCCCCGCTCCTCGATGTCGTGAAGGAACTGGCCGACAGCCTCCGCTCCCGGCCGGCGGGACCGTCGGGGTTGCCCGATGTCGATCTTGATTTCAGCGTCGAGTGGAGCCGGGAGCTTGTCGAGGGGCAGCGCGCCGAGATCGACGCCCTGCTTGGACTCTTCGGCGAAGATTTTTTCAAAGAGGGGGTGGTCGCGTTTGACGATCAAAATGCGGAGCTGATCCTCCGGGCCTGTGCCGCCATCCGGCTGCGGCTGCGGGAAACGTTGCTGAAGCCGATGGGCGACGAGGCGCTCGAGACGGGCGATATCGATCTGGGCAAGCTGACTCTGGCGGTGCGGCGGGCGTTTATGTGCTATCTTTTTCTCGCGACCTTGCAGGAACTCATCATCCAGCACCTCGACGAAACCATCCTCGGCGGATAGCGCGGATTGGCGTTTGACGGAGCGGGCGGGTGGGGTAGGGTGGCAGCGACACCCTGCAGCGTTCGAGGTGCTTTCAATAACTGCTCTTTGCCTTAGGAAAATCAAGGGAGCCAAAACCGTCGTGGATTATGTCAGGCCGTAAACCGGAAGACAGAGGCTGCGGCGGAGGCGCCCACTTTAACTAAAAAAGGTCTTGAGCCTTTGGGCATACGGCGCAGGTGGGGCTGTCATTCTTTTTTCGTCGGTTGTCGGTATCGGCCGAACCGTCGGCCATGGGGATCCGGCACACCCGGACGGCGTGAATGATACCAACGATCCCTGGCGTTTGCAGGCTAGACCCGACCGGTGGTCGGGCGCCGGCTCTGCGGGCGGGGGGCGGGGGGTGGGGGGCGTCGGGCGAAGCAAAAAGGCTAGAGCGGTTCCACGATTCCCGTAGCCCCGTTTTCGCCTCGGGCGCAAGCGCGGCTACGGAAAGTTTGGAACCGCGCCCACGTTCGATTCCGGCGGGCGCTGCTCGGTCGGCGCCGGGAAAAGATTGGACGCCGTTAGCGGCCCCCGCTCAGCTCGCTCCCTTCCACACCCATGCCTCCCACCGTCTACTCGATCATCCACGTCCTCTCCATTCTCGTTCTCACGGGCTACACCTTCTACGCGTTCGCCGCGGCCCCCGAGTCCCGCAAGCGCGTACTCATGATCACCGGCATTGCGAGCGTGCTCGCTCTGGTGGGCGGCTTCGGGCTCCAGGCGAAACTCGCCCTTGGCTGGCCGGGTTGGCTCTTCGTCAAAATCGTCTGCTGGCTTACCCTTTCCGCGCTGGCGGGCTTCGGCTATCGCCGTCGCCAGTCCGCCCCCACCTTGGCCGCCGTCGCCTTTGCCTGCGTCACGGTGGCGGTGGTGATGGTTTACGTGCGCCCGTTTTAAGGTTGGCGCATCCCGATGGCCGGTTCGCTTTGCGGGCTGTGGGTGGATGACACCGGCCGCGTCCACACGACGCTGGCGCTGCCTGACGGTGGCCGCATCGATCGGGACGGTTCGCTGCGCCCCTTTGCCTGGCTCGCGCGGGGGGCGGAACGCGTGGCATTGCCCGCCGGGGTCACGGTGGAGCCGTTGCGCGGCGAAGGTTCGTTTGCGCACTTGGCGCACGCGGAGGATATGACGGCCTACGATGCGTTCGCGGCCGCGGCCCGCGCGGCCGGCGGGTTCGATGCCATCCGGCCTTTCGAAAACCAGTACCTGCTGCAACAGCGCGAGCGTCTCTACCGTGAACTGACCTTCCCTCAACTCCGTCGCTGCCAGCTTGACATCGAGGTGGCGTCACCGGCCGGTGGTTTTCCCGACGCCAGCCGCGCCGAGGATCGGGTGCTCGCGATCGGTTTGCGTAGCGGCGGCAAAAATCAACTTCTGCTCCTGACGGAGCCGACCGACGCGGCGGAAAAGGCGCTTTTGCAGGAGTTCACGGTTGCCCTGCTCGCGGCGGATCCGGACGTCATCGAAGGTCACAATATCTTCAAGTTCGACCTCGATTACCTGCGCCAGCGTTGCCGGCGGCACAAGGTGCCGTGCGCGTGGGGGCGCTACGGGCAGAAGGCGGCGTTTCGCAACAGCAAGCTGAAGGTCGCGGAGCGCTGGATCGACTTTACGCGCTGCGACCTTCCCGGGCGCGCAATCGTCGACACCTACCTGCTCGTGCAGCTGTACGACATCACCACGCGCGAGATGACGGCGTACGGGCTGAAGGATGCGGCCGTCTACTTCGGCGTCACGGATGAGAGCCATGACCGCACCTATATCCGCGGCGGCGAGATCCAACAGGTGTTCACCGCGGATCGTGCCCGCTTCTGCGCTTACCTTGAGGACGACTTGCGCGAGACCGAAGGGCTCGCCGACCAGTTGTTGCCCACGTATTTCGAGCAGGCGCGGACGTTTCCGATTTTGCTGCAGGAAGCGACGCTGCGCGGCGCGACGGCGAAGATCGATCTCCTCTTCCTCGAAGAGTACTATCATGCGCGGCAGGCGTGTCCGGTGCCGCCGGAGATCCAGCCGTTTGAGGGCGGCTATACCCGGAGTTTTCAGGAGGGCGTGTTCCGCCACGTCCTGCATTTCGACGTCGCGTCGCTGTATCCGAGCCTCCTCCTGAGCATCAACCGGAACCCGCGCAACGACACGCTGGGCGTCTTCGTGCCGCTGTTGCGCCGGCTGCGCGAGTACCGGCTGAAGTATAAATTGCTCGCCCGGCAGGCGCCGACCGAGGCGGAGCGCGCCGAGGCGCAGGCGCGGCAGACGACGTTCAAGATTCTGATCAATTCCTTCTACGGCTACCTCGGCTTCTCCGGGGCGCGCTTCGGCGACGGGGAGTTGGCCGCGGAGGTGACGCGGCGCGGGCGTGAGTTGCTGCAGGCGTTGATCGACGAGTTTGCCCGCCACGGCGGCACGATCCTGGAGGCGGATACGGACGGTATTTATCTATCCTCGGAGAAGTACTATGCTGATCCCGACGCTTTGCTCGCCCTGGTCGCACCGATTTTGCCGGCAGGCATCGAGCTGGAGTATGACGGACGCTACACGGCGATGTTCTGCTACAAGGCGAAAAACTATGCCCTCTACGACGGGGCTAAAATCACGCTCCGCGGCAGTGCGCTCCGCTCGCGTGGGATCGAGCCTTTTCTCAAGCGTCTTTCCGACCAGTTGATCAAGTTTCTCGTCGGCGCCTCGACGGAATCGCCGGTGGTGGCGTGGGAGGAATACCGGCGGCAGTTGGGCAGTCGGGCGGTGCCGGTGGCGGACCTGGCGAAAAGTGAAACCCTGAGCCAGAGCCCCGAGGCCTACGAGCGGCTGATGGCCGAGGGCGGCAAGCCGCGCCGGGCGGCCGCCGAGGCGGCGCTGCAACTCTCGCCGCGACCGCGCATGGGGGAGCGGGTGAGTTACTACATCACCGCCCGCCTGAAAGGCCGCACCAGCGACTGGCAGCGGGCGCGGGCGCTTGCGGCGTACGATCCCGTCGCCGCGCCCTACGACCCGGACTATTATCAGGAGAAGCTCGACGACTGGCTGGAGCGTTACGGCGGATTTCTCGGCGCCAAGCCGCCGCCGGCGCAGGAGCAGGGGGAGTTGTTCTGAAGCGGGAACGCGCGCCCGGCGGATGAGGCCGGAGCGCACGGAGTGAACCGGGGCGGCGTTTACGCGGCCCGGTCGGTGACCTTCTCGCGCGAGAGCAGGGCGAGCATCGAGTCGAGGAGGCCGTTGCCGCCCTGGGCGCCGGTGACCGACACGTCGGGGACAATGCGCACGTTTTTTTCCGCGAGCGTCTGGGTCAGCTGCATCAACGTGTAGTTTGGGGCGCCGAGCGACCCGACGCCGGCGCGGTAGGCCTCGGCCTTGGCGTTGCCGGTGGCGCGGATGGCCTCGGCCTCGCCCGCGGCGCGGAGCTTGGCGGACTCGGCCTCGCCGCTCGCGCGCTTGATGGCCGATTGCGCGTGGAGGTCGGCGATGCGCACGCCCTGGTCGGCGTCGACCATCTGCTGCTGGATGTTCGCGAGCGCGGTGGCGCGCACGAGTTCCTGACGTTGGCGCTGCGCGGCCTCCTGGATTTCGTAGGTCTTCTTTTCCTCCTCGGCGATTTTGCGGTCGGTCTGGGTTTTCATCAGCTCGACCGGCGGTGTGATGTCGCCGATCAGCGTGTCGATCGCCTGCACATCGTACGCGGCGAGGGCGGTGCGGATGTGCGCGGAGGCCTCGGTTTGCCGCGCGCTGCGGGCGTTGAGGAAATCGAGCACCGTGTGGTGCTGGGCGGAGTTGCGGAAATAGTTTCCGACGATCGGCTGCAACGCGTGGTCGACGAGGTTTTGCATCGAGCCGATGCGCGAGATTACCTTGGGGGCGTCGAGGGCGCCGACGTGGATGATCTGTGCGACGTCGAGGTTGAACGCGAAGCCGTCCTGCGAACGCACCGTGATGGAGCTGAGCTTTTCGTCGAAGTGGTGCGCCTCGGTCCGGTTGGCCCAGTTGAGGACGATGTTGGTCGTCGGCACGAGTTCGACCCGCATGACGCGCGTGTTGACCGGATGCTTGCCGGGGTAGAGCGGGGCGACCCACACGCCCTTGTGACCGACGTTGACGAGGTCGCCGTGCTTGAATTCGGCGCCGCTCACGTCGAGGTGCGCAAGGCCGACAAAGGAGATCACGACGCCGACGGACCCGATCGGGATGTTCAGCATCGGGACCTGTTCCAACTCGGCGAACCACGGGTTGAGGTTCCACGAGCCGGAGAGCAGGACCTGCTCCTGCAGACCGCGGCGGCCGCCCCCGTCGAGGAAGGCCTGGGCGTTTTGGAAGTTGTCGTGGCCGGGAATGGCCGGGCCGGCGATCTCGCCCGCCTCGATCGGCCGACCGTCGAGGGTGGTGACGATGCCGACCTGGTCGGGACTGATGTGAGTCAGTTCGAGCGCGGACGGCGGGATGTTGTGTTCCGCGGCATTGGTGGTGGTGATGACCTCGAAGAGCGCGCGGTTGATCCGGTAGGTGCCGGCGGTGAGCAGGGCGAGTTGCCGGCCCTTTTCGCCGCCGCCGGTGAGAAAGCCGCGCGCATCCTGAAAATTATTACAGTCGATCACGCGGCCCAGGATGCGGCCCGGCGGGATCGGGGCGCCGGCGGCGGCGACGACGAGGGCGATCTCGCCCGGGGCGACGTTGACCATCGACGACTTCACGACGCGGAACTGCCAGAACCAGCAGCCGAGGTGGAGGCCGGGCGGCAGGGTGTCGGCTTGGTAACCGGCCTCGCCGTCGAGCGCGATCAGTTGGCCGGCGGGCAGGGATCGGCGGGCGAATTTCTTGATGACAATGCCGACCTGATTTTCGCGGATGAGCACGAGGCCGAGCAGGGCAGGTCCGAAAATCAGGCCGGCGAGGAGCAGCGTGCTGCGTTCGGTCCACCCGTCGGCGAGACCGAAGGCGGCGAGGGTCAGGGCGAGCGCCGTGCCGCCCAGGGTCAGGCGGATGAGGGCGGTGCGGCGTTGCAGGGCGGCGCCGGCCGTAATGAGGGCACGCGCAAGGAGTAGCAGGTGTGCGAACAGGTTCGCGACACCGGCCGGGGAGAGGACGGCGGAGGTCATGGTGGGTCTCGAAAGCGCCGGCGGTCCGACGGGTATTCCCCGGCGGACACGACGGTGCGGTGGCGTGGGAGCGACCGTGGAGACATCCGCGAACGCGGAGCCCTAGGGGATCACCCTTCCAGATGCCGACGAGGTTAGCTGACGGGCTTGGTCCCAGGAAGTGACCTTGGCCGCGGTTACCCGCGGCCGTGCGCCCCATCCACCGTGCCAATGTGCACCGTGGAAAGTGGTTCCCCCGTGCCGGCCACCGAGGAAACGGTGGCGGCTTAGGCGTGCGAATCCAAAGAACGCGGCGGAGCGTGCGCGGCGCGGGCGGCCGTTCAAGGTTTCGCACTACGTAGTCCGCGTAACCATTTCATTGCGAACTCGCGCCGCGCGAGAAATCCCCCCATGGTGTGTCATGGAAAAACGCCCGTTCGATCAACTCGGCCTGTCTGCCGACCTCCTCAAGGCCGTCGCGAAGATGGGCTTTGAAGAGGCATCACCCATTCAAACGGCGGTCATTCCCACGATTCTAGCCGGGCGCGACGTCGTCGGCCAGTCGTCCACCGGCTCGGGCAAGACGGCGGCCTTCGCGATCCCCGCGATCGAGCGCGTCGACCCGAAAATCCGCGCCGTGCAGGTACTGATTCTGTGCCCGACGCGTGAACTGGCCGTGCAGGTGGCGGAGGAGGCGGGCAAGCTCGCGCTCTTTAAGCGCGGCGTGATGGGCGTGCCGATCTACGGTGGTCAGAGTTATGAACGGCAGTTCCGGGCACTGGCCGCGGGCTCGCAGGTGGTGATCGGGACGCCGGGGCGCGTAATGGACCACATGGAGCGTGGCACGTTGAAACTCGACCAACTCAAGCTCGTGATCCTCGACGAGACGGACCGCATGCTGGACATGGGCTTCCGCGATGACATCGAGCATATCCTGAAGGCGGTGCCGGCGACGCGGCAGTTGCTGTTCTTCTCGGCGACGATCCCGCGCGCGATTCAGGACCTGATCAGCCGCTACTCCAAGGATCCGGCCTGGATCAAAATCGAGTCGGTTGCGCAAAATGCCCCGCAGGTCGAGCAGACCTACTTCGAGGTCGACCGCCGTTCGAAAATCGAGGCGCTCACGCGATTGATCGACGTGAATGATTTCCGCTACGGGATCATTTTCTGCAGCACCAAGATCATGGTCGACGACCTCGACGAGCACCTGCACTCGCGCGGCTACATGACCGACCGGCTGCATGGCGACATCTCCCAGACCCAACGCGACCGCGTGATGGGGAAGTTTCGCGAGCGGAAATTCGAGTTTCTCGTGGCCACGGATGTCGCGGCGCGCGGTCTGGACGTCGATGATCTCGAGGTGGTGTTTAACTTCGACCTGCCGAACGACGCCGAGGATTACACCCACCGGATCGGCCGCACCGGCCGGGCGGGGCGCAAGGGCCAAGCCTTCACGTTCGTGTCGGGCCAGGAAATCTACAAGTTGCAGAGCATGGTGCGCTGGGCGCGGCTCGACATCCGGCGCGGCAAGGTGCCCTCGCTCGATGAGGTCGAAGAGGCGCGGACCAGCGTCTTTTTTGAGAAAATCCGGTCCACCCTCGAGGCGAAGACCTTCAAGCCGCACGATCGCATGATCGACCGGCTGCTCGACCAGGGCTATGCGAGCACGGACATCTGTTCGGCCCTGATCCACATGCTGCAGGGTTCGGGTGGCGGCGCTCCGAGCGGTGCGGGCAAGTCGGCACCGGCTTCGGCGCCGACGTCGTTCAACCCGCCGGGTGCGGCGCAGCACAAGCCGGCGCCCGCGTGGGCCAAGGCGGCCGTGACCAAGGCGCAGACCCAGGCGCCGGCGGCGGAGGCTGGCGTGACCGACCAAGGCGCGCCCCCGGTGGCCGACGACGGCGGCGACGACGAGGATTTTCCAAGCGGTAAGAAATCCAAGTATGAGCGGCCCGCGCGCACCGGCCGCGAGCCGGGCATGGTGCCGATCTTTATCAATGTCGGCCGCAAGCAGCTGATCACGCCCGCCGATGTGGTGGGCAAAATCGCGGGTGTGACCCGGCTGCCGGCGACCATTGTCGGGGCGATCGACATCCATCAGCGCCACACGCTGGCCGACGTGGCCGAGGAGCACGTGGGCACCGTGCTCGCGAAACTCACGGGTATTCGCATCAAGGGGGTGGAGGTGGCCCCGACGTTGGCGCAGGCGGAGACGCCGTAGTCGCCGACGACTCACGCCAAGGTGCGGCCCGAGGTTCCCGGCGGGCCAAGTCGGCCGGGAATTCCCAGCGATCAAACCGGAGGAGGACATCGGGTCCCGTCGACTAGGACGGGGCCCGCCGGGGTCCTCGCACTTCAGCATTGAGGCCCCTGCGCAGCGGACATTGGCTCGTGGCTCCCACCCCGCGCGTCCTCCCGACGATGAACATACCCCGTTTTCTGCTGCTCGTCGGCTGGCTTGCCACGCCCGTGTTCGGTGCCCCGCCGGTGCCGGGTCAAGCCGGCGCCAGCGTTGAGTTCAACCGCGACGTGCGGCCGATCCTGGCGGACAAGTGCTTTCATTGCCACGGCCCGGATGCGTCGCACCGCAAGGGTAAATTGCGTCTCGACGACCGCGACGCGGCGTTGGCGCGCGAGGCCTTCGTGCCAGGTCGGGTCGACCAAAGCGAGTTGGTCCAACGGATTCGTAGTCGCGATCCCGAGGAGGTCATGCCGCCGCCCGACGAGCACAAGGCGCTCACCGAGTCTGAAAAGGTGATGCTGGAGCGTTGGCTCGAGCAGGGCGCAACCTACCAACGCCACTGGGCTTACGAGCCGCCGGTGCGTCCCGCGATTCCGGCCGGGGTGGATGGGATTGATTTTCTCGTGGGCCAACGGCTCGCTGCGATCGGGCTCCAGCCGGCGCGCGAGGCCGACCGGCGGACCCTGATTCGCCGCCTGCACGCCGACCTGGTCGGACTGCCGCCGACGCCGGCCGAAGTTGACGCGTTTGCCTTTGATACCGCGCCCGGCGCATATGAACGGCTCGTCGATCGGCTGCTTGCGAACCCGCACTACGGCGAGCGCATGGCGGTCGGCTGGCTCGACGTCGTGCGCTACGCCGACACCATCGGTTATCACAGCGACAACCCGCGCAACGTCTGGCCGTACCGCGACTGGGTGATCCGGAGCTTTAACGAGAATAAACGCTTCGACCGCTTCACGCTGGAGCAGATCGCCGGCGACCTGCTGCCCGATGCGAATCGCGAGTCGCGGATCGGCTCCGCGTTTAACCGGCTGCTCCTCTCCACCGAAGAAGGCGGCGCCCAGGCCAAGGACTACGAGGCCCGCATGCTCACCGACCGGGTCCGTGCGCTCGGCACGGCCTGGCTGGGGCAGACAACCGGCTGTGCGCAGTGTCACGACCATAAGTTCGATCCGTTCAGTGCGCGGGATTTTTATGCGTTGGGCGCCTTTTTCGCCGACGTAAAGGAACTGTCCGTGGGCCGCCGCGAGGACGGCATGCTGGTCCTCGATCAGGCGCAGGAGGCGAAATTAAGCGAACTGAACGCGGCGGTGGCCCGCGCCAAACAAGCGTTGGTCGCGGTCGCGCCGGCGCTGGCCGTCGCGCAGGCGGCTTGGGAAACAGCGTTTGCAGCGGGCGGGGCGCCACTCGCCGAGTTGCGGCCCGGAGCCAAGGCGCCGGTGGCCGACGTTCGGGTGGCCCGACAAGTCGCCGCCACGTTGCAAAAAGCGCCCGCCGCCCGCACGGGGAAGGAGGTCCAGATGCTGCGCGATTATTATCAGGCCAAGGTCGGCACCCTTCATGGCGCGGAGCGCGACGCGCTGGCCACGGCGGAGCGGGCGCGCAAAGCGTACCTGGAAGACTTGCCCAAGTGCCTTGTGACCGAGTCGGCCAAGGACCGTCGCGTCGTCCGCCTGCTCCCGCGCGGCAATTGGATGGACGAATCGGGTGACGTCCTACGTCCGGCGCTGCCGCACTACCTGCCGCAACCGCCGTCCGCAGGTCGGGGGCTCAATCGCCTCGATCTGGCCCGATGGTTGGTGTCCCGGGAGAATCCGCTCACGGCCCGTACGGTGGTCAACCGCTGGTGGGGGCATTTTTTTGGCACGCCCCTGAGCCGCAACCCCGCCGACCTCGGCACGCAGGGGGAAATGCCCCGGCACCTCGCGCTGCTGGATTGGTTGGCGTGCGCGTTCATGGATTCGGGCTGGGACGTGAAGCAACTCGTCCGCACCTTCGTGACCAGCGCGACGTACCGGCAAAGTTCGGACGCTACGCCGGCGCAACTCGCGGCTGATCCCGACAACCGCGAGCACGCGCGCCAGAGCCGGTTCCGGGTCGAGGCCGAACTCGTCCGTGACCAGGCCCTCGCGGTGGCGGGCTTGTTGTCACCCCGGGTGGGTGGGCCGAGCGTGAAGCCGTATCAACCGGACCGTTACTGGGAGAATCTTAACTTTCCGCCGCGCGACTACGCGGCCGACCGCGGGGAAGAACAGTATCGCCGCGGGCTGTACGTTTGGTGGCAGCGCACCTTTTTGCATCCCAGCCTGCTCGCCTTCGATGCTCCGTCGCGCGAGGAATGTGTCGCCGACCGCGGTCGATCGAATCTCCCGCAACAGGCGCTCGTGCTGCTCAACGACCCGACCTACGTCGAGGCGGCGCGGTCGTTCGCGGCCCGCATCCTGACCGAGGGCGGTTCGGCGGTGGAGCCACGTTTGCGCTGGGCGTGGGCGCGCGCGTTGCAACGGCTGCCGCGGGCGGACGAGACGGCGTTGATCCAGCCGCTGCTCGAAGCGCACCTCGCCGCCTACCGGGCTGATCCGGCCGCGGCCGCGGCCCTGGTGGCCACGGGCGAAGCGGCGCGGCCGGAAAAAATCGATCCGGCCGAACTCGCCGCCTGGACCCACGTCGCGCGCGTGTTGCTGAACCTCCACGAATTCATCACCCGTTCCTAATGCTCGCTATCGTTGGTCCGGTTCGTTCCGCCGGTGTCGGTCAGCACGCTGGCCGACTGCGGGGCACCCCGCCTCCGGGCCGAGTAGACGTTTGATCTTCCGCCCATGAATTCCCCGTCGTTTTCAGCCCAAACCCGTCGCGCCTTCCTCGGGCGCACCACGCAGGGCGTGGGTGCCGTGGCGCTGGCCGCGTTGCTCCGCGGCCCGGCGTTGCGGGCCGATGCGGCGCGCGGCGTCGTGCACCCGCTGCCTCTGCCGCAAAAGGTGAAACGCGTGATCTGGCTCACGATGGCGGGCGGGCCGTCGCAATTGGAGACCTTTGATCCGAAGCCGAAGTTGGCCTTGATGCACGGGCAGGCGATGCCCGAGAGCTTCACGCAGGGCCAGCAGCTCGCGCAGCTGCAAGGGCAGAAGCTGCTTTGTCATGCCCCGCAGTTTCCTTTCGCGAAATTCGGCCGGAACCAGACCGAGATCTGCGCGTTGTTTCCTCATCTTGGCTCGGTGATGGATGACATCTGCCTGATCCGCTCGATGACGACCGACGCGATCAATCACGATCCGGCGCACATGTTCATGAACACCGGCGCGCAGATCGCGGGCCGGCCTAGCATGGGGGCGTGGGTGAACTATGGTCTCGGCAGCGAAGCGGAAAACCTGCCCGGGTTTGTCGTGATGATTTCAACCGGCCCCGGGCGCTCCCCGCAGCCGGTGGCGGCGCGGCAGTGGAGCAGCGGCTTCCTGCCGGGACGTTTTCAGGGCGTGCAGTTTCAAGGGCGGGGCGACGCGGTGCACTACCTCGGCAATCCGGCGGGCGTCAGCCCCGCGCAGCAGGAGGCTGATATCCGGGCGATCATCGCGTTGAACCGCGGACACGACGCGCTTGCGCACGATCCGGAAATCGCCACGCGCATCGCGCAGTACGAAATGGCGTTTCGCCTGCAGACGAGTGTGCCGGAACTCACTGACTTGCGTCGGGAGGATCCGCGTACGCTGGCGATGTACGGGTGTACGCCGGGCGACGGTTCGTTTGCATCGAATTGCCTCGTGGCGCGCCGCCTCGCCGAGCGCGGCGTGCGGTTCATCCAGTTGTATCATCGCGATTGGGATCACCACAGTCAGTTGCGCGAGGAGATGCCGCTGAAGGCGAAGGAGACGGATCAGGCTTCCGCGGCGCTGATCAAGGATTTGAAGCAGCGCGGCCTGCTCGACGACACGCTGGTGGTGTGGACGGGCGAGTTCGGGCGCACGCCGATGGCGCAGGCGACCAAGGGCACGACCGGACGCGATCACCACAACAAGGCGATGTCGATGTGGCTGGCCGGCGGCGGCGTACGGCGCGGGCACGTTTACGGCGCGACCGACGAACTGGGCTACGCGGCGGTCGAGAATATCTGCACCGTGCACGACCTGCATGCGACGATGCTGCACCAGCTCGGCATCCGCCACGACGCGTTCAGCGTGAAGTTCCAGGGCCTCGACGCCAAGCTGACCGGGGTCGAAGGGGCGAAGGTGTTGACGGATATCCTTTCGTGAGTGTCCGGTGGCGGACTTTTTCGAGCTAGCGTCGGGGGCGGGGGACGCCGCATGCTGCGGGGGCGTTTCAACCCCTTCCCCGATGAAATCGTTCCATGTCTCCCGCCGTGCGTTTCTCAAACGTTGCAGTGCCTTCGCCGCGGCGTCGGGCCTGCCGCTGTGGTTTGTCGAGCAGCAGCTCGCGGCGGCGGAGGTGGTCAGTAAACCAGTGGCGGCGAACGACCGCCCGAACGTCGCCCTGATCGGCTGCGGCGGGCAGGGGACGCGCGACGCCCAGAATGCCGCGACTTTCGGCAACGTCGTGGCGGTGTGCGACGTCGACACGAAGCGGGCGGCGGCTTCAGCCGAGAAACTCAAGGTCGACGGAAAGACGCCGCAGATCTATACGGACTTCCGCCGCATCCTGGAGCGGAACGACGTCCACGCGCTCGTCAACGGCACGCCCGATCACTGGCACACGCTGGTCAATCTCGGTGCGGCGCGGGCCAAGAAGGATGTTTACGCGGAAAAGCCCCTGACGCTTACGATCGACGAGGGGCGCCGGTTGGTGAAGGCGGTGAAACACTCCGGCATTGTGCTGCAGACCGGCACGCAGCAGCGGAGTTCGCAGCGTTTCCGGCTCGCGTGCGAGCTCGTGCGCAACGAGCGCATCGGCAAACTGAAGGAGGCGAAAGTCTGGCTCCCCGCGGGTTTGCGCGAGGGGCCGTTTCAGCAGGCGCCGGTGCCGGCGGAATTGAACTGGGATTTCTGGCAGGGACCGACGCCCGCGGTGGACTATGTGCCGCAACGCTGCCACCAGACGTTTCGTTTCTGGTACGAATACTCGGGCGGCACGATGACCGACTGGGGGGCGCACCACAACGACATCGCCTATTGGGCCATCGGTCTGCTCGCACCGAGCGAGGTGGCCTCGCGGGTCATCACGCAGCCGATTCCGGGCGGGTACACCACGTTCAGCGAGTATGAGGTGAACTATACCTATGCGAACGGCGTGAAGCTGAACATCTACACCACGAAGGACGACAGCATCTACGGCGCCAAGGTGAATGCCGACGGTCAGCGCAATGGTATCCGATTTGAGGGGACGAACGGCTGGATTTGGGTGAACCGCGACCAGATCAAGGCGAGCGACCCGGAGCTCTTGAAGACGCCGCTGCCGGATAACGCGGTGCGGCTGTACAACAGCGCGAATCACATGGGGAATTTCTTCGACTGCATAAAGTCGCGGCAGCCGACGATCTGCGACGTCGAAACCGGCCACCGCTCGGCGACAATGTGTCACCTCGGGGCGATTTCGATGCGCACCGGGCGCACCCTCCGCTGGGATTCGGCCGGGGAAACCTTCATCGGCGACCACGCCGCCGAGGCGAACCGCTACATCGAGCGCGAAATGCGCGCGCCCTACGATTACCGCTTCGTGGGTTGAGGTTCCAGGTAGGCCTGCCCGCCGGGCGGGCTCAACGGAGGGAACTTGACCGCCGCCCTCCCGGCCAGCGGCCGGGCCCGCAAAAGACCGTGATGCACGCGGGGTGGGGTCACCCCCGCCTCCACGGAAGGCCTCCGCGGCTTTAGTGTTCGCCAGTGGAGGCGGGCTCTGCGTCCTTGCAGGCTATTCCCACCGATCCTCATCCCGATCTTCCCGCTTGCGCAGGTTGTGCCCGCTGTTGCCACCTGGTGGTGGAGTTGCGGGCGGAGGTTGACCTGATTCCCGAGTCGATGGTCGCCGAATACGGGGGCGTGCGGTTCATGGACCAGCGTGGCGATGGCGCGTGCGTGGCCCTCGATCCGGTTTCCCGGCTGTGTACCATCTATGACATCCGGCCGACGGTGTGCCGCCAGTTTGACCGGGGCAGTGCGCTGTGCCGGAGTATCTTGATCAGCCCCGACGCGGTCCGTCGCCTCGTGTCCGCCGCGTCCGTATCCGCATGAAAATCAAATCATCTGTTTTCAACCGCAGTGCCACCGACCTGAAGTCGTGTCCGCAGTCGGCCATGCCGGAGGTGGCGTTCATCGGCCGGTCGAACGTCGGCAAGTCGTCCCTCATCAACCTTATCACTGAGCGCCGCGATCTCGCGAAGGTGTCGGGTACCCCGGGCAAGACCAAGCTGCTGAATTTTTTCACGATCAATAACAACTGGACGCTCGTGGATTTGCCCGGCTACGGCTACGCGAAGGTGTCGCAGCAGCAGCGCTACGAGTTCAGCCAGGCGGTGAGCGAGTACCTGGAGAAACGCGAAAATCTCCGCTGTGTCTTCGTGTTGATCGATTCGCGGTTGGAGCCGCAGGACATTGACGTCGTCTTCGTGCGGTGGCTCGAGCGCTGTGATGTGCCGTTGGTGCTCGTCTTTACCAAGGCCGACAAGGAGTCGGCCTCGCGCGTGCAGCGGAACATCGATCTCTTCACCCGCCAGTTGACGGAGAACACCATGGCGATGCCCGAGGTCATCACCTCGTCCATCAAGTCGAAGGCGGGACGCGCGGAAATTCTGACGCGGATCGAACGAGCGTTCGCGTGAGAAGCGGCGCCTCGCACCGCGCGTGAGCCTGGTCGGCGACGGCGGGTGGGCGGACTCGGAGTTGGTCTGAGTGGACTTTCGCTTTGACCGCATGCGGGAGGGGCGGCTTCGTAGCGGGGCGTCCCTCCCCCGGCGCATCCGGCTTCCCACGGCCGGACCCCTGATTCCCCACTTTGGCATACCGCCCTGTTCCTGCGATGTTTGGCCCATGCTCCGTACCCTCCGGTTTCCGCGTTGCGCGGACGCTTTTGTTCCTGCTCGCGGTGACGGCCGGAGTTGGCCAAGCGCTGGCTGCCGGGGTGGTGGGCGGCCTGGTCGCTGATCCCGCGGCGCCGGTGAGTTATTGGCGGCAGATTCGGCCGGTTTTCCAGGCCGAGTGCCAGGGCTGCCACCAGCCGGCCAAGCGCAAGGGCGGCTATGTGATGACTGACTTCTCCCGCCTCCTCGCCGGCGGGGACAGTGGGGACAAGGCGGTGTTGGCGGGACAGCCCGACCGGAGTCCGCTGGTGTTTGCCATTACGCCAAAGGATGGCGAAGCGGACATGCCGAAGGACAAGGCGCCCCTCACCGCGGAGCAATTGGCTTTGATCACGCGCTGGATTGCCGAGGGAGCGGTGGACGATACGCCGGTGAATGCCGTGCAGCGGATCGATGCTGAACATCCGCCGACGTACCTGCGGCCGCCGGCGGTGACGTCGTTGGACTTTTCTCCGGATGGAACGCTGCTGGCTGTGGCAGGATTTCATGAGGTGCTGTTGCACCGGGCGGATGGTTCGGGGTTGGTGGCACGGTTGGTGGGCATGTCGGAGCGGATCGAGTCCGTGCGGTTTTCCCCTGACGGGACCTATCTTGCCGTGGCCGGCGGCCTGCCGGCGCGCATGGGTGAGGTGCAGCTGTGGAATGTCGGGCGGCGTACGCTGCGTTTTTCCGTGCCGGTCGGCTACGATACGGTTTACGGCGTGAGTTGGTCGCCGGACGGCAAGTTCGTGGCGTTTGGCTGTCCCGACAACACGGTGAGGGCGATCCGGGCGGAGGACGGGGCCCAGATTTTGCAGCAGGGTTCACACAACGATTGGGTGCTCGGCACGGTCTTCAATCACGACGGCTCGCACATTATCTCCGTCGGGCGCGACATGAGCACGAAGCTCACCGAGGTTGAGACGCAGCGTTTTGTCGACAACATCACCTCGATTACGCCGGGAGCGCTACGCGGCGGACTGCAGGCGGTCGCACGCCGGCCGGGACGCGATGAGGTGGTGATCGGCGGAGCCGATGGGGTCCCGCAGGTTTATCAGGTCTTTCGGAAGACCGCGCGGCGCATCGGCGACAACGCCAACCTGCTCCGCAAATTCCCCGCCATGGATGGGCGCATCTTTGCGGTGGATTACAGCCGCGACGGCCGGTTGATCGCCGCCGCGAGCAGCTTCAATGGTCAGGGGGCCGTGAGCATCTATACGGGTGAATTTGATTCCACGATTCCCGAGCTGCTGCTCAAGGCCTACGCGGGCAAGGTCGCCTCGACCTACACGCCCGAGGAAAAGGCAGCGATTGAGACCTTCACGACGAAGGAGGTCAGACGCCTCGCTGAAACCAAGCTGGTCGGCGGAGTCTATGCCGTGGCCTTCAGCCCCGATGGCAGTCGGCTCGCGGCGGCCGGCGAAGACGGGCGGGTCCGGTTCCTGCGGGTGACCGACGGCCATATTACCGGTGAGTTTGTCCCCGTGCCCGTGGCGGTGGCGAAGCTCACGCCGACCAAATCCCTGATCAACGAATGACCCTGCCGGCCCGAGTCTGGCCCAATTGCGCCCCTGTCTTGCACCCCATGAAACGCTTCTTCCCTTTTTGTCTGTTGCTCGCTGCGGTGGTCGAACTGGTTGCGGCGGCAACTCCGGTGAAGTCGGTGGCCCGCTTTGAGGTTCCGGAGACCCTGCCGGCGCCGGGCGCGATTGCCGCGTTGGAAGTAGTGCCTGCGAGCGTGAAGCTCGAGGGCGCCTATCATTCCGTGCAACTGCTGGTCATGGCGCGTCTGGCGAGCGGAGAGCGGATCGATGTGACCCGACTGGGTACCTATGCTTTGGCGGCGAAGATCGGAGCGGTCTCGGCGACGGGGCAGGTTAGCCCGCTGGCCCGGGGGCGGACAACGCTCACGGTCAGTGCCGGCGGCGCGACGACGGCGGTGCCGGTCGAGGTGACAGCCTACGATCCGGATCAGAAGGTGGATTTTCTTCAGGACGTAAATCCGGTCATTTCAAAACTGGGTTGTAATTCCGGCGCCTGTCACGGCGCCAAGGAGGGCAAGTCGGGCTTCAAGCTTTCGCTCCGCGGCTATGATCCGGTTTTTGATGTGCGCTCGCTGATCGACGACCACGCGGGGCGACGCGTGAATTTCGCCTCGCCGGACGACTCGCTGATGCTGTTGAAGTCGACGGCCGCCGTGCCGCACGAAGGCGGCCAGCGGACGGAGTTCGGGGACAAGTATTACCGCATCCTGCGGGCGTGGGTCGCCGATGGAGCGAAGGTTCGCTACGACGCACCGCGTGTGTCCCGCATCGAACTTTTCCCGCAAGATCCCGTGGTGCAGACAGTCGGGGCCCGCCAGCAAATGCGCATTGTCGCCACCTATGCCGACGGTGCCCAACGCGACGTCACGGCCGAGGCCTTCATCGAGTCCGGCAACGTCGACGTGGTGACCACCGATGGCGGCGGACTCGTCCGCACGCTGCGCCGGGGCGAGGCCCCGGTCCTGGCTCGATATGAGGGCAACTACGCGGCGACGACAGTCACGGTCATGGGGGACCGGTCCGGATTCGAGTGGCGCGAGCCTGAGCAGTGGAACCAGATCGACGCGTTGGTCGCGGCCAAGTGGCAACGGATGAAGATCCTGCCGTCCGGGCTTTGCACCGACGAAGATTTTCTCCGGCGGGTCCAGTTGGATCTGACCGGCTTGCCGCCGACGGCGGACGAGGTGCGGGCCTTTATGAGCGATCCCCGGCCGACGCGGGTGAAGCGGGATGCGGTGATCGAGCGGTTGGTTGGTGCGCCTGATTACGTGGATCACTGGACCAACAAGTGGGCCGACCTGCTGCAGGTGAACCGCAAGTTTCTCGGAGAAGAGGGCGCGAAGCTGTTCCGGGAGTGGATCCGGACCGAGGTCGCGGCGAACACCCCGTACGACCAGCTGGCGAACAAGATTCTCACCGCCAGCGGATCCAATCGCGAGAATCCGGCGGCGAGTTACTACAAGGTGCTGCGGACGCCGGCGGAGACGATGGAGAATACCACGCACCTTTTCCTCGCGACGCGGTTCAACTGCAACAAGTGCCACGACCATCCTTTCGAGCGGTGGACCCAGGATCAGTATTACCAGATGGCGGCGTTCTTCGCGCAAGTGGACCTCAAGAAGGACCCGGCGAGCGGCAACAAGACCATTGCCGGTTCTGCGGTCGAGGGGGCAAAGCCGCTTTACGAAATCGCGTACGACAAGACCGAGGGCGAGGTGAAGCACGACCGCACCGGCGCGGTGACCGCCCCCGACTTTCCCTATGCCGTGCAATCGGGTGCGCCGGCAGACCAGGCGACCCGGCGGGAACGGCTCGCGGCGTGGATAACCTCACCTGACAACCGCTACTTCGCCCTCAGTTACGTCAACCGGATGTGGGGCTATCTTACCGGAGTCGGACTCATTGATCCGCTCGACGACATCCGGGCGGGCAATCCGCCCTCTAATCCCGAATTGCTCCAATGGCTCACGCGGGAATTCATCGCGCACCGCTTCGACGTCCGTTGGTTGCAGAAGGCGATCTGCCAGTCGCGGACCTACCAGTTGTCGGTGGCAACCCACCGCTGGAACGCCGACGACAAGACCAACTACTCCCACGCGTTGGCGCGGCGATTGCCGGCGGAAGTTTTGTTTGATGCTGTCCTGAAGGTCACGGGCTCCACGCCGAACTTTCCGGGGGTAAAACCGGGAACCCGCGCCGCGCAGCTGCCGGACTCCAGTATCGACGTGCCGAGCGGCTTGCTCGCTAATCTCGGCCGGCCCGTCCGCGAATCGGCGTGCGAGTGTGAACGCAACGTTGATCTCGGGCTCGGCTCGGTGATGGCGTTGCTCAGCGGCCCGGCCGTATCGGGGGCGATCAATGATCCGAAGAACGAACTGGCCCAGCTGGCCGCTTCGGTGACCGACGACCGCCAGCTCGTCGACGACCTTTTCCTCCGGACCTTGAACCGCCACGCGAACGAGAAGGAGACGGCCGCGGCACTCGCCATGTGGCGCGGGATCGAGGGCGAGCACACCCAGCTGAAGGCTAAACTGGCGGAGCGGGAATCCTGGTGGGCGCCGCTTTACCTCCATCAGCAGGCGGAGCGCAGTGCCGCAGTCGACCGGGCTCAGCAGGCCGTGGCGGCGCGCCGCGTGGAAATCGCTCCGCAGGTCGCCGCGGCCGCGCAACAGCAGACCGAGAAGATTGCGGCGGCGGAAACAGCGCTGGCCGGGTACGTCGCGGAGCTGGGCGGACGACAGGTGGATTGGGAGCGCACGCTGGACCGCTGTCGGCTTGGAACGCCCTGGACTCCGCTCGAAATCACGAGCGCCAAGGCGAACAACAACACGATGCTGACTAAGCTCGGGGATGGCTCGTACCTGGCGTCAGGTCCGTCGGTCGTGTCCCAAGATTACACGCTCCTGGCCGAGGCCAAGGTGGGCAAGATCACCGGCCTGATGCTGGAGGTGTTGCCGCACGAGAGCCTGCCCAATTTCGGGCCGGGCCGCTCGGCCGGTAATTTTGTCCTGAGCGAAGTGGTCGTGAAATGGGGCGACAAGGCCGGCAAGCGCGCCCAAAAGGAAGTCGAGTTTAGCGGTGCCCGCGCCGATTTCACGCAGGCGAAGTACGAGGTGAAAGGCGCCATCAACGGCAAGTCCGAGGGGGGCCAGGACGGTTGGGCAATCGGTGGCAAAGTGGGGGAGCCGCACACGGCGCGGTTCGCGTTTGCGGCTCCGCTCGGGGATGAAGCGGGCACGAACTTCACCATCAGCTTGCAGCAACGTTTCCGCGACGGGTTCACCATCGGCCGCTTCCGCCTTTGGATCACCACTGCGGACGAACCGCTGGAAGAGGGCGTGCCGGAGTCGGTCGCCGCGGTCGCCCGGATTCCGTCGGCCGCCCGGACCACCGCGCAGCAGGCGGTCTTGGTGGAATACCATCACGCGAGCGACCTCGGACTGCTCAAGCGGCAACAGGCGTTGGCGAAGGCCAAGCAACCGCTTCCGCTGGACCCGCAACTGAGGACCCTGCAGGCTGCGTTGGCCGCCGCCGAGCAACCCGTGCCGATCGATGCGCCGCTCGCGCAGCTTCGCGCCGACGTCGGACTGAGTAGCAAACAGACGGCGGACCTGCGCCTGACCGGTATGCAGGACCTTGCTTGGGCGATTATCAACACGCCGTCGTTTCTCTTTAACCGCTGATTACCCCCTCGTTTCCCCAACCCGCTCCTGACCGAAAGGCCCCGCCATGATCCGACTCCCCGGTGGTTTTAATACCGATCTCTGTGACACCCACGCCAAGATGACGCGCCGCAATTTACTGCGGATCGGCGGCTCAAGCATCCTGGGCCTTTCGCTCGGGCAACTGCTGCGGCTCAACGCCAACGCGGCGCCTGCGGCCCCGTCGCGCGGTGGTCCGGGCTGGGGCAAGGCCAAGAGTGTCATCATGGTCTACCTGCAGGGCGGTCCGTCACACCTCGACCTTTGGGACCCGAAGGAAAATGTACCGGAGAAGATTCGCAGCGCATTCAAGCCCATCCCGACGAAGATCCCGGGCATCAATTTCACCGAGATCATCCCGCAACTCGCGAAGGTGAACGACAAGTTCACGATGATCCGATCGATGAGTTATACGCCCAACGGCCTGTTTAACCACACGGCCGCGATCTATCAGATCATGACGGGCTACACGACCGACAAGGTGAGTCCGTCGGGTCAGCTCGAGCCGCCCAACGCGAAGGATTTTCCGAATTTCGGTTCCAACATCGTCCGCTTAAAGCCGATGACCGAGCCGATGCTGCCGTTCGTCATGCTCCCGCGGCCGTTGCAGGAGTCCAATGTCGTCGGCAAGGGCGGCAGTGCCGGGTTTCTCGGCAAGGCATTCGATCCGTATACACTTTACCCCGAGGGCGACGACCTCGACATGGAGAAGATGAGCCGGCTCCGGACCGACGACCTCAAACTTCCGCAGGAAATTTTCGCCATGCGGCTTGAGCGCCGGGCGCGTTTGCGCGAAGTGATCGAACAGGCGATGCCGGACATCGAGAAGGCGACGGCGTCGTACAACCTCGACGAATACTATCAGCGGGCGCTGAACCTCATTGTTTCGGGCCGGGCGCGCGACGCCTTTAATCTCTCCTCGGAGAACGACAAGATGCGCGACCGCTATGGCCGGAATACGTTCGGTCAAAGTCTGCTGCTGGCCCGGCGTCTCGTTGAGGCCGGCACGCGGGTGGTTGAAGTCATCTGGCCCAAGGTGGCGAACTCGGACAACCACTCCTGGGATCATCACGTCAGTCTGACCGAGCGCATGCGCGACAAGTCCGGGCCGATGCTCGACCAGGGACTCAGTGCGCTTTTTGAGGATCTCGACCAACGCGGGCTGTTGAGCGAAACCCTCGTGGTGGCGCTCGGTGAATTCGGCCGCAGTCCCGAGCGTGGCGTCAGTACCTCCGGGAATAACAACAGTGCCGATGGTCGCGACCACTGGCCGTACTGTTATACCAGCATCGTGGCGGGCGCGGGCATCAAACGCGGCTACGTCCACGGCGAATCCGACAAAACGGCGTCCAGCCCTGCGAAGGATCCGGTTCATCCCACCGAACTGCTCGCGACGATGTACCATGCCTTTGGCATCGATCCCGAGACGATCGTGTACAACCACCTCAATCAGCCGCGCGAATTGGTGAAAGCGAAGGCGGTAACGAAGCTGTTCACGTGAGGACCGCGGGCCTTTTCCCGGGGCGTCGGGCGGGTCTGACCGGAGTTCTTTTGGCCGCGACGCTGGTCGCCGTGGCGCAACCGCGGTGGCCGCAGTTTCGCGGGGTCAATGGCGCGGGTCTCGCCGCGGTCGGCGCGCAGCCGCCCGTGAAATTCGGGCCGCAGGAAAACGTGCTCTGGCAGGTCGAGGTGCCGTGGTCGCCCTCGTCGCCGTGCGTCTGGGGTGAGCGGATTTTCCTGACCACCTTCGACGCGGGAAAGCTCGAGACCCGGGCGTTTGATCGGAATAACGGGACCTTGCTCTGGACGCGCGCAGTCCAGCCCGCGGGCATTGAGGAGCATCACCGGCAAGACGGTAGTCCGGCCGCGTCGACGCCGGCGACGGACGGCAAGCGGGTGGTCAGCTACTTCGGCTCGTTCGGGCTGATCTGCCATGACTACGCGGGGCGGGAGCTTTGGCGGAAGCCGCTGTCGCTCGCGCAAAGTGGCGGCAAGTTTGGTTCGGGTACGTCGCCGGTGATTTGCGACGACCTCGTCGTGCTCAATCGCGATCAGTACGAGTATTCCTCGCTGCTCGCGGTGGATCTGGCCACGGGTGCCACGCGTTGGGAGGCGGCGCGGCCGGAGTCGGCGGGAAGTTTCGGTTCGCCCGCGCGCTGGCGCAACGACGGCGAGGATCAGATCGTGCTCGCCGGCACGGCCCAGCTGAAAGGTTACGCGCTCAAGACCGGGGAGGAGCGTTGGCACGTCAACGGCGTGACGAATACGGTTTGCACCACCCCGGTAATCGGCGAAGGCCTGTTGTATTTTGCGGCTTGGTCGCCGGGGCAGGCGGATTCGCCGCGGCAGCCGTGGGAGAAATTTATCGAGGCCAACGACAAGAACCACGACGGCGTGGTTGATCTGGAGGAGATCGACGTGAAGCGCCGCGATTACCTGCGCGGCCTGGATCGCAACCGCGACGGCAAGCTTACCCGGGAGGATTGGGAGTTGCTCCGCCTCGGCGATGCGAAGGCGGAAAACGTGTTGGTGGCGGTGAAGCCCGGCGGGCGCGGGGATATCTCGGAGACGCACGTGGCTTGGAAATATCGGAAGGCGTTGCCGTACGTGCCGTCACCGCTTTTTTATGACGGCCGGTTGTACCTCTTGCGGGACGGCGGGTTGTTTTCGTGTCTTGATCCGAAAACCGGCGAGCCGTTCTATGCTCAGGAGCGTCTGGGGGCGGCGGGCAGTTATTACGCTTCGCCCGTGGCGGCCGACGGCCGCATCTACGTGGCGTCGCTGCAGGGGAAGGTTTCGGTCATCAAAGCCGGTGGCGCAAAGCCCGAACTGTTGCACCAGGTGGATTTCGGCGTGCGTATCCTTGCGACGCCCGCGCTCGTTGGCGACAAACTCTACCTGCGCACCGCGACCCACTTGTGGGCGTTCGGCGCGAAGTAGGGGATGATCGACCGGCTGATCCGGCGGGTGACTCCGGCGGCGGTGTATGCTCATTCGCTGCGGCGGGACCTGAATTTCGTCTCGGGTCTTGTACCTTACGCACCGGAGCAACGGCCTTGCCGCAGGGCTAACGCGAGGAACGTCGGGCTACGGTGCTTCCAGTCATCTTGTCGCCGCGTTGGAGCGCCGCGACGACGTGGTCCTCCTAGGTAACCGCGTTTTCGCCTCCGGCTCAAACGCGGCTACAGGAGTCTTTGATCCGCTTTAGCGCGCCGCGAGCTGTTGCCGGATGAAAGCCACGCCCTGACGCACAAAGGCGTCGCCGTCGGGGCATACGTTTTGGAAGATGCCGCGGCGCCACCCGAAATCGCCGGTGGCGGGACCGGTGTTATAACCTTCGAGGCCGATGTAGGTGCAGCCGGAATCCTTCAACGCGGGGAAGATCGTCGACCACGGCACGAGGCCGCCACCGGGTACCCCGCGGTCGTTTTCGCAGGCGTGCAGGCCCCACAGGCGCTGGCCCGCGGTGCGGACCGCCGCCCCGAAGTCGCGCACCTCGGTGATGAGGTGGTAGGTGTCGATCATGATCCGCAGGTTGGGCGCGCCGCCGGCGAGTTCGATCAAACGCAGGGTTTGCTCGGGCGTATTTGCGATGTGCGAGCGGAAGCGGCTCATCGGCTCGATGACGAGGATGATGCCGCGCTTCTGGGCGTGCGCGGACAACACCTGGAGGCCCTCGGCGGTGCGCGCCAGTTCGTCGGCGGGCGGCAACCGCCGGAGCGATTTTCCGGGGCGGCCGTATAGGGCGCCGGCGTACGCCACGCCGCCGAGCTCGGCCGTCTGGTCGATGATGTCGGTGTGGAACGTGAGCGCAGCCCGCCGATTCTCCGGCTGGTCGTCGGAGAGGTCGGCTCCGTCGGGCCACGCGCCGCCCGGGCCGACGAGCAGGCCGACTCCGGCGGCCTCGGCGGCCCGGCGGGTCTTGACGACGGAGAACGGCACGTCGAGGCCCACCGAGAGCTCGATCAGGTCGAGCCCCAGCGCGCGGGCGCGCTCGAACAGGCCGGTCTCGGCGTCGGACCAACGTTCCATCCAGAGGTAAATGTGGGCGCCTAATTTCATGGGAAAGGGATTATGGGGCGGGATCATGGTTTCATTGCAGCCACGGCCTCGGCGACGGTCTTAACGCCGAGCTTCGGTACGTTGACCGGCGCGTCGACGCCGTCGGCGGGGATCTCGTTCGCAAACTGGCCGGTGTCACCGAGCTGTTTCTGCAGCTTGACGATTTCAGCTTTCAGCTCGGCGAGTTTACCGGCCTGCGCGGGGTCGTTGATGAGGTTCTTCTGTTCGGTCGGATCCTTGACGAGGTCGAAGAGCTCCCACGCGTCCTTCTTCCAATAGTGGATAAGCTTGTGCGTCGCCGTGCGCACCCCGTAGTGGGCGCGGGTGTTGTGGTGCCCCGGGTCGTGATAGTAGCGGTAGTAGACGGAGGTGCGCCAGTCGTTCGGCTTTTCGCCGCGCAGGATGGGGGCGAGGGAGCGGCCATGCATGTCGGCGGGAACCTTCACCCCGGCGAGGTCGAGGAACGTCGGGGCAAAGTCGGCATTGAGGGCGAAGAGGTCGGTGACTTGGCCGGCCTTGATGCCGGGGCCTTTGGCGACGAGCGGAATGTGCATGCCCGGCTCGTACATGAAGCGCTTGTCGTACATCCCGAGGTCGCCGAGGTACCAGCCGTTGTCGGAGCTGTAGATTACGATGGTGTTCTGCGCGAGGCCGGTGCGGTCGAGGTAGTCAAGAACCTCGCCGACGCTGTCATCGACGCCTTGAACGCAGGCGAGGTAGTCCTGCATGTAACGTTGATATTTCCACTGGACGAGGGGCTTGCCGGTGAGGGTTTTCCTGGTGCCGTCGGCGAGCGTGACCTCGAGTTCCATCGGCTTGGCGTTGAGCCACTGTTGGCGCTGCGGACCGGGCGGAAGGTCCGCCGGCGGCTCCAGCTTCAGATCGCGACGGGTCAGGTCCTTGGCGACGGTCTGCTGATTTTCCGGCAGCGCGGCGGGGCGCGTGGCATAGTCGTCCCAGAGCGTGGCGGGCTCGGGAATGACGCGGTCCTTGAAGAGCGCCTTGTTCTTGGCGTCGGGTGTCCACTCGCGGTGAGGGGCCTTCTGGTGCAGCATCAGAAAGAACGGCTTGTCCTTCGGCCGGGTCTCGAGGAACTCCAGGCCGAGTTGCGTGGTGATCGGCGTGGTGTGGCCCTTGACGGTGATGCGGCCGTGCGGGGTGATGAAGTCGGGGTCGTTGTAGATGCCCTGGCCGGGCAAAATGACCCAGCGGTCGAAGCCGGTGGGCATGCTGCCGAGGTGCCATTTGCCGATCATGCCGGTGTGATAGCCGGCGCCCTGGAGCAACTTCGCGACGGTTTGCTGGCCGCCGTCGAAGACGTTGAAGACGGGGGTGCCGTTGGCGTGCGAGTACTTGCCGGTGAGGACGACGGCGCGACTCGGTGTGCAGATGGAGTTGGTGACAAACGCGTGGTTGAACCGGATCCCGCCGTTGGCGAGCCGGTCGATGTGCGGCGTCTGGTTGACCTTCGAGCCGTACGCGCTGATGGCGTGCTGCGCGTGGTCATCGGAAAAGATGAAGAGGATGTTCGGGCGGGTCGCGGGGGCAGCGCTAGCCAGAAAGGGTAGGGCGAGCAGGCCCGCGAGCAAGGCGAGGGGTTTCATGAAAAGAAAAGACCATGCCGACCGCGCGGCGTTTGTCAGCGGCGGACTTGCAGCGACCGCGGAGTATAACTTCCGCGCCGGAGGGAATCGTGCCGCCGCCGCAGTGAACCGCCGGCGACGGGGGACCGTCTGAATCTAGCGGGGGAGGGCGGGCGTCGGCCCTGACCGAACCCGGGCGGGTCGATCCCCGGTCCACCCCGCGGAAGCAGCGCACGGTCCTCGGCGGATTCGCGTGCCCGAGGCCGTGCACGAAAGCGCGCGGGCGCCGCCGCCGATCCGCTTGAGTTCTCCGATCAGTTACTTGAGATAGGAGGTTCGCCCCTTCCCCCTTGTCCCCCCGGATTTCTTATTCCGTTGTTGTCGCTTGGCTCCGTTGCGCGTTCGCGTGGGCCGGGCTGTCGGGCCTCGGACTGAGTGGAGCCGCGATCCCGCAGCCGAATATCCTTTTGCTCTACGTCGACAACGTCGGCTACGGCGACCTCGGCTGCTACGGGAATCCGCACAACCGCACGCCGCAGATTGACCGCTTGGCGGCGGAGGGGGTGCGCTGCACCGATTTCTACGTCGTAACCTCCAGTTGCACGCCCTCCCGCGGGGCCCTGCTCACCGGGCGCTATCCGCGGCGCAACGGCCTTGAGCACCAACTCAGCTCGACCGAGAACTGGGACGGCATTGGGCTGCCGCAGCGCGAACGCCTTTTGCCGGACTATCTCAAGTCGGCCGGCTACGTCTCCGGGTGTTTCGGCAAGTGGAACATCGGCTTCGCCCCCGGCAGCCGGCCGACCGAGCGCGGCTTCGACGAATTTCTCGGGTTCCGGTCGGGGAATATCCATTACTACAAATATCTCTACAACGGTGAGAACGACCTCTTTCGCGGGATCGATTCGGTGAATCGCGAGGGTGTTTATGCGACGGATCTCTTCGCCGACGCCGCGATCGACTTCATGCAACGGCATCGCGGCCGCCCGTGGCTGGTGTACCTGCCGTTCAACGCCGCGCACTTTGTGAGCGGCGGTAATCTTGCGCCTGGCGAGCAGGTGGAATGGCAGGTGCCGTCCCGGTATCTCGCGCGTTACGGCTATGCGCCCGACGAGCCTGATGCGCAAAAACGGTTCCGCGCCGTGGTGACCGCCCTGGACGACGCGATCGGGCGGGTGTTGCAATCGGTCGATGACCTGCAGCTGCGGGAGCGCACCGTCGTGATTTTTATCTCCGACAACGGCGCCTTCATGCTCAAGAACCGCGGGCTCGAAGTGCAGACCAATGCCCCGCTCCGGGATGGCGGCACAACGGCCTACGAGGGCGGCGTGCGCGTGCCGGCGATCGTGCGGTGGCCGGGCGTGACGCCGGCCGGGACGATCAATCGCACCATGCTCAGCCACCTCGATGTGCTCCCGCTTTGCCTCGGGGTCGCCGGCGTGCCGGCGCCGGCCGACCGTATTTTAGACGGACGGGATCCGCGCGCCGCGTTGGCGGGTTTGGCGGGTTCGCCACACGCCCGGCTCGCGTTCGGCTTTGCCGGCAGCGCGGGGTTGCGGGCGGGGTCGCTCAAGCTGGTGCGCCCGAAACCCGCGGCGCCATGGGAACTTTACGACCTTGCGGTCGATGTCGGGGAGTCGCGCGACCTCGCGGCGACCCTACCGGCGGATCTCTCCCGCATGGTGGCCGCGTACGCCGCCTGGGAAAGCGAGACGACGACCGATGCAAGTCCCCGCGCGCCGTACCGCGCCGCCCCCAAGGTGAAAAAATAGTCCCTCCGGCCCCGCATTTATCTCTCCTCATGAACTTCCGCCTGCTGCCTCTTCTTGCCGTTGTCATCGCGGGTGCCGTGCTGCGCGCCGCGGACTGGTCGACTGTCACCGTGCCCGGTGCGCGCGACGCGGCCCAGGTGCAGGCGGCCGCGGAGGCGGGCGGTTCCGCCTGGTACCGCACGTGGGTGAAGGTTCACGACAGCTTCTTCATCAAGCATGAGCGGAACCTTTACGAAGAGTCGGTCGGGGTGAATCTCCGCGACCTGTCCGGCGCGCACGAGGTGTGGGTCAACGGCGTGAAGCTCGGCACCGGTGGCGCGTTTCCGCCGGACTACCGCAGTGGTCGCACGGCGATACACCGGCACAAGGTTCCCGTCGGCACGCTGCGCAAGGGCGAGTGGAACGAGGTGGCGATCCGCGTGTACCACCCGGCCGGCGCCGGCCCGCAGGGCTTCCTCGGCGACGCGCCGTTCATCATGAATTATTTCATGGAGTGCGTGTTCGAGGGGACTTGGGAGTTTCGCCCGGGCGCCGACTATCAGCCGGGTCCGGCGGTCACGGTGAAACCGCCCGTCACGGCGTTCGACTCCTTCCGTGAATCCAACCGCGTGCTGGGCCGCGCCCCGCAGGTGCCCGGGCCGCGGCTGTCGCCGGTTGAATCCGCCCAGAAGATGGAAACGGCGCCGGACCTGCAGGTTGATCTCGTGCTGCATGAACCGGCGATCACGCAACCGTTCCACTTCAGTTTCGACGAGCGCGGCCGCCTTTGGGTCACGCAGTCGCGGCAATATCCGTATCCCGCCGGCGTCACCATGCTCAGCCGCGACAAGTATTACCGGGCGCACTACGACAAGGTGCCGCCCGCGCCGCCGAATCACGATCGGGGGGCTGATCTCGTGACGATCCACGAGTCGACGAAACGCGACGGCGTGTACGACAAGCGCACGGTTTTCCTCGACGGGCTCAACATGGCGAATGCCGCGGTGCGCGGCCACGGCGGAGTGTGGGTGATGCACACGCCGTACCTCTTGTTCTATCCGGATGCCAACGGGGACGACATCCCCGACGGCCCGCCGGAAGTGCGGCTGGCCGGCTTCGGCTTCGAGGACACCCACTCCGTCGCCAACGGGCTGGTATGGGGCCTCGATGGTTGGCTTTACGGTGGGCAAGGTAGTACGACGTCCAGTCGCGTGACGCGGCCGGGCACCGATGCGCCGAACGCGCCCGGGGTTTATTTCGAGGGCTGCATGGTGTGGCGGTATCATCCCGACACCCGCGCCTATGAGATCTTCGCCGAGGGCAGTGGCAACACGTACGGCCTCGAGATCGACGCCCAGGGGCGGCTCTACTCCGGGCATAATGGCGGCAACACGCGCGGTTGGCACTACGCGCAGGGCGGCTTCTATCTCATGCAGGGCGTCGACCCCGGCAAGTTCGGCCCGCCGCGCAATCCCTACGCGTTCGGCGAACTGCCGATGATGGCGACGAAGGACCCGGTGGTGCGCTTCACGCATTTCGGCGCCTACGCGGAAGGCACGGCGATGCCCGCGAAATACGCCGGCATGCTCTTTGCCCTCGATCCGTTGCACAATGTCGTCCTCACGAGCGAACGTCAGGCGGCCGGCGCAACGTTCACGACCACCGACCGCGGTTGGGCGATGCGCAGCTCGGATCCGGCCTTTCGTCCGATCTACATCGCGAATGCGCCCGACGGTTCGCTCTTCGTGAGCGACATGTACGAGTTCTACATCGCGCACGGTCAGCATTATCAGAACCAGATCGATACCACGACCGGTCGCATGTACCGCTTGCGCGGCAAGGACGCGCCGCTTGAAACGGACACCAACCTCGCGGTGAAATCCACATCCGAGCTCATCGCCCTGCTGTCGCATCCGAACAAGTGGCACCGCCACACCGCGGTGCGGGTACTCGGCGAGCGCAAGGATCCGGCGGCGACGGCCGAATTGCAGCAGGTCATCGCGCGCGACCAGGGCGTGGGGGCTCTCAACGCGGTGTGGGCGTTGCACCAGAGTGCGGGGCTTGACGCGGCCACGACGCTGGTCGCGCTGCGGCACGCGGCGGCGCCCGTGCGGATGTGGGCCGCGCGCCTCCTTGGAGACGAGTGGGGTTTGCAGCGCAACCTCGGGGCCGGCCAGCATGCGGTGGTGCGCCGCAGCGCGGAGGCGGGTCTGTTGCCGAGTACGCTCTTCAATGCGCTGCTCGCCCAAGCCTCGATCGAACAGAACCCGGAGGCCCTCGCGCAGTTTGCTTCGACGGCGCGCCGGTTGAACGCGGCGCAGGCGCTGCCGCTGGTAGCCGCGGTTTTGTCGCACGCCGAGGCGGTCAACGACGCGTTTATCCCGCTGCTCTGCTGGTGGGTGTTCGAAGCGCACATCCCGGCCGCGAACCGCGAGATTTTGGCCTTGTTCAACGCGCCCGAACTCTGGCGGCAGCCGATGGTCGCCGAGCATCTCCTGCCGCGCTTGGCCCGGCGTTACGCCGTGGAGGGCAGGCGGCAGGATCTGCTCTTGTGTGCGCAGTTGTTTGCCAAGGCGCCGGCGCCGGAGTTGGCCGCGCCTTTGATGAAGGGACTGGAAGAGGCGTTTCGCGGCCGGCCGATGACCGGCTTGCCGGACGAATTGATGGCGAGCCTGAAAGCGGCGGGCCAGGCGCCGCTCGCGCTGCGGCTAAAACAGGGTGAGCCCGCGGCGATCGCGGCTGCGCTCAAACTCATCCAGGATCCCAAGGCGCGGGCCGACGAGCGGCTGCGGTATGTGCGGGCCTTCGGGGAGGTGCGTGACGCCGCCGCGGTGCCGGTGTTGCTCGCGCTCGCGGGCGGTACCAGCAGCGAAGAGCTGCGCGGCGCGGCGTTGGGTTCGCTTTCGGGGTATGCGGAGGACGCGATCGGTGCGCAGGTTGTCGCCCTATTGCCCAAGCTCAAAGGCAACGTACAGGTGGCGGCGTTCACGCTCCTCGCCAGCCGGCCGGCGTGGGGGCTGCGGCTCCTGGATGCGGTGCAGGGCGGCAAAGTCCGTGCGGTCGAGGTGCCCGACGATGTCGCGAGCCGGTTGCGCCGGAGCAAGGATGCCGCGGTGGGGCCGCTCGCGGCGCGGCTGTTGCCGGAGGCAGCTCCTGTCGCGGCGGAGTTTCAGCGGCGGATCGATGAGGTGAACGCCATTCTCAAGGCCGGGCCGGGCAACCCGTATTCGGGCGAGGCGACCTTCACGGCGCGGTGTGCGAGTTGCCACAAACTCTTCTTCAAGGGCGGCAATGTCGGACCCGACCTGACGCCGTATCAACGCGACAACCTCGGCACGATGTTGCTCAGCATCGTCAATCCCAACGCCGAGATCCGCGAAGGCTACCAGTACTACTCGGTCGAGACGACGGATGGTCGTTCGTTGAGCGGGTTTTTCGTCGATCGCGACAATCAGATCACGGTCCTGCGCGGCCTCGGGGGCGAGAACATCACCTTGCGGGCCTCCGAGATCAAAGACCTGCAGGCGATGGGGCGGAGCCTGATGCCGGCCGGTTTGCTCGAGGGGCTCGACGACCAGCAGGTGCGGGATCTGTTCGCGTACCTGCGTATCTCTCAGCCGATTTCGCGGTGAGTACCGCCTTCACGTGACCCAACCCCTCCGACCGCTTCACCCCTCTGCTTCGCCATGAATTCTCCGCTCGATCGCCGCACCTTTGTCACCGGTGCAGCGGCCTTCGCCGCCTCCGCCGCGCTGCTGCGCGGGGCCTTGCCCACGGCCCAGCCGTTGCGGTTGGGTTTGATCTCCGCGGCGACCTACGGGCGCAACGGGCCGCGGACCCTTGGTTCGCACCATGGCACGGCGTTTGCCACGACGTTCAATGGCTGGGATGAAGCGAAAGCCGCCCGGTGGAAGGGGACGTTCGTGAAATCGCGGCGCCGCCTCGACGGCGCGCAGGTGGTGGTGGTGTGGGATCCGGACCTCGCCGCGGCGCGGCAACTCGCCGACGTTTGCGGCATCACGCGAGTCGCCGAGACGCCGGAGCAGGCGTGCGAGGGCGTCGACGCGGTGTTGATCATCGACGACGGCAGCGGCGCGCAATGGAAGTACGCGGTTCATCCTCTGCGCCGCGGGGTCCCCGTTTTTTGCGACAAGCCCGTGGCGATGACGGCGCGCGAGGCGCAGGGCATTGCCCGATTGGTCCGGGAGACGCGTACGCCGTTTTTGTCGGCGAGCAGCCTGCGGTTTGTGCCCGATATCGTGAACCTCCGCGCGGAGTTGCCGAAGCTCGGGCCGGTGCACCTGGCCAGCGCGGCGTGCGGCAACGAATTGGTCTATTACGGCATTCACGCCCTCTCGATGATTTACGCGGTGTTGGGCGGTGGCGCCGTGAGTGCCGTCAATGTCGGCCGCCCCGGACGCAATCTGGTGCGGCTGCGTTTCCGCGACGAGCGTGACGTCCTCCTCACCGTGGCGGACGCGGCGTGGATGCGGGCGGGCTACGAGATCTCGCTCCACGGGAAGAAAGGCTGGCGGACGGTGACGCCGGATCTCGCGAACCTGTACTCCTATTTGCTGGAGGCGTTTCTCGCGCAATTGCGCACGGGCAAGGAGGCGGTGCCGATCGAGGAGGAGGTCGAACTCATTGCGGCGCTCGAGGCCGGGCAGCGCTCGCTCGAGCTTGGCCGCGAGGTAACGTTGGCCGAGGTGATGGCGTAGCCGGCGCGCGCGGATTACTCCGTGTGCCGCTTTGCTTTTGAGCCGCCGCCTTTCCAGACGTTGTACTTGGGATCGGCGTAGCGGTCGAAAAAGGCGTCCAACCGCCGGGCCAGGTCGGCGCGAATCGCCTCGGTGCCGGGCTGGCCGTAACGGTTGAAACGTTCCCGCGGGTCCTCCTGCATATCGTAGAGTTCGAAGGGACCGTTCGGAAAGCGCGCGACGTACTTCCATCGTTCGGCGCGGATTGCGCGGGTGGTTTCCATCTCGTAGAAAACCACATTGTCCCAGGTTTGCACGGTGCCGCGCAGCGTCGGCGAAAAATCGCGACCGGGTGAAACGGGTCCGGCGGGCAATTTCGCGCCGAGCCCGAGGTAGCGCAGCACCGAAGGCATGAAGTCGTAATTGCTCACGAGGTGGTCGCTGGTCTGTCCCGCAGGGATACGTCCGGGCTGCCGGAAGATCAGCGGGATTTGCATCATCAACTCGTGGGCGCCGGTCGGCTGAAAATGATCGCCCATCCCCCACATGCCGTTTTGCCCGCCCATCCAGCCCTGGTCGGAGGCGTAAACGACCAGCGTGTTTTCCTCGAGGCCGAGGCGTTTGAGCGTGGCGAGGACGTCGCCCACGCCGTCGTCGACGCCGCTGACTTCCGCCGCAGTGCGCTCCATGGCGACCTGTTGGTTGTGGAACTGCTTGTTCGCCTGCTGCCAGGGATGCATGGCGTCGACCGGGAAACTTTCAAAGTGCCTGCCCTTGTAATAGGCGGCGTGGCGGTTGCGCGCGGGGCGGTTCATCATCGGGCCGAGCACATAGGGTCCGTTGTAGGCAAGGAAGAGGAAGAAGGGGCGGGACTGGTTCTGCTCGATGAACTCGATGCCCTTGCGGGTCCAGAGGTCGGTGGTATAGCCGCTTTCTTTTCGTACCCGGCCGTTTTCGATCACGTCCTGGTCGTAGAATTCGCGCGTGCTGCCATCCGGCTTGGTGACCCAAAAGCTGAATCCCTCCGCGGGTTTTAGGTTGTCGCCGAGGTGCCATTTGCCGCTGAGCCCGCAGGTGTAGCCGGAGTCGCGCAGCACTTCGCCGAGCGACGTGAATTCCTGCAGGGTGTTGTAGGCCTTCGGGCCCATCATGTACTGCGGATCGAGGAACGAGTGGACGCCGTGCTGCGAAGGGATGAGTCCGGTAAGGAAGGTTGCGCGGGTCGGGGAGCAGACGGGATTGCTGCTCAGGGCCCGCGTGAACCGCACCCCCTCGCTGGCCAACCGGTCGATGTGCGGGGTGCGGATGTCGGGGTTGCCGTAGCAGCCGAGCGTCCAGGCGCCTTGGTTGTCGGTAAGAATAAAGACAAGATTCGGCGGACGCTCCGCGGCGCGGAGCGCCAGGGCGGTCGCGAGCACGGCGAAGAACGGGAGGCAGAAGCGGAAAACGCCACGCCCGATGGCGGCGGGCGGGAGTTGCAGGGGCGGCAAGCTCGGCAAGCGCATGGTCGGAGTGTTGCGGGCCGGACGTCCGTGCCAAGCCTGATGGAACGGGCCGCGCGGGTGGTTGGCCCGGCCGGGATTCAAAGCGCCGGTCAAAGCCGGCGCAGCCGGATGTCGCGTAACGCGGCGCGGGTCTGGAACGCGGCGATCCCCAGCGGCAGCGAGTTTTTGATGTCGCCGAAGCGCAGGTCGATGGTTTTGCCCGCGATTTCCACGTCGACCATCTGATCCTGATCAATCCAGGCGGAAATCTTCTCCGGCGTTACCCGGAGCCGGATGCGGTACCAGCGGTTCGTTTTAAATTCCATGCCCTGCGAGGTTTCGTTTTCAGAGGCATCGGCGTTGTCGATACACGAAAGACCCACAACCATGCCGCCCCAGCCGCCGACGACGAAGGTGCAGGCGGTTTGGCCGACGGGAAACGTCAGACCGCAAAAGAAATCGCTACCCTCCAGCTTCATTGCCTCGAGGGTAATCTCATAGTTTGTCCGCGGCACCTCGGCGGTGTCGCGGGTGATGCCGCAGAGGTATTCGGTCCGCTCCAGAATGATCGCGCCCGCTCCGTTCTGAAAAGGTTGCTCGATCTTAACCGGTTTCTGGGTGTCGAAGGCCGAAGGCTTCCAGCCTGCGAGGGTCTTGCCATCAAAGAGTGATTGCCACTGCTCTGCGGATACGGCCGCCGGTTGGGTGGGGGCGGGCGGAGTTTGGGCGCAGAGGGTGGCGGTGCAGAGGACCACACTCAGCAACCGGCCGGAGCGGAGCAGGCGGGCGGGGGACACGAACGGGGGGCGGCAGGTAGGCATGGCGCGAAGGTGGGGTGAGCGGAGCATGGCAGGGGCGCGGGACGCGGCAACGCTGCACTTCGCCCGGTGGTGCACCGAAAATGTTTGCCGGTGCCGCGGCCCGCTCGCATTCAAAAAGTACGTGGGCGCAAGAGCGCCACGCGTTCCCAACCCATTCCCGCCATGGCTCCGATTTGTGTTCGTTCCCGTGCCTTGCTTTTGTCGGCCGCGCTGGCGCTTGTCGTCGGTTCGGCCGGCGCCACGTTGCCGGAATACAAGTTGGGCGAGGTCGCCGCCGAGGACGTGGTGACGCCCGTGCCGTTGCTCGTCGTTAATCCCGAGGCGACCGAAGCGTTGCGGCAAAAGATCGCGCAGCAGGTTTTGTTTGTCGTCCGGTTCACCCCGCGAGCAACGGCTGAGGCGGAACGGGAATTACAGGACGCCGTGGGTCAGGCGCGCGGGGCGTTTTCAGAGGCGATGAAGGATGCCCTCGGCGGCCGCCAGCCGGTTTCGACTGATATCGGTACGCCGGCCTATGCCCGGGTGCTCGCCAAGGTGGCGCGGACGACGACCAAGGGCCTGCCGCTGGATAAATTGGGGCCGCTCTGGCTCCGCTACGAGAGCGACGATGCGGTGGTGCAGACGTTGTTGCAGCCGGTGCGCGAGGTAATGGCGCAGCCGGTCGTGGCGACCAAAACCGACAACGGGATGCCCAACAGCCAGTCGGTCCGCCTCCTGGCGATGAAGAGTTTGACCGAGGCGCCGACGGCGGCGGAGTTGGAGGCGGCGGGGACGACGGTGCCAGCGTCGAAGGTGCTCGGTCTGTCGCGGGCGCGTCGCTTGGTGGAGACCGCGTTTCCGGCGGGGCAGGAGGCAATGGGGAAATTTGCCGCGACGTATGTGCGGGTGAATGCGGCGCCCGATTTGGATTTGACCAACATAATCCGGGCGCGGCGCATGGAAGGCGTGACCGCCAACGACGCGTACGAGGCCGCGCAGGTGATTGTGCGCAAGGGTCAGACCGTCGACCGGCGGGCGGTCAGTGCCCTCGCGGCCATGCGCGAAAAGAGTATGATCGGCACGCTGCAGACCAAGTTGGCGCAGGAGCAGACGGTTGCGGTGCAAATTACGAGCCAGACCAAATGGATCGCGGGCGGGCTCGGCCTCGTGGTGATCGCGCTGGCCGGCATTCTTTGGCGCCTTCGCAGCCGGCCCTCGACGGCGTTGGTTGCGGTGGGTCCGAATCCCGCGCCCGCGGGTTCGGGCTGGAAGGCGTTGCCCGGTGGAGACGATGAATCGTGGCGCAGTCGGGCGCTGGCGGCGGAGGGCAAGGCCGAGCGCGCGCAGCAGGCGATCCGGACCGGGGCGCTCGGCTGGATGAAGGAGAAAATTTTCCACTCGGTTGTGCAGCAGCGCGAGCAGTTGTTGTCGGTGCAGCAGAAAGCGGAGCAGGAGATGCGCGAGCTGGAGCAGCGGCTCGAGCACCTCCATGCGCCCTTGCAGGAGCGCATCTCCGCCTACGAGAAACGAATCGATGAGCTGGAGCAGGATCTCGCGGTGAAAGGGGAGGAAAACCGGCAGCTCATCGGCGCCCGCATCGCGGTGGCGCGGCAGCACCTGAGCGTCGAGCGCGAGCGCGGACGCTTCGGTACGAATTGAGGATCGGGATCCGGGTGGTCACGCTGGTGCAGGAGTGCGCACGAACTACGCTCGCGGTAAAGGGACGTCCCGCCTCAACGGTGAAATCCGACGACGGCGCGGTGAAAGGGGCGGCTGCGGTATGATCGTCGCCGCGTGTAAGCTGGAGGCGAACGCGTCGTGACGACGCGGGAACCACGTTCGCGCTGTGCTCCAACGCGGCGGCCGAATCCAACCCCGGGTTATCCGCGGACGGTGGTGGTCCGTTTGCCGGCTTCTTCGGCCTTTAAGGCTTCTTCGTAGCACTCCACGGCTTCGTCGAACCGCTTGAGCCGGTTGCAGACGCCGCCCTTGTACAGGTAGGCGAGGGTCAGCTTCTGATCGAGTTCGATCGCCCGATCGTAGCAGTGCAGCGCGGACTCGTCCTGCTTGAGGCGCTCGAGGGCCGAGCCCTTTTTGACCAGCGCGGCGGTGTTTTTCTCGTCGATTTTGATGATCTCGTCGAAGCAGGCGACCGCCTCCTTGGCCTTGTTGGCGGTGAGAAGCGATTGGCCCTTGGCGAGCAGGACGGCGATCCACGCGGCTTGGTCGGCGGCTCGGCGGGAGGCGACGTCGGATTCCGGCTGGCCGTTGGCGAAGGTGGTCGAGGTGGAAACAGGCGGGACGGCGACGGGATTGGCGGCGGGGCCTGCCGTGTGTTCGAGTTCGAGGATACGGCGCTCCATCCGGTCTAAGACGGAGAGCAGGCGCTGATTGGAGCCGTTGACGGTTTGTTCGAGCGGGGCGCCAGCTTCGGCGGGGAGGAGACTGGGCGTGCCGGGAGCGGGCAGTTGCGGGCGAAGGGCGACGATCTCCGTGATGCGGTTCATCGTGCGCCACTGGATCAATGGTGTAACCAGAAGGGCAAGCAGGCCGGCGAGGCCTACGGCCCCGGCGATCCAGAGTATGTTGCGGTTGGCCTGCTCCATTTCCAAGCGTTGCCGTTCGCGTTCCGCGTTGGCCCGCTGCGTCTCGAGGCGGTGCCCCTCGCGTTCGGCCTCGATGGCTGACTTGATCGCCTCAAGTTTCTCGGCGACGGCGGCGGACTGAGCGCGGGCCTTGGATTCGGACTCGACCCGGTTGTTGATGATGGCGAGCTGGGCGCTGTAGAGCTGTTCGCGCACCTGCAGGTAGGATTTCAGGAGCTCGGACGGAGTGAGGTCATCGGGCGTCGTCGAGCGGGCGGTCGGCGCTTCCGCGGCCGTTTGGGCCCGGGGCGTCGGTCCGACGATGAGGGCGAGTAGGGCGATGCCGAGCAGACGGAAGTGGGGGGACATCGCGTGTTTTTTCATGCGTCTAGGTGTCACCGTGCAAACCGCGCAAAATGTTGTCAAGGGGCGCGCCCCGTCGAGGTCCGAACGCGTTATTTTGATCCTGGGCCGACGTCCGCCGGTGAAAGCAGCGTGGCGGAAACCGGCTCGTTGCTCAATTCGTCGGCCCCGAGGTTCGGTTGCGCGCCGCGTGGTTGGCCGTCGATGTCGGTCTTCACCATGGGGAACGAACCCACGGCCGAATCGGTGGCCGCGGCGCCTGGTGGCGGGCGCTTTAGTCCGCCGGGGCCCGGCTCCAAGCGGGGGTCCTTCGCGGTGAAGCCGTTGGCGGGGATGTCGCCCGCGCCGGCCTTGGTCCAGACGAGATTGCCGCTCCAGACAGCGCCTTGGTACGGACCCTCGATGCGGGCGGCGACCCCGCCGCCGGAAAACACGTTGTTCGCCACCGTGATATTGCGGGCGCCGAGCGGATCGACGGTGCGGCGGCTCATCTGGTAGTGGGTGCGGTTGTCGACGAAGGTATTGAAAACAATGATGCAATCGTCGGGCCGGTCCATGCCGTTGGCGGCGCCGCCGGCGGACACGTCGACACTGCCGTTGCCGAGGTTGATCCCGATGTAGTTCCCTTCGAAATAATTCGAGTACACCTGGTGCCGGTCGCCGAAGAGGCGGAGCCCCTCGGTATTCTTGAAGATGTTGCCGTAGACCTCGCAGTCGTTGCCGTGACGCAGTGAGAACTTGGCGGTCGGGCTGTCGAGGAAGGTGTTGTAGCGGTATATGTTGCCCGAGGAGCGGTTGGAGATGAGTTCGCTTTCGCCGCGGCAGCGCGCGAAGAGGTTGTGTTCGACCACGCCCTTGCCGGTGGAAAGAGCCGAATTGCTCAGTCCGAAACGAATCATCTCGGCGGGTGTGGCGACGCCGCTCGTCAGGTCGTGGAAGTAGTTATGGTGGATCCAGACTCGCCGGGCCACCTGGCCGCCGGTGCCGCCGATCGCGACCATGGCGCCCGCGGTGTTCTTCTCGGCGAAGTCGTTGTAGTCGATTTGCACGTCGTCTCCGGAAATCGACAAATAGGATCCGTCGCCGGCGCACCGGAAGGTATTTCGGGTGAAGCGGACGTGCTGTGTCCCGGCTGCGACGGTGTTCTTGCCTGCGGCGTGGGTGAGTTTGAATCCGTAGATCACAACGTGCTCGGCGGGCTCGCTGATGGTAAATCCGCTTGAGCCGGCGATCTCGGCGCCGCCGTCATGCTCGGCGGCGATCGTGACCGGTTTGCCCGCGGCTCCGCCGCGTTTCACCGTGATCTGGCTGCTCGTCGTGTACACGCCGTCCTTGAGCAGAATCGTGTCGCCGGGTTCCGCGCGGCTGATTGCACCTTTCAAGGCGCTGAGGGAAGCGACGAGAATCGGATTGCCCGGCGCTGCGGCGTGCAGTGCGGCAAGGTTGCCGGCGATCAGGCTCAGGACAAACCAGGAGAGATAAAAGCGGGAGTGGAGGGGCACGGAAAGGAGTGTTTCGCGGAGCGGCGCGGAAGTTTCGATCGCTCGATCCGTCCGCAAGCCTATCGGGCCCGTGGGTCGGCAAAGCAACACTTCGCGGGCGGAGGCGGCGGGACAGGTTGAGCGGTGCGCCCGCGCAAGCGAGAGGCGGTCCCTTCGGCCGCGGCTTATCGCTTCTTGCCCTTGCCCGCCGCCTTGCCCGCGGGCCGCTCGGCGTCCCATTCCCGCGCGGGATCATGGGCGGGGTTCGCCGTCGGGAGCTGGGCGTTCACGGAGGTGCGCCAGGCGTCGAGCTTGGCCCGCAGTGCCGAGGCCTTGCCGGGGTTGGCTGCCGCCAAGTCCGTCTTCTCTCCGATATCCGCGGCGAGGTTGTAGAGCTCGCTGTGGTTGTCCTCGAAAAAGTGGATGAGCTTCCAGTCCCCCTCCCGGACTGCGCTGTAGGGCGTGGCGCTGCCCGGATGGTAGTGGGGGTAATGCCAATACAGCGTGTCGCGTTTGAGGCGATCGGCTCCCCGCAGAAGCGCGGTGATCGACTCGCCGTCGGCGGCGGGCCGGGGGGCAGCCGCCGCGCCTTGGGCTTGGTCGGCGATTTCCAGAAGGGTGGGGAAGTAGTCGACGCTGATCACCGGTGTGGGGCTGGAACTCCCGGCGGCGGTCACGCCCGGCCATTTTACGACGAGCGGAACCCTGACCCCGCCCTCGTAGGCGGAACCTTTGCCAAGGCGCAGCGGGTCGTTCCGCGTCGGTCCGGGCCGCCAGCCCTCGGCGTTGCGCGTGCCGCTCAGCCCGCCGTTGTCGCCGGTGAGAATGATCACGGTGTTTTGGTCCAGCTTGAGCTCGGCGAGGCGCTGCATGACGGCGCCCACACTATCGTCCACGCTCTCGACGAGGGCGGCGTAAACCGGATTGGTCTGGGTATAGGTGCCGGCGGCCAGCTTTTGCTGGTACTTGGCGACGACCTCCGGCTTGCCGGCGAGGGGCGTGTGGACCGCGTAGTGGGGGAAGTAGACGTAGAAAGGTCGGTCTTGGTTGGACTCGATGAACCGGAGCGCTTCGCGGGTGAGCCGGTCGGTCAGGAATTCACCGGGTTTTTCGTCGGTGATGTTCGGAATCCCGTAGGGCGGAAAATAGCTGCGCGGGGCGCCCATGGCGCAGCCGCCGAAGTTTACGTCAAAGCCCTGCTTCTCCGGATAAAAGGCCTCGTCCCCGAGATGCCACTTGCCGAAAATTCCGGTGGTGTAACCGCGATCCTTCAGCTCCTCGGCGATGGTGCGCTCCACCAGCGGCAAATGGAGGGTCCAATCCGGAATTTTAAGCTTCGCGTAAGGCCGCCGGTGGCCGGGGATATAGTCGGTGATGTGTAAGCGAGCCGGATACTTTCCGGTCATGACGGCCGCCCGCGTCGGTGAGCAGACGGTGCACGCCGAGTACGCCTGGGTGAACTTCATACCCTGGGCCGCCAGCCGGTCGATGTGCGGAGTCTCATAGAGCCGGCTGCCGAAGCTCGCCGCATCGGTCCAGCCCCAGTCGTCGATCAGGAAAAAAACGAAGTTGGTCGGTCGCGGTGTCGCCGCGGGGGCGGTGAGGCCGGCCGCGAGTGCGAGTGTAAAGCCGAGGAGTAGGCGAAGGATCATGGGGATGGAATCAGTGCGCTGCCGCTCCGGTGAGCAGGTTTTTGATTTCGGTTCGGAGCTCCGCGTCGCGACGGAGTGCGTCCGCCAGCGTGAGGCCGGCCTTTACACCGGGGCGCTGATGGCCGGTGGCGGTCAACCAGGCGTCGCGCATGAGCTCGGAGCGCGTGCGAACGACTTTGAGCAGCGCTGGGCCCTGGCCCCGGACCGCCAACATTTCCTCCGCGGTGCCCCAAGGGGGAATATCCTTGGCGCCCAGATGCAAAAGGAGGGCGCGGGCCATGACCCAGTGTCCGGCGTCATCCGGGTGCACGCCGTCGCGTCCGAACATAAACCCCGGGGCGTTTTTTCTCCGTTCCGCGAGCTCTGCCTTCATCATGCCGTGGACATCGGCGACGTCCCATCCGGCGGTCCGCTGCTGTAGCATCCACTCCGCGTAGCGGTCGAGAACGGCGGCGTAGGTCGGGGCGTTACCTTTGACGTCGACGTAGACCGGTGGCGTCAGATGCACCAGGTTGGCCCCGGTGGCGAGGACCGCGGTGCGCAGTCGGCGCAGGCCGGACTGGAAGGCCGCGAATCGGGCCCCGTCGAGCGGCAGATAAATGCCGTCGTTCATCCCGTAACAGGCGAAGACCAGATCCGGTTTGGTTTGGGCGAGGATGCGTGCGAGCCGTTCGTGCAGGTCCGGGCGGGGGAATTTTCCGCCAGCGTGGCCTGGTTCGGAGAGACCGGCCACCGTCTCACTGGAGAGTCCGACGTTGATGAACTCAACCTTACGGTCTGGTGCGCGGGTGGCAAAATAGGCCTCGACGCAAACCGTGTAGTGACCGCCGTACGTGATGCTGTCGCCCAGAAACAGCACGCGCTTGGTCGACGTCGGCAGCGTGGCGAACGCGGGGGCGGCGAACAACGGCGCAAACGCCAGCGTTACAAAAAAACCAAAAAGCAGGAACAGGCGTGGGGGCATGGCGGCCAACGTGGGGAATAGCCGAGCCACGCTCAAGCGAACTCCCCGCCGCGACCAGGGCATTTTGCCGGGCTATACCTGGGGTCGGGACGTGAGCTCATCCCACAGGGCGAGGAGACGATCCTCTTCGTCCGGATGATGCCTTCGCGCCTCGCCAAATCGGGACTCCAAGGCGGTGCGGATGTCCACCCCGTTCGCGAGGGCCGCGGTCGCGGCCGCACCGGCTTCTTGCCTGAAATAGTTTCGTTCGGGTTCGCTCATCATGACGTTTTCCGTCTGACGCTGGGCTCGGCCAAAAGTTGTGGCGGATGGGCGGGCGCTATTCGGTGTGCGGCACGCTTGACCGTGGGATTTGGGCGGGACGAGTGTGGGTATGACCTCGAAACTTCGACTCCGCGCGGGCGCCCGAATCGCGCCGTCGTCGTCGGTGGGCGCTGCAGCTCGTTGGCCGGCTCTCCAGAAACAGGACCTGGAATCGTACTACTGTGGCGAGGGCTCGGCTTTTGGTGACCGCAATTTCGACGTTGGCGGGTGGATCGACTTGCTCACCTTTGGTCTGCCCACGCGCCGTCGGATCGATACGTGAATCAGGCGAGGAAGCCGAGGCTGGGGGGAAAGGCACACGGTACTCGACGAGGTCGATAACAAGTCACCAAGTTTCGGCGACCTCACCGGATTGTAAGAATCCGACGGCGAAGCGGCGGTTTACCCACGGTCTTGGCCTCGGGGATATCACCCGGGTCGGGCGGCCTGAGCTGATTTCTAAGGACGGTTGGTCTTATCAGCCGGCGCCGCTGGCCGGCGACCCGGCTTGGGCATTCCGCCGTATTTTCTGCTTCGGCCGCCGCGCAGATAGTCGCGTATGACGTAATTGGTGACGGTCTGTCTGACCTGATCACCGCCCTCGCCGCGCATGGTTTAGGTCTGGCCTAGTACGAGCAACGAAATGAGCCGCGGTCCGCTCGAAACCTCGAATTCAAACCGCACCTTTGCATGGACCAGCAGCCGGCCGAGAACCGATACGGAGTGGCATTTTCCGAGATCCGCGCGGTTAAGTTGGTGGACGTTGATGGCGACGGACTAGTGGACATCGTTACGGGCAAGTGCTTTTGGCCCCGCGGACCAACCGGCGCGCCCGAGGGCAACGCTCCGGCGGCGTTGGATTGGTTCCGGCTCGTGCGGCGGCCGGTTCGACTTTGCACCGCAGTTGATTGATGCGGACTTGGGGGTAGGGAGCCAGGTGGGCATCGGTGAATTCAAACGCGACGGCCCGTCGGACACCTTGGTCCGCACTAAAGGGAGCGATTATTTCTCCGAAACAGACCGTTGCTCTCCCCCGCGAGGGGTGGAAAGCCGCGGAGGCGATCGGGCCTGACGTGATCGAAGCGCGCTGCGACCGCTGCCTACGGCCGGGGTCGGTCGAAGGCGGGCATCGCCTGGAGAATACCTGAACGCACCTGTTCCCAATTGAACGGTTTAAGCAGGGCGGCGTGAGCGCCCAGGCCTCGCGCCAAGCTCAGGCAATCATTGCTGGGAATGTATTTTCCGCCGCCTGAAATGACGAGAATCCTTGCCCCCGGTTGCGCTTTGCGGACGGCGGGAATCAGTTCGAAACCGTCCCCGTCGGGCATCACCACATCGGTGATCACCAGATCAAAGCGTTGCTGCTCTAACATTCGCGTCGCGGTCTGGCCGGAGTCGGCGCAGGCGACGGCGTGCCCTCGTCCGCCTAGCCAGCTAGCGAGCAAGTCGCGGATGCCGGGTTCATCGTCGGCGACGAGAATGGAGAACTGCTCGGTGGCGTTCATACGGGGCGAGAGCGTGAACGGCGATCGTCTTTTCGCCAGCGGCAACCGGATACACGGTGGTAAAACTCCGTAAAAAACAGCACACCGGCCTAATTTTCCGTAATCCGCTCGTCGGGCAAATTGCCCTGTAGCCTTAGCCGAAGCTTTAGCTGCTCGATCTCCGACCTCAGCCGCGCCCCGAAAAGCTGCAGTCGTCGCCGGATATCGAGGGTTTCGAGCAGGAGTTGCTTGAACTTCGGATCTTCGCAGAGGCTGAACGCGGCGATGTCGACGAACGCTTCGGGGTCGGTGACCGTCTTCAGGAACGAGGTCATATCCGAATCGGGTATGGCGGCGAGGCGCAGTTTTATGCCGAGCAAGCGGGCCACTTCCTGGCGGAGGAGTTCATTCTCGTTCTCTGTGCCTCCGACCTCGCTCGTCAGGGCGCGGACCTGAATCAGGCGGTAAGGGTCATCTTGGATCACTCGGATGATTTCCACCCGGCAGAGCCCCTGGAGTAGTAGATGGGACGTGCCGTCACCGCTTTCCTGACACGCGCGAATGATTCCGACGGTTGCGACCCGGTGGGGTGGTTCGAAGGCCTCGGTGTGATCCCCTTCCTGCTTATTCAGTCCTGCGACCGCGAAGAGTCGGTCGGTTCTGAGCGCATTCCGCAGCATTTGACGGTAGCGAGGCTCAAAAATGTACAGCGGCATCAGTGCCTGGGGGAAAAAGGCGGTGTTGGGTAACGTCATTACTGGGACTTCGCTTGGCAGCGTGATTTCCATCTCCATGGCGGCACCGTAGGTGTCATCGGGCTGAGTTCAACTGTGCCAGTGAATTGGCGCAGATTCTTTAGGGCTGGCTCAATTGTGGGACACTTTGGCCCTTTTGGGTTCAAATCACCGTGCGCCCCAAGGCGTGTGATAAGTTTCTAGATAATGAATATCAGTAAGTTAAGTATAATTAGATACTAGAGGCACAGCCGTTGCTATGGAGGGCGTATGAGCCGTATTCTCGGTATTGATCTTGGAACCACTAATTCGTGCATGGCCATTATGGAAGGTGGCGAACCCGTGGTTATCCCCAACGCGGAAGGCGCACGTACCACTCCGTCGGTCGTAGCCTTCACAAAATCGGGCGAGCGATTGGTCGGTCAGGCGGCCAAACGGCAAGCGGTCACGAATCCTCGCAACACGGTCTTTTCCGCCAAGCGCTTCATCGGGCGCAAGTTCACTGAAGTCCGCGAAGAGGCAAAGAACATGCCTTTCAAGACGGTCGAGGGGAAGAATGGCGACGCCTACATCGAGGTGCAGGTTGGCGACAAGGTGGAGCAGTTTGCCCCCCAGCAGATCGCGGCGTTCGTCTTGGGTAAGTTGAAGGCTGATGCCGAAGCTTATCTGGGTGAAAAAGTAACCCAGGCGGTTATCACGGTTCCGGCCTATTTTAACGATTCCCAGCGCCAGGCCACGAAAGACGCCGGCAAGATCGCCGGGCTGGAGGTGATGCGTATTATCAATGAGCCTACGGCGGCTTCCCTGGCTTACGGCCTCGAGCGGAAAAAGGATGAGAAGATCGCGGTGTTCGACTTGGGCGGCGGCACGTTCGACGTATCGGTGCTCGAGATCGGCGACGGCGTTTTCGAGGTCAAGGCGACCAACGGCGACACGCACCTCGGCGGCGACAATTGGGACGACGCCCTGATCGGTTGGCTCGTTGATACTTTTAAGAAGGAAAACGGCATTGATCTCCGCAAAGACCCGATGGCGCTTCAGCGTCTGAAGGAAGAGGCGGAAAAGGCGAAAATTGCCCTGTCTTCGACGCAATCGGTCGACATCAATCTCCCGTTCATCACCGCGGATGCTTCCGGCCCGAAGCACCTGAATATCCAGCTCACCCGCGCCAAGATGGAGCAGATTTGTGAAACGCTTTTCGAGCGCTGTATGCCTCCGTTCAAGGCGTGCTTGAAGGACGCCGAGCTGAGCTCCGCGCAGATCGACGAGTTGGTTTTGGTGGGCGGCATGACGCGCATGCCCAAGGTCGTCGACATCGCCAAGCAACTCGGTGGCAAGCCCCCTCACCAAGGGGTGAACCCGGATGAGGTCGTGGCAATTGGCGCGGCCGTGCAGGGAGGCGTGCTCAAGGGCGAAGTTCGCGATGTGCTGCTCCTCGATGTTACGCCGTTGACGCTCGGGATCGAAACCGCGGGTCAGGTGGCGACGGCGATGATCCCCCGCAACACAACGATCCCGGCGAAGAAGACCCAGACGTTTTCCACCTACAGCGACAGCCAGCCTTCGGTTGAAATTGTCGTCCTGCAGGGCGAGCGTCCGATGTCTCGTGACAATAAGGTGCTCGGCACCTTCCGCCTCGACGGCATTCCGCCGGCGCCGCGCGGCATGCCCCAGATCGAGGTCACCTTCGACATCGACGCGAATGGCATTCTCCATGTTTCCGCCAAGGACCTGGGTACCGGCAAGGACCAGAAGATCACGATTCAGGGTTCCTCTGGTCTCTCCAAGGAAGAGGTCGAAAAGATGACCAAGGAAGCTGAGTTGCACGCAGCGGAAGACAAGAAGCGCAAGGAGGCCGTCGAGACCAAGAATCAGCTCGATTCCGCAGTCTATCAGCTAGAGAAGACGATTAAGGATTCCGGCGATAAGCTCCCGGCCGCGATCAAGTCCAAGGGCGAAGCGGCCATTGTCGACGCCAAGAAGGAACTCGAGAGCAACGACCTCGAACGCATGAAAGCGGCGATGGAGAAGCTCACCGCCGTCGGCGGCGAAATTTATCAGGAAGCCCAAAAGGCCGGCCAAGCGGCCGGTGCTACGGACGCCGGTCAACCGGCTTCGGACGGCCCCTCGGCCAAGCCCGAAGGAGCGCCCAAGAAGACCGAGAAAAAGGCCGACGTCGTCGATGCCGACTTTGAGGTCGTCGACGAAGACAAGAAGAAGTAAGGCTCTTGATTCACCCTTTGCGTTCCCGCCGCGGATGGTCCGCGGCCGGGGCGCTTTGATCCCGACTAAGACAGTAACTTCATCCTTCAACCCAAAACCCAAAACAAAATGGCTAAAGTTAACATCAAGCCGATCGGGGACCGCGTCCTCGTGGAGCATATCGAAGAAAAAGAGCAGGTCCGCGGTGGTATCATCATCCCGGACAGCGCTAAAGAAAAGCCCCAGGAGGCGAAGGTTATCGCCCTTGGCACCGGCAAGAAGGGCGACGACGGCAAGGTCGCTCCGTTCGAGGTTAAGGTCGGCGATCGCGTACTCATCAGCAAGTACGGCGGCACCGAAGTTAAGCTCGACGAAAAGAAGTACACGCTCGTGCGCGAGGACGATATCCTCGGCGTCATCGGTTGAGCGGTCTGCTTCTTCCATACTTCAACCAACAAAACTCACTAGATCCACATGGCTGCTAAACAACTCCTGTTCGACGAGAGCGCTCGTCAGCGTATCCTCCGCGGTGTCGAGCTGCTCTCCAAGGCGGTTAAAGTCACCCTCGGCCCCAAGGGCCGCAATGTCGTCATCGACAAGAAATTCGGCTCGCCCACCGTCACCAAAGACGGCGTGACCGTCGCCAAGGAAGTCGAATTGCCCGATCCCTACGAGAACATGGGCGCGCAGATGGTGAAGGAAGTCGCTTCCAAGACGAGCGACGCCGCCGGTGACGGCACCACCACCGCAACCGTCCTCGCCGAGGGCATCTATCGCGAAGGTCTGAAGAACGTGACCGCGGGTTCCAACCCGATCTTCCTCAAGCGGGGCATCGACAAGGCCGTTGAGGCCGCCGTCGCCGAGCTCGCGCGCGTTTCCAAGAAGGTCAACGACCGCGAGGAAATCCGCCAGGTCGCCACCGTCTCCGCCAACTGGGACGAGACCATCGGCAACATCATTGCCGACGCCATGGATAAGGTCGGCAAGGACGGCACCATCACCGTCGAAGAGGCCAAGTCCATCGAGACCACCCTCGACGTCGTTGAGGGCATGCAGTTCGACAAGGGCTACCTCTCCCCGTACTTCGCCACGAATTCCGAGGCGATGGAAGCGGTCCTCGAGGACGCCTACGTGCTGATCCACGAGAAGAAGATCTCGAGCCTCCAGGACATGCTCCCGCTGCTCCAGACCGTCGCCAAGGCGGGCAAGCCCCTCCTCGTCATTGCCGAGGAAGTGGAAGGCGAAGCCCTCGCGGCCCTCGTCGTGAACAAGATCCGCGGCACGCTCAACGTGTGTGCGGTCAAGGCTCCCGGCTTCGGCGATCGCCGCAAGGCGATGCTCGAGGACATTGCAATCCTCACCGGCGGCAAGTGCATCACCGAAGACCTCGGCATCAAGTTGGAGAACATCCAGGTCGCCGATCTCGGTCGCGCCAAGCGCATCGTGGTCGACAAGGAAAATACCACGATCGTTGAAGGTTCGGGCAAGTCCTCCGACATCCAGGCGCGCGTGAAGCAAATCCGCCGCCAGATCGACGAAACCACCTCCGACTACGACCGCGAGAAGCTCCAGGAGCGCCTCGCCAAGTTGGCCGGCGGCGTTGCCGTTATCAACGTCGGTGCCTCCACCGAAGTTGAAATGAAGGAAAAGAAGGCCCGCGTCGAAGACGCCCTCCACGCCACGCGCGCGGCGGTTGAAGAAGGTATCGTGGCGGGTGGCGGCGTTGCGCTGCTCCGCACCGGCAAGGCCATCGACAACCTCCAGCTCGAGGGTGACGAGAAGATCGGTTCCCAGATCGTGCGCCGCGCCATTGAGCATCCGCTCAAGCAGCTCTGCGCCAATGCGGGCATCGACGGCGGCGTCGTGGTCAAGGAAGTCCTCAGTTCCAAGGGCAACCTCGGCTACAACGTGGCGACCGACAAGTTCGAGGACCTCGTGAAGGCCGGTGTAGTTGACCCGACGAAGGTCACCCGTACCGCGCTCCAGAACGCGGCTTCGATCGCCGGTCTCCTCCTGACGACCGAGTGCATGATCACCGAGATTCCGGAGAAGAAGGAAGCTCCGGCCGGCGGTCACGGGCATCCCCCGGGCGGCGGCATGGACTACTAAGCCGATCCTTATTCCAAACTAGGCGCTCCGGCGTTTGGGTTTGTTGCAAAAAGAGCGCGCCGCATTTGCGGCGCGCTCTTTTCATTTGCGAATGCGCGCTCCGGCTTGCCCGCGCGTTTTCGTTTCTCGCCATTCGGCGCTCCGCTCCAACAAACTGCCGCATGCGCCGTATTCGTTCCGTGTTATTGGCTCTCACCGTACTGGTGTGCGCCGGGCCTACCTGGGCCACCGACGGGGTCAACGCATCCAATCTGTTTTCGCCTCCCACCCACGTTCGTCCGCTCAAGATTGCGATCTACGACGGTCCCGGCTCCGGGGAGAAAGGCATCGCCGCGGTCTCGGCCCTGGCCCGGCAACTGGCGGGGGCCCTCGTGACAGCACTGAAACCCGCCGCGTTGGGCACCGCCGATCTCTCCGGTTACGACCTGATTATTTTTTCCGGTGGCAGCGGCAGCGCCCAAGCCAAGGCGCTGGGTGAGGCCGGACGTCAAAATGTACGACGCTTTGTGGCGGGCGGTGGCGGTTATCTCGGAGTTTGTGCCGGGGCGTATTTGGCCTGCGCTGGTTTTGACTGGGGCCTGGGCATCCTCAACGCGAAGACGGTTTCCAACA